>NZ_LZRN01000011.1 GCF_001678675.1 Gelidibacter algens
CCTTCAGTTTCTTGAATTTCTCTTCCCACACCGCTAGGTTTTCCTTGTGATTTTCTATGTTGTTTAACACGTCTTTGACCAAAGGATTGGTTTTATCGATATTCGAGAAAAATTGAAGATTATTTTCAAGTTGGTTGATTTCTCCTCTTAGTTCATCAATTTTTTTACGGATAAAATGGTGTTCATTATCCAGAAGTCTCGTGTCGTCCGGTTGGGAGAGATGCTCCAATTTGTTTTCAAACTTGATCATTTCCACTTCAGACTTGTCCATTTTTAAATTATTGAACAAACTATCCACCATTTTATTGAATTTACCTTCAATGAAACGTTTGTTTTGTGGCACAGGTCCTAAGGCATTCCACTCTTCGGTCTTTTGTTTAATGGTTTCTAAATCCTGCTCCGCTACGCCACTTAATTTTAATTCCTTCAAATTATCAAGTAACTTTGCTTTCTTTTCAAACGCCTCTGTTTGACCTTTATCGGCAGCATTGCGTTCAGCATTGAGCTTATCAAAATAATGGTTGCAAGCCGCTTTGAAGCGCTTCCAAATCTTGTCGCTATCCTTTCTTGGGACGTGGCCAATGTTTTTCCATTCATTCTGAATGTTCTTCATCAATGGTGTGACCGTGTCAAAATCATCACTGTCCTTATTGTCTTCAGCTGTTTTGATCAGTTCCAATTTCTTTTGTAAGTTGGTATACTGGTCTTTTTTTAGGCCTTTATAAAACGTATTTTTCTTCTTGTTGAACGTCCTTACGGCGCCTTTAAATTTTGCCCATGTGGCTTCATTCACCTTGATTGGCACTTTTCCTGCATTGAAAAACTCAGTACGCAAGCCTTCAATAACTTTTATTTTATTTTGCCACCCTTGATGTGAACTCACCTCATCCTTGGCTATTTCCTCAATTTTAGCAATGATTGCTTCTTTTTTCTCAAGGTTGCCTTCATGCGCTTTATCCACATTGGCGTAATAGGCCTGTCGTTTATCGTGAATGGTTTTGGTAGCATTACTAAAACGTTCCCAAATGGCTTCTCTGTGCTCTTTGTCAACAGGACCTAAATCTTCTTTCCACATTTTATGGAGTACTTGAAGCTCTCTGAACGCTCTGTTTGAATTGTCATCTTTCGCCAATTCTTCAGCACGATCTATAATTTTGAGCTTCTGATCGAGATTGTGTTTAAAGTCCATGTCGCGCAAATCGCGATTGAGATGCAAAAAGTCATAGAAAATCTCCACATGGTGGTGGTAGGTGTTCCATGCGTTATTGTATTTGTCTCTAGGAATTGGGCCGGCAATACGCCATTCTTCCTGTAAATCCTTAAAATGTTTATAGGTGGTGTTGATATTTTCCTCAACATTGATGAGGCCTTTAATGTCCTCAATAATGCGTAATCTGTTTTCTAAATTAGATTTAAGATTGGTCTCTAAAGTCTTGTAGTAGGCAGTTAGATTATTTTTGTAATCCTTATATAATGCATTAAAACGTTTTTTTAGCGGACTGGAATAAAAGAAATCAATCTCACTGCCGCCTTCGCTTAAAAATTCTTCCTTCTTTTCTTCAAGTATTTCAGAAAACTTGGAGTTAAATTCCGTTTTGATCTCATCTATATGAGATTTTACGGTTTGTACTTTTTTATTTTTGAGTAAGTTTTCAAACTCATCTGCCAACTGCTCCATGGACATGGCATGATAATCTTTGTCTTCTAGGGTATGACGCTCAACATTGCTTTCGTCTTCGGCATCTTCAGCGTTGGACTCTTCAATTTCATCCACATGGGTATCTTTAGTCGTCTGCGCAGGTGTTTCTTCTAAAGGCGTTGTTGCTTCCTTCTCCGTTTCTGAAGCTGCATCTGCTTTCTCTTCCTCGTTTGGTGTTTCGGCAGTTATAGCTTCAGTGTTAGATTCTTCAATTTCATCCACATGCGTATCTTTCTTCTGCGCTGGTGTTTCTTCTGAAGTAGTTTCTGAAGTAGTTGTTGTTTCCGTCTCAGTTTCTGGAGTTGCATCTGCTTTCTCTCCCTCGTTTGAGGTTTCGGGAGTAACAGTTTCAGTGGTGCCATCATTATCTTCAACAGATACTAATGGTTCTTTTTTTTCAGTGGAAGCCCTATCTTCTTTTGGGGAGTTTTGGTCTTCAGTACCTGTTTTTTCAGTAGTGATAGCCTCGTGTTTTAAATTCTCATTTCCATCTGCATCATGCAGGTTATCTTTCTCTGACATTGTCGTAATGATTAAAGTTCTTGGTGTTGTAAAGAAGTAAATATACTAACAACCCCTTAGATAACAAAAGAGAAAGTTAGTTTTAGGCTAATTTGATTATTTGTTCCAAATTTCCCATGCCTTTTCTGCTTGGTATTCCAACATCTTAGAACCATTGCATAGTGTGGCACCCTTAATTTCACCACAAATCAAAAATTTTGTTTGGATGGGGTTATAAATCAAATCATAAAGAAGATGCTCCTTGGTGATCCCGTCATACGGAATATCAGGACATTCATTGACCTTAGGATGTGTGCCAATTGGAGTGCAGTTGATAATGATTTGGTGGTTTTTGATAATATCCTCAGTCAGGTCAGTATATAAAAAATTTGCGATAGGATTGGAACTTCTGGAGACATACTCAAAATTGATTTTTAGTTTGTTCAGGGCGTAAGCGATTGCTTTAGATGCGCCACCAGTGCCTAAAATCAGAGCATTCTTATGATGTGGTTTTAAAAACGGTTGGATGGATTTTTTAAACCCGTAATAATCGGTGTTAAAGCCTTTCGTTTTTCCGGAAGGATACCGTTTAATGGTGTTGACGGCTCCAATTTTTTCTGCCGTTTTATGAAGTTCATTTAGATAAGGAATGACCTGTTCTTTATAAGGAATGGTCACATTCAGTCCCAATATGTTTTTATCCTGTTCTAGAATTTTGGAGAATTTTGAAATGTCTTCAATATCAAAATTTTCGTATGTATAGTGCAGGTTTTCATTTTCAAACTTGGCCGTGAAATGGGCTTTTGAAAATGAATAGGCAATATTTTTACCGATGAGGCCAAATTTAGGCATCGACTTTTCTCGTTCTGTGTCCATACCATTCTAATGCTAAAACAATTGCAATTCCAACTACAATATACGCAATTGCCAAATAAGTCTCACTGTTTAAATCGGGAATAAATCGCTCGTAATTTGAGACTACTTTTTTACCTGCTGAGTCATAGATAAATGCGCCGTTATCAGTCAATCTGTATACGGTGTTTTTCCATGGCCAAACTACGCCCAAGGAGCCCACAATAAAGCCGATAATGGAGGCTGTGGTAATGCTTTTGTAATGCTTTAGGATATAACTCAAAATGTGCGAAAACGTGACCAGGCCTGTCACAGACCCGAGTGTAAAAACGATTAATACTTGTAATAGCGTAATGCGCTCAGAGTTGCGGAACACGCTAAAATCGCCCACGATAATCTCATAGAATGTATCTGAAAGCGCGTTGACGGAATCGACCAACAGAAGCACATAATTTCCCAAAAGGATCAATATAAAAGAGCCCGAAAAGCCTGGTAAGGTCATCCCTGAAACACTTATGATTCCGCAGAAAAACACAAAAAATAGATTGTCGTTTTCTTTGGCAGGATCTAAAAAACTAATACCAACGCCTAAAAGAATACCTATAGCGAGCGAGAGTATGGTTTTATAGTTCCAGTCGTTAAAATCTTTATTGATGTAGTAAATAGAACCGATGATCATTCCAAAAAAAAGACTCCATACATACAGTTCAGAATGGATAAGAAAATAATCGAGGATTTTGGAGATGCTGAAGTAGCTCACAATCATTCCAAGAAACAGCAGACTCAAAAAGCGTCCGTTGATGTAATTGAAAAAACTTTTGAATCTTCCGTTGAAAAATAGTTTAAAGGCCGTTTTATTTACTTTTTGAAGCGAATAAATAAACTCCTCGTAAAACCCAGCCACAAAGGCGACGACACCCCCAGATACCCCGGGCACTTTATTTGCAGCACCCATACCCAAGCCTTTAATGACCAGGAAAAGTCTATCTGTAAAGGTTCTGGTGCTTTGCATTTACCGAGTTTTGGAGCCTACTTTTTCGAGTATGAAGATAGTCAAAAATCCGACAACCATCACTCCGGTGGCCAGTGCTATTTGTGGGTCTAATGCGTGATTGATGTCTGAAAAGTGAGCAGGCCAGACGCTCTTTTCTGAGACCATTTTAAACGTCTCAAAATCATTGATTTGTTTCTGGTAGACTTCAATGGTACCTAAGTCTGTAATTTGTTCAATGGAAACCGTCTTTCCAGTCGATTTTTCTAAGACGGTCAAGGTTTCCTTCCAAGGCCAAATCTTGTTTAAGGACCCAAATATAAAGCCGGTCAATACTGCCAAGGTGGTGTTCTTATAGTTTTTGAATAACCATTTGAGAACCCTGCTAAAACTTAGAAGCCCGATCACAGCTCCAACAGTAAAAATGATAATCTTCTTGAGATCAAAATCATGTAGGGCATCACTGAGTGTCTTGTAGGCTCCCAAAATCACCAAAATAAATGACCCTGAAATACCGGGTAAAATCATGGCGCAAATAGCCAAAGCGCCCGCAAAGAACAAAAAGACAGCGCTGTCATTGTTGGCCATTGACGGCAGGGTGGTGATATAAAAGGCGGCAAGAGTACCCGAAATTATGGAAACAACGGTTCCCAAATGCCAATTTTCAATTTGTTTGCCTACAAAAAATATACTGGCAACAATGAGTCCAAAAAAGAAGGACCAAATTAAGACAGGATGGTGTTCAATCAAATATTTTGCAAGCCTCATAAAGGAGACAAAACTGATGATGATGCCAGTCAATAAAGCCACCAAAAAGTTGCCATTGAGCTGTGTCCAAAAAGCCGCAAAACCTTGTTTTCTGAGGGTTTTGAGCAAGCTCAAATTTACGCCGCTGATGGTGTTTATCAATTCTTCGTAAATACCCGAAATGAAAGCGATTGTACCGCCGGAAACCCCTGGAACAGCGTCTGCTGCTCCCATAGCAATTCCTTTAAGTGATATGAATAGGTAATCTGATAAGCGTCTTTGCATCTTTTATGTTACATGTAAGAGGCGTAAAGATATATAAATTTACTTGGAGGCTTTTTTGGAATTTGAAATAATATTTACCACCATTTGATGATCTGCAATTAAAGGAAATAGTTCCTGTAAAATAAAATGGAACTCTGAGTCAAGAAGCAATCCGTTTTTGAGATGGTAGTGTCCTTTTTCGTTTTCTAAAAGGGTATAATAGATGCCTGCCAAACGGTATTCAATCTCAGCGGTTTCTGGATAAAACTCAGCTGCCTGAATAAGATTAAATGCTGAAGCTTCATACTCGCCCAAACCAATAAGCGCGTCAGCTCTTGCAAGCCACGTTTCGAGTTCATAATTACCCAGGTCCAAGGTTTTTTTGTAGCCGCGTTCTGCTTCTTCAATAAAATTTAAGCGGTGATTAATTTGCGCATAAAGTTTCCAATACATCACATTATCGCCGTCGATATTTATCGCCTTGTTAATGTAATACAGCGCTTTGTGGTAATCTTTCTTTTTATTGTAAAAGCGGGTAATCGAGATCCATCCCTTGTCCAATAAAGGATCTTCATGGACCGTTTTAAAATAGTATTGGACGGCCAAATCATCAGACCCTAATTTTTCATAGCAATTTCCAATCCGCAATAAAGCGAAGGATGTTGGTTCATCTAAGGCCAAAGTGACGTTGTAGTTTTCTATAGCTTCATCATATTTTTTCATTTTCTCCAATACTTTTCCTTTTTCAAGATAAGCCCCTACAAAGGTGTCATCAGATATAATAGCAAACTCAAATGCAGCTAAAGCTTTTGGGTAATCTTTTAGGGTGAAGTATTGTTTACCCAATTGGTGCCATGCCACTTCACAATAAGGATTTTCATCCAAATAACGGTTTAGGAAGTCGATGGCTTCTTCATTAAGGTCTAAAAATTCAAAACAATAGATAATATTGTACAGCGCTGAATAATCTTCAAAATCCAACTCCAAACATTTGATAAAATACGTTTTGGCATTTTCAAACTGGTCCATAAACAGATACTCCATGCCAATCAATGCAAATAAATCGGCATCGTCTTCATCTGAATCAGTTAAATTCAGGGCAATTTTTAGCGTATCAATCGCCTTTTCATGTTCATCACGTTTTGATAAAATACTTGCTTTTTGAATATAGATTTCTTCATTGGAGGGCTCCAAAATATAAAGCTCATCTAAAAGTTTTTCTGCTTGTGGCAACTTGTCTTCCAAGATGTAAATTTCTACGTGAAAAAGTTTTAGAATTATAGATGATGGATGTTGTTCCAGTCCTAATTTGACAGCTTTCTTTGCGAGTGCAATTCTGCCATTTTCAAAATAGAATTGAATGATATTTTCAAATTCACTTGAATCAAAAAACAACACATTGTTTGTTTTCAGCATTGATTCGAACTTGGTTAGCGAATAATTATTGTCGTCGTCATGTTGACTGAACTCCATAAGCACTTTGTATTGTTCGTTGAATTAAATGTAACGTTATCATTAGTTAAATGTGATTTTTAAGCCGAATGTTTTCAACAAATTAATTAACAGAGAGGCCGTGAATCATTACCTATTTGGTCGGAAGTCTGTTCAGCAATGGCTTACAGAGGTAAAACAGGCCTAAAATTTTGATGAAATTTCGTCCAAAACTTCGATGATTATCTTACAACCCTTGATGATTTCGTCGTTTGTAATGGTTAAAGGTGGTGTTAACCGTACAGCTTTGGGCTCAAAAAGCAACCAAAAAAGAATCAAACCTTTGTTTTGTGCCTTTAAAATCAGTTGGTTCGTGATCTCTGCTGATGGTGTAAGGGCAGCCAGCATCAATCCGCGTCCCCTGATTTCTGTAATCAGTGGGTGGACCAAATGCGTTCTGAAAACTTGCTCCTTTTCGAGAGCTTCCGCCATCAAATTACTTTCTGTAATTTCTTTAACTGTTGCCAATGCGGCCGCGGCAATTACGGGGTGGCCACCAAATGTTGTAATATGTCCTAATTTAGGAAGATTTTGCAAAGTGTGCATCATGGATCTGGACGCTGTAAAAGCACCAATTGGCATCCCGCCTCCAAGTCCTTTTCCGGTAACTAAAATATCAGGAATACAGTTGTAATGCTCAAAACCAAATAATTTTCCCGTACGTCCTATCCCGGGTTGAATTTCGTCCAAAATTAATAGGGCGCCAACTTCATCACAACGGGTTCTCACTTTAGTCAAATAATTATTGCGAGGCTCTATGAAACCTGCACCACCTTGAATGGTTTCTAAAATGACTGCAGCCGTTTTGGGAGTGATCTGTTTTAAATCGTCTGTATTATTGAAGGTGATAAAATGGACATCCGGTATTAATGGCCTAAACGCTTGCTTGCGCTCTTCATAACCCATCACACTCATTGACCCCATAGTATTGCCGTGATAAGCGTGATGTGCAGAGATTATTTGACTTCGACCTGTTGCGCGTCGTGCCAATTTTAAAGCGCCTTCAATGGCTTCAGTTCCTGAATTGACAAGGTAGGTGCATTCCAAAGATTCCGGTAAGTGTTCCGCCAATAATTTAGCAAGTTCTACAGCGGGTTGTTGAATATATTCGCCATACACCATAACATGCATGTATTTGTCCAACTGATCTTTGATGGCGTTAACCACCTTAGGGTGACGATGCCCCAAACTGCAAGCTGAAACACCTGCAACAAAATCGAGATAGGCCTTATTATTGGTATCATAAACATAACATCCTTCAGCATGCGAAACTTCCATGGCCAAAGGATGGGGTGTGGTTTGGGCTTGGTACTGTAAAAATTCGCTCGTCATTTTAGTTGTCCTTTTTTGTCGGTTTTTGCAACGTATTTACTTTTGTTGAATCTGCTTTTTTAAGAGCTTCCTTTGGAATGGTACGGGATGCTTTTTGCTCGTCATCCTGTTTTGCATCTTTTGGTTTTGCGTCTTCCACACGTTTCAATAAGGCGTCATCAAAAAATTCTTCCTGCGGCACATACTCTCCTAAACCCTTAATTATAGGCAGTACTAAAGGCGGATCGTCCTTAAATAAATCCTCAACACTTTTGGGGCGTTCTTCTTCCCGCCAGTCAAAACCTCTTAATTTTCGGGCATTTTCAGGGAATTTGGATTCTGGATAAATATCGCCATCAACCTGATCAATCAAGGTGATAATTTTATAATCTTCTACAAATTTGAGATTTATTTTTCCAGATTTCGATTTGTTAATACCAATTAATTCCTGATTGTCATCTCTTGAATAGTTGATGACTTCAGCATTTTTAATGATGTCTACGTTATTCAGATCATTGTCTTTAAAAAGTCCGATGAGTCTAAGGCCTTTGATCTGATTAAAGCCATCACCAAGAGTGTCTTTACTGATTAGGAAAGCATTCTCAAACACCAAAAGTGAATCCAACTGCTCTGATTGAGGGTTTGAGATCAGGTGGATGGTATCTCCCGTCATTTGATTGTCAATGCTCCATAGCACCGGCCGGCGTTTTACAGTGAAGGCGTCAGTAGAAGAGAAGCGTTTCAAATTAATGAGCTGTGTGAGTCCAGATTTATGATCGGCATGGATGGAATCTGCTTTTCCGCTCAAATCGCTTTTGAATATTTTGGCATTATAATACGCTCTAGTGATGCGGTGCTCAGGCTTTCCTGTAACCATAAGGGTGTCACTGTGCATGTAAATGGAATCGTTTTCTTGAACAGTTATAGCAAGAGCGCGTTTGGTGATAAAAACAGAATCCTTTGCGCGCCATATTTCGGCATAATGGCCACGTGCAACACTATTATTAATGGTGTCTGTCACTTTAATATTGTTGGTTGCCGAAGCAAAACTGATTTTCCTATCAAAATACATGCTATCTCCTTCAAAAACACGATTCTCATAGTTGATTTTTGAGTTTTTGACAAAATACCCAGTATCAGTATTGGTATTGTAAAAGCCACGCTCGGCATAAATGGTATTGGATTCTCCCACAATAGTAGTAGGTCCGTAAAGGTAGGCGTATCCTGTTTCAGTGTAGAAATCGAGATGCACTGTTTTTAGAGTGTATTTCGGATTGACCAAAACCACATCTTGTACAAACTGGTATTTTTTGCTGGCCATATAATACCTACCAATTTGGCTGGTAATGGTTCCTGAAGTGTCTCTTACAACCTTTCCTTTACTTCTGTAATAGGCTTGCTGTTTAACACGGTCAAAATGAAGCGTATCAGTAGTCAAAACAGATTTTGGTTCTTTCAGCACCACGTCTCCACTTGCAAATGCCAATTGGGTCTTACCGCTATACTCGGCATATTTGGCAGTCATGGCAATGGTATCGCCCTGCGTCATGAGGACATTACTGTAGGCTTCAATAAAATCTTCCTTCTCGTAATAGATGGCCAGGTCGCACCACAGATTAATGCCTTCATGGGTAAAATGGACCTGTTGGGTATTGTCTCTTGTAAATACGGAAACCCCAGGGCCTCTTAAGCTGTCAGAATCGACAAAACCAGCATATTCCACGCGGATTTTCTTGAGCTTTTCCGTTTGTGCAGTTGCAGACAGACTGAAGCATAAAAACAAGACTGAAAAAAGGTATAAAGCTCTCAATATGTGACGAATGATTTTCAAAAGTAACTAAAGTAACTGGGTAATTGAGGTATTATTTGCCTTTAACATAAATTTACAACCAGTATCTACCTAATGATAAGGTCCTCAGGCACGAATCACCACTACCGAGAATGGCTTAAAAATCACCCTAATTGATATTTTATGGAATTACAACACCGCAGCTGATTGTCGGCCTTCACATTTCTCAAATTTTAAAGCATATGAATCCTTTTGCTTCTTGATACGTGAAATTAATAACTATAAATTATCTTATAATAGTCTGTTTTCTGTCCGGACCAACAGAAACAATCGTAATTGGTGTTTCAAGTTCTTTCTCCAAAAATTCAATATAGTCCATTAAAGCCTTCGGCATATTGGAAGCATCAGTCATTTCAGTCAAATCTTCATTCCATCCCTTAAAATCAGTATAGATGGGGGTGACGTTTTCTGCCTCAATATTATATGGGAAATGCTGAATTTCTTCGCCTTTATACTTATATGAGGTACATACTTTTAGGGTTTTAAATCCTGAAAGCACATCACCTTTCATCATGATCAATTTAGTGACGCCATTTACTTGACATGCGTAACGTAAGGCCACCAAATCTAACCAACCACAACGACGGGAACGTCCAGTAGTAGCGCCAAATTCATTGCCAACACGACCCATAGTTTCTCCAGCTTCATCAAACAATTCCGTAGGGAAAGGTCCTGAACCAACTCTTGTGGTATAGGCTTTAAAAATACCATAGACTTCGCCAATTTTATTTGGCGCAATACCTAGGCCGGTACAAGCTCCGGCAGCAGTAGTATTTGACGAGGTTACAAATGGATAGGTTCCAAAATCTATGTCCAACAATGAACCTTGTGCGCCTTCTGCCAAAATAGATTTGCCATCTTTTTGAGCTTGGTGTAAGTATTCTTCAGAATCAATAAATGTCAATGTTTTTAATACGTCAATCGATTTAAAAAACTCATTTTCAAGTTCTTGCAAATCATATTGGACATCAACATTGTAAAAGGCAATCATCGCTTCATGCTTATCGGCCAAAGCACGGTATTTATCTTTCCAGTCTGCTAATTCAATATCTCCAACTCTAATCCCATTTCTGCCAGTTTTGTCCATATATGTTGGACCAATACCTTTAAGGGTAGAGCCAATTTTAGCTTTTCCTTTAGAAGCTTCACTTGCAGCATCAAGCAAACGGTGGGTAGGTAAAATGATGTGGGCTTTACGGGAAATCAACAACGATTTTCTATAATCCACACCTTGTTCTTCAAGTTTGTCCAATTCTTTATTGAAAATAACAGGATCAATAACGACACCGTTACCTACTAAGTTGATTGTACCATCATGAAAGATTCCTGATGGAATGGTATGCAGCACGTGTTTTTTACCGTTGAAAACCAAAGTATGTCCAGCATTTGGACCACCTTGAAAGCGTGCAATAATATTATAATTTGAGGTCAATACATCGACAATTTTTCCTTTGCCTTCGTCGCCCCATTGTAATCCTAGTAGTAAATCTACTGCCATTATTAAGATTCTTTAGGTTCGTTTTTTGTTCCGTAAAAATAAAGTGAGTGGTTGGTAATAGAGATGTCAAATACCTCTTCAATCGTTTTTTTGATCGATTGGATTCTCGGATCGCAGAATTCGAAAACCTCACCAGTATCCGTTAAGATGACATGGTCGTGTTGTTTATCAAAATAGGATTTTTCATAGTGCGCCTGATTTTGCCCAAACTGATGTTTGCGTACCAAGGCACATTCCAATAACAATTCAATGGTATTGTAGAGAGTCGCGCGGCTCACCCGATAGTTTTTATTTTTCATTTTGATATAGAGAGATTCTATATCAAAATGTTCTTCACTATCATAAATTTCTTGAAGTATGGCATAGCGCTCAGGTGTTTTTCTATGCCCTCTGCTTTCCAAAAAAGTGGTGAACACGTTTTTAACTATTTCCTGATTGTTATGTTTTGTTTTTGAACTCATAATTTACGTTGGCAAATTTACACTTTTTAAACTCTTGTCACCTTATCAATCCCGTTAATTTTTTTTAGATTCTCCATCAGTTTTTTGAGCATTGTACTATTATTTACGATGACGTTAATTTTTCCGGAAAAGATGCCATCATCACTTTGAAAACTTATGCTTTTCATATTGACATGCATGTTGTCAGAAATGACTTTAGTGATGGTGTTTACCAAGCCCATATTATCAATTCCAGACAAGGTTATTTGCGCGGCAAATTCTTGCTGTGAAGAGTCAATCCATTTGGCCTGCATGATTCTATACGCATAGTTGGATTGAAGGCTCAAGGCATTGGGACAATTTTTTTTATGGACTTTTATACCTTCATTAATCGTCAAAAAGCCGAACACTTCATCCCCTGGGATTGGATTACAGCAGGCCGAAAGTTTATAATCCAGTTTTTCTTCCTCCTTTCCAAATACCAACATGTCATATTTAGCTGTAATTTCATCTTTATCAATATTCTGAACCACCGTTGGTTTGCGGATCTTACTTTTGATATAGCTCATAAATGCATTGCTGCGTGACGAAGCGAAATCTTTGAGCATGGGATTATTGATAGAACCAATGCCAACTCTATAAAAGAGGTCTAAACTTGTTTTGAGCTTAAAAAAGACAACCATTTCATTGATGGACTTTTCATCCAAAGCAATTTTGAGTTGTTTTAATTTCCGTCTTAAAATTTCCTTGCCATCTTCGGCAACGTCTTTCTTTTCATCTTTTAACGAGGATTTTATTTTGCTTCGCGCTCTTGCCGTAGTGGCATAATCCAGCCAATTTCTATTGGGTTTTATGTTTTCTGAGGTCAAAATTTCTACCTGATCGCCACTTAGCAGTTCATGACTTAAGGGTACCAGTTTTCCATTGACTTTTGCCCCTCTCGTTTTCATGCCAATTTCAGTATGGATGCTGAACGCAAAATCGAGGGGAGTGGCGCCTTTTGGTAAGGATTTTAAATCGCCTTTTGGTGAAAATACATAGATTTCCTTTGAATATAAATTGAGCTTAAATTGCTCCACAAAATCAACGGCGTTGGTCTCATTACTTTCCAAGGCTTCTTGGAGTTTATCTATCCAGGTATCCAGAGCGTCTTCAGCGTTTCCTTCTTTGTATTTATAGTGCGCAGCATAGCCTTTTTCGGCAATCTCATTCATGCGCTCACTTCTAATTTGGACTTCTACCCAGCGTCCTTTTGGGCCCATCACCGTGATATGTAAAGCTTCATATCCTGTTGATTTAGGTGAAGAAATCCAATCACGCAAGCGGATAGGGTTGGGGATAAAATGATCTGTTACAATAGAATAGATTTTCCAGGCGAGAAATTTTTCATTTGCAAAATCAGATTTGTAAATAATTCTTACGGCAAACTTATCATACACTTCATCAAAAGAAACCCCCTGTTTGAGCATCTTTCTTCGGATGGAATAAATAGATTTTGGACGTCCTTTAATATCATAGTTCAAACCTTCCTTATCCAAAGAATCCACAATTACTTTAGAAAATGCATTGATATAGGCGTCTTGCTCTTCTTTACTTTCCTTTATTTTATTGTTAATGTTATGATACACTTCAGGCTCTGTATATTTCAGGCCAAGATCTTCAAGTTCACTTTTTATGTTATAAAGTCCAATCCTGTGGGCCAATGGCGCATAGATATACAAGGTTTCAGATGCTATTTTTTCCTGCTTGTCAGTACGCATGGAATCCATGGTCTGCATGTTATGGAGCCGATCCGCAATTTTGATGATAATGACGCGCACATCATCATTGAGCGTTAAAAGCATTTTTCTGAAATTCTCAGCTTGTGTGGAGACGTCTGTCTCCTTGCTCAAAGACGATATTTTGGTCAATCCGTCCACAATTAAGGATACAGTTTTGCCAAAGGTATTTTCTATAAAGTTATGCGTATACTCAGGATTGTCTTCAACAACATCATGCAATAGGGCTGCAGCAATACATGTGGCGTCCAGCCCAATTTCCTGTGCTACAATTTTTGCCACCGCAATGGGGTGAAAGATATATGCTTCTCCTGATTTGCGGCGCTGATTTTTATGGGCATCAACAGCAACGTCAAAAGCTTTTCTTATCAGTTTTTTATCAGTAACGGTAAGCGTTTGGTAACTTACTTTAAGCAGCTCTTTGTAGGCCTTTGCAATGGCAGCATTTTCCTTTTCTATATCAACTTCTGTCATAAATTAAATGTAAGACAAAGAATGGAAATGGACAATGTTTTTTGTAGAATTTGACTACACCGCTATAAGATTTTGAGAATGATCATCATACAAAGTTTCTAAGTCAAACTTTCGCTCTATATAGTCAATTGTTAAGCAAAAAGAATCTTAGTTTTGACCCAAATTTCTAATAGTCCCAAATCAATCTTTATGTCTTTTGAACGTATACAGGAAAAATTGAAGATCCTTGCTGATGCTGCAAAATATGATGTTTCCTGCGCCTCAAGTGGCAGTAAACGCAGCAATATCAATAAGGGTCTTGGTGATGCTACTGGTATGGGCATTTGCCATTCTTACACTGAAGATGGGCGTTGTGTGTCTTTACTTAAAATTTTATTGACCAACTATTGTATTTTCGACTGTGCCTATTGTGTGACACGCAAAAGCAATGACATTAAACGCGCAGCATTTCAGGTGCAGGAAGTAGTGGATTTGACCATAAATTTTTACCGTCGCAATTATATTGAAGGCTTATTCTTAAGTTCTGGAATATTTAAAAGTGCCGATTATACCATGGAGCGTTTAGTAGCGGTGGCCAAAAAACTGCGTCTCGAAGAAAATTTCAATGGCTATATCCATTTAAAATCCATCCCTGGAGCATCAGATGAGTTGATGAAGGAGGCCGGATTGTATGCCGATAGATTGAGTGTCAATATTGAAATCCCCACTAAGGAGGGTTTGAAATTATTAGCACCAGAAAAAAATCGTGAAGATTTTATAAAACCAATGCTTAAAGTCAAGAATGAAATTATACAATACCAATCTGAGAAGAAAATTATCAAAAGCACTCCCACGTTTGCTCCTGCAGGTCAAAGCACGCAAATGATCATTGGCGCCAGTGGTGAAAGTGATCAGCAAATAATGTGGACCTCCAATTATTTCTATAAGAAGTTCAACTTAAAACGGGTATACTATTCGGGGTACATTCCTATAAGTCATGATCCTCGCTTACCTCAAATTGGCACAGATGTGCCCATGTTGCGTGAAAATAGATTGTATCAAACGGATTGGTTAATGCGTTTTTATGGCTTTGAAGTTCATGAGATTTTAAATAATGAACATCAAAATCTCGACTTGGATGTCGATCCAAAATTAGGATGGGCCTTAAGAAATATGGCACATTTTCCTGTTGATGTCAATAAAGCAGACAAATTTATGTTGGCACGTATCCCAGGATTGGGGATGAAGTCAGTGCATAAAATACTTCAAGCGAGACAATTCAGGAACTTAAATTGGGACCATCTTAAACTTATGGGGGTCGCATTGAACAGGGCTAAATATTTTCTGGTTTGTGATTCGAGAGACTTTGAAAGGCGAGATTTAACAGGGCCTCAATTGAAATCGATCATCTTACAAAATACGACCAGTAAATATCAAAATATCTTGAGTCCGCAATTGAATTTATTTGGATAGATGCTAAATTCAGAGGAATATACTCTTAGTTACGATGGCACTTTTGATGGGTTCCTAACCTGTGTATTCCATAGTTACGAACAGAAAATGTCAAACGTCACGTTTCAAAGAAATCAGCATGTTCAGCAATCACTCTTTGGGAGTACAATTGAAATTATTACGGATTTAGAAAAAGCCGATCGGGTTTGGAAAGGCATCAAAAGCAAAACTAGTGCAAGAGGAAGTTTAAGGGTATATACTGCATTTTTAAGTGAGCAAGCACAAATTGAAGCGCTTTTGCTAAACTATATCCAACAAGCTTTTATTAGTGTATTACCTATGGATTTTGATTTTGCCAATGAGACGGTTTTGAAAGTGTCTCAGATTGCCAAAAGTGTGGGACGGGAAAAGCACAGAATGGAAGCTTTTGTCCGTTTTAAATTGACCACAGACGGCATTTACTTCGCAAATATAGAACCTGATTTTGATGTTCTGCCACTCATTTCTAAACATTTCAAAAGCCGATATGCGGATCAAAAATGGATTATTTATGATCTTAAGCGTAATTATGGATTGTATTATGATTTGAAAAGGGTAGAGATGATGCAGTTGGCATTGCCAGACGATTATGATCCAACAAAAACCAAAACCGACTTTTTTACTAATTCTGAGATTGAATTTCAAACTTTATGGCAAGACTATTTTGAGAGTACCAATATCGCCTCGAGAAAAAACATGAAACTACACGTGCAGCATGTTCCGAAACGGTATTGGAAGTATTTGAGTGAAAAATTGCGCTAAGTTTTTCCTTCAGTTACTCAAAACCGAACATCTCCTTTTGTCGTAGATAGACTGTGAGAAAAATTCTTCTTTTAGTCGTCTTATTTCCATCTGTTCTATTTTCCCAAAAATTGGATCATACAGCGTCCTATAGAGACATTCCATCTGAACGCTATTTCCGTTTCAACTACGATAATGATTATTTTGATGCTACAGACAGAAACTATACCCAAGGTTATAGCTTTGAGCTGGTGTTGCCTGTTTTGGAAAAGAATCCCATCAACAGGTTGTTAATAGCTCCAAAGGAAAATTCAAAGCGTTATGGGGTGGCCGTTGAACATATTGGGTATACGCCGCATTATTATGAACGTCCAGAAATACAGGACGGCGACCGGCCTTTTGCTGCGGCAATCATGCTGAAAAGTTTTGTGATAACAACCAATTCCTCAAAAAAATCAAGACTAAGCTCCTCATTAAGTTTGGGACTCATTGGCCCTGGAGCTTTTGGCAAAGAGATGCAAGTGGGCATCCATAAAGCTACAGGAAATGATATTCCATTGGGCTGGAAGCACCAAATAAAGAATGATGTGGTCGTAAACTACAATGTGCATTATGAAAAACAAGTGTTGAGATATGAAAATATATGGTCTGTGCAAGCCGACGCGTCTGCAAATTTGGGCACTTTATTTACAAATGCCTCCATTGGGGTTAATAGTTCTTTCGGGATATTGAATCAGCCTTTTTCTGCCAACACCGAAAGAAAATTTAAATTATATGCCTATATACATCCTGCTGTTTCTGTGATCGGTTATGATGCCACCTTGCAGGGTGGTGTGCTCAATAAAGAAAGTCCTTATATTATCGATAGCAGTGCGGTGGAACGTTTAACGGCGCAATTTAATTACGGACTTGTGCTCCAAACCCGAACGCTTTACTTTGAATATGCTCGCTCACTTATTACCCGAGAATTTGAGACAGGTACGCCAGCAGGTTGGGGCGGGATTAAGATTGGATTTACGTTTTAGGATTTCCATTTTATCCTATTTCTGAAGTAACTTCTCTTGACATTATTAAAAGTAAGCAATAGTTTATGGCTAACTTTGCAGGATATAAAAACTTTATTTTCTTACTATTTATGTCCCAAATGCTATTTAACCCTTTCAAGGATTTGATTTTTGACCCACATTTCTGCTTTCTTTCAGGAACTTTGACCAATGACACCATGACCGTTTTTCCTGAGTGGTTAATGGATCATTTCAAATTTGGTGATGAAAGAATCGAGATGATGGATAAGGCAAAGACCTATACCTATGAAGATCTCAGACTGCCATGTTCTCCTGTAGTGAAAAAAGCGTTTGAAATATTGGACGTAAAAATTCAGGAGGCTTATAAAACCGGTTTTGAAGGTATGGCCGCTCTTGATGATGTGTTGTTATTTCAATGGACGGGCAGGATGGTCTACGGATTACTCTACTACGAAATGGTTTATGAAAGAGACCGACTCCTAAAAAAAGGGGAAGACTTTGAACTATCAGCAGCTCTTAGGGAGCGCTTTGGCAACTTCCACCTCATGCTGCAATCTGTAATAGAACCTATCTCGTTTATTGGGAAAAAACCATGGAGTATTGTTGTCTTTCCGCTAAAATACTCAGCCGATATTTTTAGCTATCGTGATGATGCTGTCAACTTAATGTTTTCGTTTGGCGTTAACGGATTTGGTTTTATTGCGTGTTTGCAAGATAATGGCGTTATTATGGAGAAGCAAAAAGAAATCCTCCAAAAAATACGAAGGTCACGTTTTGCATCCCTTACAGTTTGAGGAGCTATTCGCGAGGTTTCATTATTCAGATTATATAGTACAGCACCAACCTAAATACGAAGTTGTATACCAAAATAATAATACGACCATCGAAGTCAAAACAGATGTTAAACCGCCACTTTTCGGGTTTTGGAATGAGGATATTTTTGCTCAATTGCTCGCCAATTATTGGCAAGTTTACGGTATTACTAAAGAGCATATTTTGCAACCTCAAAGGCCATTACTAAGTTTTCTTGAAAACCCTTATACCAAAGATTTTGTTGATCCGGAATCCATCAGCCTGCCGTTTTAAACGGATGTTGGGGCAAATTATCGGTAAATGTAAATCGTCGTAAATAAAAAAATTGGTAAGAAACCCTTAATCGGTTTTTAAAATCATTAGTTATCTGTTGCAGGTGTGATCATAATGTGTGAACGATGGGTGTTGGCATCCATTAACCATGGCATTCCCGGTGCTCCTGGCTTGGTAGGCAAACCCGTTTCAGCACCAGTCATATAAGGTTTGTACAACACATATCTGATTTTACTATTTTTCAATACGCCACTTTCAATATCGTGATCTTCTTTTTTTGCAGTCACCATATAAGCAGCAGCGGGCTCTTTTGGCATCATTAACGTTCCTGCGTCGATTTCCTGTTTGCGGGTGTCCCGTTTTTCAACTTCAGTTTGTCCTTCAGCAATCAGTTCACGACCTCTCGCCATGTAAGCTTCCAATTTATCACTATAGCAAGACACACTGATGCCTTCTCTATTTGGATCGGAGGCCAAACAGATCATGCCGTTGTGGCCCTCACGTAGGGTGACGAGTTCTCCTTTTTGGTTGTAGCCCAAAACTTTAGCACCTTCTTGGTGCATTTCAGGACACGCATAAAGCGCCGTTTTGATTTGACTTTCGGCAGACGGGATCTTAGATTGACCAATAACCGATGAGAAACAAATCATCATTGATAAAAGAAATAAATTTTTCATATTTGAGTTTTTTGAATGGACTGGTTAAGTTACGAAATTTATGCGATACGATTGGTCTTGAAATTTGTTTCTTATTTATGAGGTGAATCATGTATACGAAGGTTTGTAAAGAATGAGTTTTTTTGGATTTGAAGGAATAAAAAAATCTCAGATCAATAAATAACCTGAGATTCTGAAACTTAAACAGTTTATGACATATTGATCTATTCAGTCAATTTAATTTTTTCTTTATTCTCAAATCGAAAGTCGTGTAGAACTTTTAAATCAATCTTAATTTTTTCTTTCCATTCTGCAACTTGTTGTTTGTTTCGCCCTGTATCTGTATCTCTCATTAAAGTCAGCCTCATTTCAGAGAGTTCAGACATGATTTCATTATTAATTTTATTGATGATATCAAATCCTTTGGTCAACTGACTCTTGTTTTTCAATACTCTTTTTCTGAAATTACGAGCTTGAATTTCAGCCAGATCAAATTGCATTTGTTGGAAGTCGAGTTGTTCTTGAATGTTTTCAACTCTGGAAGTGTCAATATAAGAGGCATTTCCTAAAAAAATATTCCCTACTTTTTGGTTCATATTCTTCTTCATGAAATCGAATCCTCCAATAGCGTGAGTAATCATAAACTGGCTGAAGGCAACCTCGTTATTCGCTTCACTCACTTTGATCTTGAAATCATCCAAGCTAAGCCTTGTTTCTGAGCTCCATCTCTTTTGACCATCTTGCAATTCTTGACCGAAACTCAAATTTAAGCTTGTGATAGCTAATATAATGCCTAAAAAAACACGCTTTAAAAAGCTACTATCAACTTCTAAGGAATCTAATTTCATAAAAAAAATGATTATCGTTTGAGTGACTAATTTAGAGAATTAGAATGGCTATACAATTTGATCTATAATTCTCATTAAATGCGGGTTTAGTAGAGGTTCTGCAGGAAAAAAAAATATATTTGATGATCGTTGATAAAACACATTAACTGTGACAAATTTATTTTTTATCATAAAAATAACCATTAAAAAGTAATGTCAGCTGTCTTTCAATGAATTCTGGATCGGTTGGTTCTTTTTCCTTATTCGGCATTAATTTCTTGTAAAAAACAATTTCATTTTTTTCTGAGTCAAAGATGAAAGCATGTAATGTTAAATTCGATTTGATTGGAGAGGGCACAACCATTCCTAAAGTTAAAATTCCAACAGCAAGGCCCTTTGCCACTTGCCCACCATAATTTCCTTTTCTTCGTCCAAAACCGGTTGCAACAGTTGAAAGCGCAAAGCGCTGGTTGTTGGTTTCCATAAGGGAGTCAATAGCTGGTGTTAGCGGAATGTCTTTCAAGTTTCTCTGCTGGCCAATCAGTTGGGCCAAATAACCCATTTCATTTTCAACTCTTGTTTTGAGCGCATTATTTTCAATGACAATTTTTTTGGTCAATGGTAAACTGGATTTGTTTTCGGTTATTAAAGAATCCAATTTTGCTCTCGTGATACCCGACAGAGAGTCACTGAAAGTCGGCTTATTTCCTTTTTCAATGTATTGGATGTATGCGGAGGGTTCAAAGTAACCAAGTTTTGAAATCTCACTAGCAGTAACTGAGTTTGTTAAGAATTTATTTGTGCCGCATGATGTCAAGATCAATGCTGATGCAAAAATCAGGAGTTTTTTCATGTATAAGTTAATTAAATAGTTATTGGCAAGCCATTATTAAGAGCCAAAGTAATTAATTTACCAACACATGTATAAAATTATTTAGTGTATTATTTTGAAATTAAGACGGTCACGAAAAATTTGTAACAAGTAGTTTTTTAAAAATTCCTACAGTCGCAAAAATATTGAACTTGCCTAGACGAGAAAATAATTTAAACTCTGGTCTGCTTAGTTCTTAACCCGTAATAACTTATTAAGTTCAACAAGAAACCTATTGTAAACAAGCCTCCTGAAATTAAACTAAGTCTTCCCGATTCTGGATATTTAATTATTAAAAACATTGAAATAGCGAAAGCTATTAGACTTAGTGGGTAGATTACTTTTTGCATGTCTTTGAGGATTATTAGTGTTAGAAGTTCAATTTACGATTTTTAAGTTAATCTTTTTTAAAATTATTTTATTCAAATACAAATCTAAAAGAGAAGAGAATATAGATCGTTTATTTTGTATGAAGTACTTGAGGTTCTTTTTGTTACTCATCTGAAACTGTTAGATATGATCCTGATATTCTAATGTCTGGGTTCAATTTTAATACATCTGAAATCATTTCTTTATTATTTTCAGCCGCAATATATACTTCGTCATGAGCATTAAACTTAATTATTAATCCAATTTTAGATAGTGCTGTTATAATTCCGATGCGCAAAGTTTTTCCTTGAATTATTTCTACTATGGCAGAAGTATCAATTTCACCTCTTAAAAAACCAGTGCGATAGATTAATTTGTTGTTTTTGATGGTATACGGAGTGATGAAATAAATCCAAAACGCTAAAATTATTGGGATCAACAGTGGTAAAAGGATAAGAGGTTTTTCCATGAAGGTATTCTTGTCGAGAAAGAAGATAGCTGTAGGTAGAACTAAGGCACCAATCAAGAGATAATTGATGAATCCTTTCCTTTTTTTGGTTTGTAAGTTTTCTTAACAAACACTCTCTAAAAACAAAAATTAAATCGTCTTATCATAAAGTACTAACATATTATCGATCATGGTATTCTCAGAAAAATTATTCACGGCATGTTTGTAAGCGTTTTCACCTAAATCAATTAATGATTTCGGATCTAAGACGATTTTCTCAATGATTTGTGCCAATTGTAAATGATCTTCAGATTCAAAGAGATAGCCATTGATGCCTTCAAGAATTTGATCGGTGGCACCCTGAATATTTGATCTCACCACTGGTTTTTTCATCATCATAGCTTCTAATGGAACCAACGGAAAACCTTCTTGCCTAGAAGGTAGTATTAAAACATCCATCATATGATATATATCTGTGGGATCTCTGAAAGGAATTAACGTAACCATATCACAAACATGATTGTCTTTTATCAATTGATGTAACCAATCTATTTCTCCATTACCTAGGGCAACAAAGTGAATTTTTAAATGTTTACAATGACTGAACGCTTTAATGATAATATCAACACCTTTTCGATGGCTAATGGTACCAACAAATCCAAAAAGAACAGTGTCCTGGGGTATGCCGTAAGACTCCCGTAAACTAAAATTAGCATTATTTTCTAGAGTGATATGATGGTCCCTTACGCCATTGAAAATAAGTTTAACTTGGTCCTTGTCGTATTTATAGGATGTGATTAAATGCTTCTCCAATTCTCTGCTAATAGCAATAACATAATCCGCCTTTCTGTTCAACAGATGCCTAGGAATTTCCGTAATGTGGTGTGTTACAATAAATTTTTTGCCAGTTAATTTTTTATACATTGCAGCTAAGTAAGTTGTCACGGGATAATGGGCGTGAACTACATCAGGCTTGATTTTAAATAAATGAAATAACGTCACAGGTGTGGCAAAAATATAGGACGCTAGTTGTTGAGATCTTGAAAATAAATTTATTTTTTTGAATAGTGGAAATGGAAGTTTTACAAATTGTACGCCATCTCGTTCAGCTTTTTCATATAAATTAACAGCACTCGAATCATCCCCTGGACCTCTTGATAAAATATAGACCTTGTGACCTCTTTCAATAAGATTTTTAGCTGCGGAATACATGTGTGTTGTAGAACCTTCTGCGGGTAGATATCTAGCTAAGAAAACAATTTTCATGGATGAATTATGGGTATTGTTTGAAAGAGGACTTAACTCCTTTAAAAAGCCTGTTTATTCTATTGTCTACAACTAGTTTTGTCATTCCAAAATGGTCTACATCTTTTTGTTTAGAACTCATAATAACTTGATAAGCAGTTATTTATGTGTGATTTTATTTTCCTTTTAAAGATAATACTTTTATTAACATTGCCAAAAAAAAAGGCTTTTGAGTTTTGGCATGTGTTCAGCGAATTGGATTGCTTTTCAGGTTTATATCATCTAATATACAGTAATATATTGAGTTATAATGAGGTAAATAATAAAAGACGTATTTCTTGTTACTTCCTTAAATTCCTAATCCGCTCCAATAGCGTTGGGTGCGAATAATGAACCCAAACATAAGCAGGATGTGGGGTCAAGTTGCTCAAACTATTCTTGGAGAGCTTTTTTAAGGAGCTTACCAAAGGTTCAGAATTATAGGTGTTTTTGGCATAATCATCGGCCTGATATTCAAACTTGCGCGAATAGTGATTCATGACAAAACCCGTAAGTTCTGAAATTGGCGAGTAGAGCAATCCAAATGCAATCAGGCCTACATGAAAACTGGCGATTTCTACGCCAAGCGCATGAGACAATAACGGATTTGAAATAAAAATGGATAAAATAAACAAGGTCAACCCTGTGAGCAACAACGACGCTATCAGATTGAAGATAATGTGTTTCTTTTTGTAGTGCCCAACTTCATGTGCTAAAACAGCAACAATTTCATCATCTTCCAAATCATTGACCAAAGTATCATAAAGAGTGACACGCTTTTCGCTTCCAAATCCAGAAAAATAAGCATTGGCCTTAGTGCTGCGTTTTGAGCCGTCTATTACAAAGATCTTATCGAGATTGAACCCAACAGAATTAGCATACCCTGAGATTTTATCTCTCAATTCACCTTCTTCCAAAGGGGTTTGTTTATTAAATAGTGGGACAATGAGCCGCGCATAAAACATATTGGTAAAAATACTGAACACTGCTACAAGCGCCCAGGCATACAACCAAAAGTAAGTGCCTGTCACGTCATAAAACCAAATAATCAGCGCCAAAATTCCGCCGCCAACAATGGCCATCATGAGCAATCCTTTGAGTTTGTCAAAAATAAAAGTGGCTTTCGTGGTTTTGTTAAACCCAAAGCGTTCCTCAATGACAAAGGTTTGATAATAGGAAAAAGGCGTGTTGAGGATGTCACTGCCCAACATGATAATCCCAAAAAAGATCAGCGCAATAACGATGGTATTGTCACTATAACTTCTGGCGATTGTATCAACAAACTCAAAACCATCCAAGCCTAAAAACGTCAAGGTTAAAACTATTGAAAATGTAGAGGTAATCAAACCAAACTTATAATTGGTGGCTTTATAACGCTGAGATTTTTGATAGTCTTCTTGATCATAAACATCACTCAACTCCTCAGGAATTGGGTCATTGTAATGTTTTGCGTTTAAGGCATCCAAAATTTTATCAACGACAAAGTCAATGATAATAATGGCGATGATGATATAGAATAGGGTAGTGGAGGTCATGTATTTTAGTCTTCAGTATGTAGTCAACAGTCTGCATTCCAGTTGTTAGTAGATCAAATTTGCGCCTTTGCGCCTTTGCGAGAGATTATTATTTAAAATTTCTCTGTCTGCGAGCTTCAAAAATAAGGATTCCGGCCGCAACAGATACATTCATACTGTCAATTTCTCCTTGCATAGGGATGATAATATTTTGGGTAGATTGCTGCAGCCATGCGTCACTCAAACCACTGGCTTCGGTGCCCATCACAATGGCGGAGGCTTTGGTGAAATCTTGGGTGGTATAGACTTCTGAAGCCTGCAAAGCCGCACAATAAATAGCAATACCGTGTCCTTTTAAAAATGAAATGATATCAGAAGTAGATCCAGTAGCAATCTGATTGGTAAAAAGGCATCCCACACTACTTCTTATGATATTGGGATTGTACAAGTCTGTTTTTGGGTTGGCAATAATGACTGCATCTACATTTGCCGCATCTGCAGTTCTCAAAATAGCACCGATATTCCCTGGTTTTTCAGGAGCTTCGGCCACGAGAATCAAAGGAAACTCAGACTTGAATTTTATGTTATTCAAGTCATGCGATTTTATTTTGGCTACAGCAATAACACCCTCGGTCGTATCTCGATGTGCCAATTTTTGGTAGACTTCTTTCGAAATTTCTATGATAGTAGGATGCTGGGTTGTTAAGTTGTTTAGTTGTGCTTCTGAACACAATTCAGGAACATACAAAAGGGTCTCCAGATGATAATTGCCTTTTATGGCCAAGCCTATTTCGCGTGCACCTTCAATTAAAAACAACCCCGATTTTTTGCGTTCCCTGGATTTTTCCTTGAGCTGAAAAAGCTCTTTGATATAAGCGTTTTGAACGCTAGTTATTTCTTTATTCACAGATTAGTGGTATTTTGCTGCCACAAATTTACTGAATAAGAGCTGAGAATTGCGGAATTAGCTAGAAATTGATCATCGCAGTACGGTTCAATTTAGGTAATTTTAAAACGCTTTAGTTGTCAAATGATCAAACAAAAACACTCACTTATGAAAAAAATCCTGTATTTATTAATGCTGCTTGCGGTTATGGTGTCTTGCAAAGACAAAACTACCGAAACAAAAACCGAAACTGAGCCTTATACTGAGGCAGAACCTGATGTGACCACAAGTGTCTATCCCGATAATTTGACTAAAGTTTTTGATGCCCATGGCGGACTTGATACTTGGAACGAAATGGCTACTTTGGAGTTTTCTGTAGAAAAACCTGGAGGTTATGAAATCACAACTACCGATCTAAAAGACCGTTATGCGCTTATTGAAATGCCTAAGCATACCATCGGATTTGATGGAGAAGTCCTTTGGATGAAAAATAGGGATAAAAGCACCTATGACGGCAATCCAAAATTTTACTATAATCTGATGTTCTATTTTTATGCAATGCCCTTCGTTCTTGCCGATGACGGTGTTATGTATGCTGAGGCAGAACCTTTAATCTTTGAGGGTAACACATACCCAGGCATCCAAATTTCATATGAAACTGGCGTTGGCGTATCTTCTGATGATGAGTATATCTTGTATTATGATGCCGATACACATAAAATGGCTTGGTTGGCATATACCGTTACTTTTGGCAAAGACGAAAAAAGTAAAGCATGGCATTTTATCAATTACACCAATTGGCAAGAGGTTGAAGGTATAGTAGTGCCGGAAACGATGGTTTGGTACACTGTTGAAAACAACCAACCTACCACCATAAAGAGTGAAACCAAATTTGTGAGTCCGATGTTGACCACCGTCAAAATGGATCCTAGAGTCTATGGCAGACCAGAAGGCGCCGAAATGATTCAATAAATAAAAAAAATCTGTCACTCTCCATGTTGAGAGTGACAGATTTATCCAAATTTAAAATATTTCTTTTAAAATCGAAGTGGGGTATTGTAAACTTGTTGCTTCACGCTTCCAACTTCGAACTCAAAAATTACTTCTCAGCCTTATACTTCTCATCATAACGGTGGTATAATTCAGTTTGGTGTGTTTCTAAACTTACTGATCGACCGTCAATAAAAGCATGAGTTAGTTTATTGGTACGCATATCTAAGGCATCACCTTCACTAATAAATAATGTGGCACTTTTACCTTCTTCCAAGGTGCCGTAATCTTGATCGATTCCTAATATTTTAGCAGTGTTTGAAGTAATGAGCTTTAAAGCCTCTTCTTTTTCTAAGCCGTGGGCAACCGTAGTTCCTGCATAAAAAGGAAGGTTTCTTGAGTTCATTCGCTCCATTTGTCCGCCAGCATTTAAAGCGACCATCACACCCTTATCTACCAATAATCTTGCTAATTTATAAGACATGTCATAATCATCATCGTCTTGACTTGGCAAAAGATGGACACGTTGCAAAATCACAGGAATGTTGTTTTGTTTCAACAAGTCGGCTACTTTGTAAGACTCGCTGCCACCAACAATGACCATGTGTTGCACCTTATTGTTTTTTGCAAAATGAATTGCATCTGTAATCCCTTTTTCATCATCAATATTGATGTACAGCTTTTTTGTCCCATCAAATAAACCTTGAGTAGCGGCGTATGGTAAATTGACTATAGATTGATCTCCAGCGGCGTAAGCTTTGGTCTCATTAAAATAGGAAATCAAATCATCCACCTGCTCGCTGTATTTATCATTGATCTTTAATCCAGGATCTTCACCAAGCCACCATCTACCGCGGCTAAAGCTACTTGGCCAATTCATATAGATACCGTCGTTCACTTTTACGGTAGCATCTTCCCAGTTCCAGGCATCAAATTGGACTATTGATGAGGTTCCTGAAATTCGGCCACCTTGAGGTGCAATCTGTCCCATCAACACCCCATTTGGGCGCATCGATTCCACCACTTTAGATTCGGCATTATAGGCGATGATACTCCTAATGTGAGGATTCATTTCTCCAATCTCATCGTCATCAGAGCTTGCTTTTACTGCGTCAATCTCCACCAAACCGAGGGTAGAAGAAGGCACGATAAACCCCGGATAGACATGTTTGCCATCGGCTTTGATCACTTCCATTCCTGAAAGATCTATTTGAGTATTGCTTGACACCGTGGTCAGTTTGCCGTCTTTAAAAACGATAAGACTGTTTTCAATGACCTCGCCATTGCCCAAATGTGCGGTTGCACCAGTAATGGCAATCGGTTTCGATTGCTTTGCTGCTGGTGTTTGTTGTGCAAACCCAAAGGAGGTGCACAGAATTATTATGAGTGTATATATTATGTTTTTCATATGGTTACGTTTTTGTGCCACGAATGCACGACTATTTTATTTTTTTACTGAAAACTGAAAACTGAAAACTGACAACTACTCCGAATCGCAATGCAACAATTCCTTTTCTTTCTTCTTGATCGGTTGTGTTTTTAAACCTTTATTCTTGGCTTGTAACATCTCATTGATCAGTTCACTTTTTTCTTTTTTGATTTGTGCTCTGATCATTTCATCACGTTTTAAATCAAAATAGGTAACGCCTTCAATAATAGTTTTTTCAGCTTTTGCATATATTGAAAGCGGATGGTCCGTCCAAAGCACCACATCGGCATCTTTACCAATCTTAATACTGCCCACACGATCATCAATATGCAACAGTTTTGCAGGATTCAAGGTGACAAATTTCCAAGCCTCTTCTTCGCTAACACCACCATATTTAACTGATTTGGCAGCTTCTTGATTCAAACGACGGCTCATTTCAGCATCATCACTATTGATGGCAACCGTTACGCCCGCATCATGCATAATGGCGGCGTTGTAAGGAATAGCATCATTGACTTCATATTTGTAAGACCACCAATCACTAAATGTGGATCCTCCAACTCCATGCTCAGCCATCTTATCGGCTACTTTATAACCTTCTAAAATATGGGTAAACGTATTGATGGTAAAGTTGAATTGCTCAGCAACCTCCATAAACATATTGATCTCACTTTGTACATAGGAGTGACAAGAGATAAAACGCTCGCCGTTCAATATTTCAACCAAAGTTTCCATTTCGATATCCTTACGGTAAGGTTTACCGCTTTTTTTCAAGGCCTCGTAGGCCTTTGCTCGCGTAAAATAATCCACATACACTTGCTCAACACCCATTCTGGTTTGTGGGAATCGCGTACCATCCCAATTGGATTGTTTGACATTTTCACCTAAGGCAAATTTTATAAACTTCGGACTGTTATCAAATATTAAGTCTTGAGCAGCATGTCCCCATTTTGGTTTGATGATGGCAGAACGGCCACCAATTGGATTTGCTGAACCATGTAAAATTTGAATGGACGTAACACCGCCGGCTAAGTTTCTATAAAGATTGACATCTGTATCGTCAATAACGTCTTCAATGGTGACTTCTGCAGAGGAGTTTTGTCCACCTTCATTGACAGAAGCTGCCGCAATATGTGAATGCTCATCAATAACCCCAGAAGTCAAGTGTTTTCCTGTGGCATCAATAACTGTTGCACCACCATCAGAAAGATTCTTTCCTATTTTGGCAATTTTACCGTTTTTGATCAGGACATCGGTATTTTCTAAAATGCCATCTTTTTCATTGGTCCAAACTGTGGCGTTTTTAAATAATAAGGTTTCAGCTTTTGGTAAGGTTTCAAAACCATAGCCATTATTAGGAAAAGTAATTGGCGATACAAAAGCAGTCGCTTCTTTTTTCTCGTCATCTTCATCCTCTTTTTTGGCATCAGTAGTGGCGTCTTTTTTGGTTTCTGTATGTTTTGAGAAGAAGTTCATTTCACTACCATTGGGCATGATGGCCTTTCCATTCAGATTTTTATTGGCATCCACGTTCGCCACAATTCTGATAAACTCTTGTTTGGTGCTATCTTGAGTCGTAAACGCAATATTTATCCAATCATCAGCATAAGATACTTTTGAGCCACGTTTTTTATCGTTAGAAGTGATTTCTGATTTCAACTTGCTCGATTCACCAGAAAGCGTCATCTCATAAGCCTCACTAGCTAAAGTAAAGGCATAGGTACCAGATATGTCCACAATATTTCTGTTTTCAATCACGTTTTTATGGCCTTGTACCCAGTTTTCAAACAGCGTTGTTTTTTCATCAAAAATATCTCCTGAAGCAATCAAGAAGTTGGCATAAGCGCCATTTGCTAAGGACCCAATTTTGTCAGATTTTCCTAAAAGTTGCGCAGGAACAGTAGTCAAGGCCTCTAATGCTTTTTCTTTGGAAAGTCCAGCTTCAATAGCTTTCATCAAATTTGCTTTGAAGTCTTTGGCTGATTTTAAATCGTGCGTGGTCAGTGCAAACGTGACGTTTTTATCTGCCAATAATTTTGGGTTGCTCGGTTTTTGATTCCAAGCTCTCATGTCTTGAACGGAAAGGGTAGAGGCCAAAAACGCATTTTCAACATCATAGGCATCCGGGAAATTAATTGGGATGATCATTGGGGCGTTCATCGCCTTAATTTCATCAATGCGCTCATATTCATCACCACCACCTAAAATAATGTATTGGATGTTGAAGAGATCGCCTACTTTATCGGCACGCAAATCATTAGCTCTACTGCCAGCTTCAAAAATTTGAACCATCGCTTTGTTGTTGTTCAACGCTTCAATGGAAAGATCTTTGGTTTTTGAATTGCCTTTGGCATACCAATCGGCATCATTATAAAGTTGTCTCAACAACGCCATACTTCCCATGATGGAAGAAGGGTAGGATTGATTGGAGGTGACACTTTTGCTGAAAGAAAGATATTGTGCAGACTTGGCATCGATGATACGCAAAGAATTATCATCGTCAGAATTAAGGGCAACCAAAGTTCCTGTACCACGCACAACGCCATCTTGGATGTGTGTGTTAACGACTCCAAAACCAGCTTTGATCAAATCTTCAGCCTTTTTAGAATCATATTTAAATTGATCAATGGCGTTGTTTTCCGGCATCACATGGTCATTCCAGTAAAAACCAGAACGCGAAGGATCATACTGTGAGCTTCTGCCACCACTTTCACGCTTTGGTTTTTCAACTCCAAAGTCAGAATACATATCAATAAACGAAGGGTAAATGCTTTTACCTGAAGCATCAATTTGTGTCGCGTTTTTCGGAATTGTTACCGAGGTTCCTGTAGCAACCACCTTACCATCCTTTATAAGTAATGTTCCTTTCTCAATCACTTGAGTAGGGCTTACATAAATTTTGGCATTTGTAATTGCGGTGTAATTGGTGTTTTTGGTCGCAACACCATCGTTTTTAGGGAAGTAGTCCTGTGCTAGAATAGAAAAACTGCACATGACGGTCATGATAGTCAAAATTTGTTTAATCATACGGTTGAAATTAGTTAGAAATTTGATTTCTAAAGATAAAGATAATGACCATTTTTGATGGGTATTAAGATATTTTTAACACTTTACAAAGGGTGTGTGTCAAAATAGTTAACTAAAAGCGCCACCACGTAACTGTAACTCTCAATGCCCCCTCTTTGATTGTTGGCCATTAAGAAACCGCTGTATGTATTTTTGAAAAATGGTTCTGAAATGTTTTCATAAGATTGCCAGAATAATCGCGCTTCCTCATAATTTTTGAGAACGCCTATATGTATTGTGATAAGCAGTTCTTCATATTTCGCAGGATCTCTCACATAAAGATCGTTCAAGCAATGCTGCAATGCAAAGGAATACCCTGAATAGTTGAAATAAATATTGTCATGTTTCATAGCAGCCATCGCGCCAATAAAATTGGCCTCATTTTCGGCAGCAAACCCCAATTGGTGTGCAATTTCATGACTTGTTGTGGTAGGATATTTATAGGTAGGAATTAGGCCGTCAATTTGAGCCTCATTAGTAAATGGATTCAAATAGCCACTGAAACCCATATAGGTCAACGGCAGACTGTAAATAGAGCGCTTTAAACTACTTGGCCAATACGCGAGATTTGGATATTCTTTAGCGAGCCGGTCATAGCCTTTGGGTGCCAAAGCAATAAGTTCACGTTTGGTATAGGGCATGATAACCATACTCGTATCTTGCTCTTCAATGATGCCATGTATGACGTTGGTTTTTAAAATTAACTCTTCTGTAAATTTGACCAGCTGTTCTGTAGAATACTCGTTTTTAATGTTCAGTGATTTATGGAGTGGTAACCTGTAGTAATTGAAAGCCCAAAGAATGTGAAAGGCAAAATATCCTACTGATACGGCGGAAAGAATGTCCAAAAAATAATTTTTTGTGTCTTGTCGAACGCGTTTTCTGTTTTTGAAAAACCATCGGATAACATAAAGTACTGCTACAGTATAAAGTATATCTCCAACAGAAAAGGGAATCCAACCAAATACAAAGTGCATCAGTTTTGAAATCCATTGGTAAATGCCGTTGCTGTAATATTTTTCGACAAATTCAGGAAAATTGGCCAATACTTTTATGAGCAAAATTTGTAAGATCAATGAAAGGGCAATAATAAGTTTGGTGTGTTTGCGCATGCCTCAAAAATAGAAAATAGTTTTATATAACATCCATGAATCCTTACCTTTGTAAAACAACATAAAATAGACCTATGAAATGAGCATGAGCAAAATTCGGCCACAGATACGAATGAAAATTTGCGAATTGCATATGACCATTAATAATAAATAAACATCAACATATGAATACAGAAATAAGACAATTAGAGCCTCAAGAACTTTGGAATAAGTTTGCCGATTTAAATGCCGTACCACGACCTTCAAAAAAAGAAGAGCGCGTGATTGCCTTTATGAAAGATTTCGGGAAGCAATTGGGATTGGAAACTTTAGAAGATACTGTTGGTAATGTGATCATCAAAAAACCAGCCACGGCCGGAATGGAAGATCGTAAAACAGTGGTGATGCAATCGCATTTGGATATGGTGCATCAAAAAAACAATGATACCAACTTTGATTTTGATAACCAAGGGATTGAAATGTATGTGGATGGCGATTGGGTAAAAGCGAAGGGCACGACACTTGGTGCTGACAACGGATTGGGAGTTGCTACGATTATGGCCATTTTAGAAAGTAAAGATATTCCGCATCCTGCTATTGAAGCCTTGTTTACCATTGATGAAGAAACGGGGATGACAGGAGCCAAAGGATTAGAAGGTGGTTTATTGACCGGCGCTATCCTTTTGAATCTTGATACCGAAGAAGATGATGAAATTGGTGTTGGATGTGCCGGAGGTATTGATGTCACGGCGACAAGAACCTATGAAGAAGAAGAAACACCTGAGTTTAAAACGGGTTATAAAATTACAGTTAAGGGCTTGAAAGGTGGCCACTCCGGAATGGATATCCATGAAGGATTGGGTAATGCCAATAAGTTGATGAACCGTTTGCTTTTTGATGGTTTTGAAAACTTCGGATTGCGTATTGCTGAAATTGATGGCGGAAGTCTGCGTAATGCCATTCCTAGAGAAAGCAACGCCATCGTAGCGGTTGACACGATGAATGACGCTGCATTCGAAACTGAAATGGAAGAAATCATCAATGATATCAAAACTGAATATAAAACGCTAGAACCTAATTTGACCGTCGAAATTTCTAAGATTGAGACGCCTGCAATGATGATGGATTTAGGGGTTCAGGAAGGGTTGACTAGAGCGCTTTACGCAGCGTGTAATGGGGTTTATAGAATGAGTCCTGATATTCCTGATTTGGTGGAAACCTCCAATAACATAGCACGAGTGATCGTTAAAGATGGAGACATCAAAATTGGATGTTTGACACGCTCGTCTGTAGAAACATCAAAATGGGATTTGGCAAATATGCTGCGTGCTACTTTTGAACTGACAGGCTGCGAAGTGGAATTTTCAGGTGATTATCCAGGATGGAAACCAAATATGGATTCTGCAATTTTGAAAGTCTTATCAAACCTATATATTGAAATGAACGGCAAAGAAGCGCATGTAGCCGCGTGTCATGCAGGTTTGGAATGTGGGATTTTGGGACAGAACTATCCTGAGATGGATATGATCAGTTTTGGACCTAATATTAAAGGAGCGCATTCTCCTGATGAACGTGCTCAAATTTCGTCTGCACAAAAATATTGGAAATTTGTATTGGAGATTTTGAAGAATATTCCGAAGAAGTAAATTTCAAATTTCAAATTCCAAATTCCAATTCCAAAAATCAAGCTAAAAGATAGGATGTATTTTTTGTAAAAATGGCTTGAAAAAAATTTCGTAAACTAATTTATTACCGGAATAATTGGAAATTAAAAAGCAGCTTTAAGAGGTCTTAAAGCTGCTTTTTAATTTCCAAAAAAATAGATATTTGAATTTGGAATTTTCCTATTGGAAATTGAACAATCTATTATTCAATTCCAACCATTTCTATAATAAAGATCAGGTCTGTATTTGGCGGAATGACACGGTTGCCACGCTCTCCATAAGCCAAGTGCGATGGTAAATAAAAGAATGATTTGTCACCCACACGCATTTGTGAAGCAGCCTCTCTAAAGCCGGCAATCATTGGAGCATCAGGACCAATTTTTGTTGGCATTGGGTTGTACATTTGCGCTTGATCTTTTTGCTCATTATACATCCCGTACAGCTCTTCAACACTTTTTACGTTACTGTCAAACAATCGTCCATCAGTATAGTAACCTTCATAATTCAATATTGCAGTGGCTCCTGTTTTTGGTTTATCGCCCGTACCCTTTGTAATGTTGTACATTTTTAAGCCAGAAGCCAAAGTTTTTGATTTCCCTTCATAAGTTTCTAAGGCAGGTTTCATGTCAGCAGCAGCGGCAGCACTTTTTTCAGTTCTAGCTTTTTGCAGTTCTTCCTCTTTAGCAAGACGCTCTTTTTCTTCTTGTTCAGCTTTTGCAAAATGATCTTTGAATACATTTGGTGCATCAAAATTTTTGGCATCCTTTCCTTTTCTGATGATGTTAACTTCTTCCATAATGACAGGATTTACCGGTTTGTCGCCAGGTTTAGTAGTTTCAACCCCTGATAGCGTGTGCAACACATCTTCGCCCATAACGAGATATCCAAAAACATTATAGCCACCATCTAAGTTGGGTGTTGCGCCTTCTGTGATAAAGAATTGACTGCCGTTAGTGTTTGGGCCAGAATTGGCCATAGATAAAGTTCCAACTTTATCATGTTTAAGATCGTCAGAAATTTCATTATTAAATTTATATCCAGGGCTGCCGCTTCCAGTTCCTGTAGGGTCGCCACCTTGGATCATAAATTCATCAATAATTCTGTGAAATGTCAATCCGTTGTAATATTTTTTACCAATGTAAGCACTATCCACAAGCGTGTTGGTACCTTCAGCTAATGAGATGAAGTTAGCCACAGTTACAGGTGCTTTCTGGTATTCCAATTGGAGTACCATTGTGCCCTGATTTGTGATAATTTCAGTGTACAATCCATCTTCTAAATCTGGATATTTGTCGTTGCAGGCAGTTGCCGTAACAAGGAGCATTAACAATATGAGGCCAAAAGCCTTTTGAATCAATCGCATAGTTTTAATCGTTTTGGTTTTGAATTATTGAATTTACGGTTACTTCGCAAATAACGGGAGTATTGGTGCCAATTTTGTTCTTGTCACCATAGTAACCATAAGCTTTTTGAGAGGGGAATAAAAAGGTGATTGTTTCACCTGGTTTCATAAGTTTTAAACCTTCTCTTAGTCCTGTAAATAGTTCTTCTTGATCCATGGCGTAATCACGCGGTTGGATGTCTTCATCTGAATAAATGTCATTACCATTGAAGTCTTTAATGTCATAATCAAAATTGACAATGTCTCCAAAGGAAGGTGTAATGGTGTCCTTCTCCACTTTGGTATTATAGTAGTACCAAAAACCACTTTCTGAAGCAATATAGTTTTGAGAAGTGTCTTTATCAATGATATTTTGGATTTGTGCAGACTCTTGAGTATGTAGTTTTTTGTTGCGTTCTGCCGAAATTTTTATAAAGGAACCTGTTTGTTGGGAAATAGGTCTTCTAGCTTCGGGAGACTTACAACTACTGACGCTGATGGTTAAGATAAGGATGATAAGAAGAGCTCTTGTCATGAATTTAGGGTGTGTTTATAGCGTGGCAATATACTAATAAATTTTTCAACTGTATCATTTAATCCGAGGTCGCTTTTGCCACCCGCTGCATTGGTATGGCCTCCACCGCCAAAATTTTCTCGTGAGAATTCGTTGACGGAGAAATCACCTTTGCTGCGCAAGGATATCTTAATAATACCCTCTTGTTTGTGCTCAATAAAAATGACTGCAAAAATAAATGTTTTTTATAGAAAGCCCATAATTTACGAAGCCTTCCGTATCACCTTTTCTAAAGTTGGCTGCATTCAGTTCTTCTTGAGTTAGGGTAATGTATGCCGTTCTATATTCAGGAAGTACGTTTAAATTCTTAAGTGCCACACCTAAAAGTTGCAGGCGCTCGTAACTATTGGTGTCATAAATGGCATTGTATATTTCAGAATGGTCAGCACCTTTTGCAATCAAGTCAGCAGTCACCAAATGCGTGGTGCTTGTAGTGGATGAGAACCTGAAAGATCCTGTATCTGTCAAAATGCCTGCATAAAGACATGTTGCAATTTGGTCATAAATGGCTGCAGTATCTCCGAGCATGCTTATAAACCGATAGATCATTTCACAGGTAGAACTCATGGTGATGTCACTAAACATATAGTCAGCGTATGAGTCGGGTTGTTGATGATGGTCAATCATGATTTTAATGGCTTTTGAATTGGCCAAACCAGTCTCCATGTCTCCAGCACGATGAAGCGCATTAAAGTCGAGGGTAAAGATGATGTCTGCGTTTTCTATCAGGCTTTCTGCCTTGGTTCTATCAGATTCATGAATAATGACTTGGTCTTGCCCAGGTATCCATTTTAAAAAATCCGGATAATCATTGGGAGCAATCACCAATGCCTTGTGATTGTTTTTTATAAGATAGTGGCAAAGGCCTAAAGTAGAACCCATCGCGTCTCCATCAGGATTTTTGTGTGGTACAATGACGATGCGTTTTGGGGTGGCCAATAAGGCCTTTATTTCTTTAATATCCTGTTCATTCATAGCGTGCGAAGATACTAATTTTTTAATATTCACAATATGGTTTTTAGTTATAAATGCCTTACTTTTGCACGAAATTTATAAGTACTTTATAAAAATATAAGGGTTTTAAAGTGCTTGATTTAATAAGACCAAAAACTAAAAATTAATATTAATCAGAATCAATTAAATTACAAATATGGCAACAAATAGAACGTTTACAATGCTTAAGCCAGATGCAGTCGAAAAAGGACACATTGGTGCAATCTTAGAAAAAATCAGTGCTTCAGGCTTCAGAATTGTAGCATTAAAATTAACGCATATGACTACTGCTGATGCAAAGGAATTTTACGCTGTACATAGCGAAAGACCTTTTTATGGTGAGTTGGTAGAATATATGACCCGCGGACCAATTGTAGCTGCTGTTTTAGAGAAAGAAAATGCTGTTGAAGATTTCAGAACCTTAATTGGAGCTACCAATCCTGCGGATGCAGCTGAAGGAACTATCCGCAAATTATATGCTGCCTCTATTGGCGAAAATGCTGTTCACGGAAGTGATAGTGATGAAAATGCCGCTATTGAAAGCGCGTTTCATTTTGCTGGAAGAGACATGTTTTAATTAGAGAAATAAGACCGCTTCGCTTTGAGACATGAGATATCAGACTTGAATCTGATATTAAAATTGTAAGTATCTATTTTAAAGATGATGTGAAGCACAATATTGAAAGCTTGGATAAATTTTTATCCAAGCTTTTTTTAGTGGAGGTGATTAAAAACAAAAAGCCCCGCAACATTTGTTGCGGGGCTCTACATTTAAAAAAGCTTATATATTAGATAACTTTTACGTTAACTGCGTTTAATCCTTTTTTTCCTTCTGTAAGATCGAATTCAACTTCGTCGCCTTCACGAACTTCGTCGATTAATCCTGAAATGTGAACAAAATGTTCTTTGTTGTTTCCTTCTTCTACGATAAAACCGAAGCCTTTAGCATCGTTGAAAAATTTTACTGTTCCTTTACTCATTGTAATAAATATTAAATTATTTGTATATAATACGCCAAAGATAATACCTAAAGGGATACAAACTACCTTTTTGGCTATAAATATTTTTGAAAGACTTCATTACCTAAAATTTTTGAGAATTTTTAGTCTGAAATATAGCTTTATTAAAAATTTGTTTTCAAGTCGATCTCAAGTTTGACAGCACTCATATCTCTTTAAAGGGATCCACAAATAGCTACTATCGTTTAATTAAGAGACGACATTGATTTCCTAATAAAGCCGCTACGCCAGCAGCAACACCACCAATAAAACCCGTAACCAAGAGCAATAGCGGCCAACTGCCACCTAATGGTAGCAACACCGCTATTTTTTCTGCCAAAATAAAATCGTTGGCATTGCCTAGCCAAAAGGCATATACCATCCAAAATAAAAGGACGGCCAAAAATGGGATAAAAAAAACAGCCGAACGTTTCAGACCAAAAAATAAAGTGGAGACAAAACCTGCGACCATGACATGCCACCAAGGCAAGAATTGAGAGAGGATAATGGCAATAATCAAAGTGACTGCAAAATTAATAAGATTGTTTTTCATCGATTTGGTATTAATGTTTGGGTTGCCATAATATCTTTTTTAGCGTCTTGATCTTGCATAAACAACAAGCTTATATAGTCTCCTGCGGCCCATTGATCAATAAAATTATCGTAATATTTACTGCCCGGATTCCCTGATTGACCGCCTGGATAAATCCCATAGCCAATAGGAGGGGATGTCATTTCTACAATCATTCGCCATGAAGGCCCATGGTTTTTTGAAGCGGCATTTACGGTGTTGTAATCGCCACCAATAGGTACATCAAATCGAGAAAATGCAGGAAGCGCTTGGAGCAAGTGGCCTACGAAGGTAGCTTTGTAGGCACTCCAATTATAATCGCCATGTGCTGCCTTCCATTCCACAAGCTCTTTTGCAGTCTCTTTAAACGTAATCAAAAATAAATCTTTTGCGGTTTCTTTTTCTGGCGTGCTGACAATATCCATCAATTCATCTTCAGGCTGGTTCTTGAGCATTTCAATAGTTTGATAAGTAAAAGGTTTGTCCATTACCAAAGGATCAGCATCATATTCATCCCAAATAATTTCTGACAATTTGGTCCACCAACTTTCCCAAATACTTGGTGCCAGTTGATCAATTTCGCTGTAGAAATCCCACATTTTGATCGTATTAAGAATATCCATTTCTTCAGTATTTAATGAGGAGGTGTCCATATTGGCGAAAACATAAGGCAGCAACTCAGACGCTTTTAAATTGTAATTGTTGTTCTGTAAGTTCTTAAAATCTTGAATGTCGAATTTGTCCTTCGATCTGAAAAAATCATTGATAGTGCGGTTTCTGTAGGTTTCATAACCATCGTTAAAAACATAAAACGGATAAGATTCATCCACAGGATGCTGATTTGCAGAACTCACAAAACCGCGTTCCGGATTTTTAGTATGCGCATTAAATGCCTGAGGAATAAAGTTTTGCCAATCGTGTTGCGGATTGCTGCCATCTAATAAAAATTTACCTTGTCCTTCCCATTTATTGGGGAATTTTCCTTGAATCCATAGGGCAATATCACCTTGGGTAGAGGCAAAGACAAAATTTTGGGCTGGAGCGGTATAGCCTTTAAGCGCATTAAGATAATCATCATAATTTTTTCCTTCGTTAAATTTTAAAAAGGTACGTTGGTTGTTGCCACCCATATGTCCTACCCATTGCATGGCATAGCCTGCTTTTGGATTATCGCCTTTAAAATTATGGTCATAGGTTACAGGACCATGGTGTGTATAAATAATGGTGTCATAAAGCGTTTTCCCATTTCTGATTTTGATTTCCTCAATACGCTGTGTGGTCTTTTTCCATTGGCCATCATGTTTATATTCTTTTCTGGTGGTGTCTTTAAATTCGATTTTATACCAATCCAAAACATCCCGTGTGGCATTGGTTTCACCCCAAGCAATATGATTATTAAACCCTGAAATGATTCCCAAAGCCCCGGGAAGTGTGGCGCCAAAACTGTTATGCTCTGGGGTGGCCAATTGCATGACAAACCAAATGGAAGGAAGATTCAAACTTAAATGTGGATCATTGGCCAAAATAGGATGTCCGGAATATGACTTTTCTCCTGAAACAGCCCAGTTATTACTGCCATTATGAGGATTCGTTTTCTCTAGCGTTTCTGAAAGGGTAATCGAGTCAGAGGGTATTTCTGATTCAGGCGTTTCAGGCATTTTCATATCGATAAAACTCCAATCGGTTTCTTTAGAAATAACGGGATCGTTAATATCAAAAAAATCAGGATATAAAAGATCAAAACGATCCTTTCCAAATACTTTTAAGAGCATTGGTATATTCCAGATCAGAATCACCACCGGCCAACATTTTTGTCATATACATGAGCAACAGCGCCGTTTTTTTAGTAGTCCAAAGTTCAGGTGCATAATCCAGCAGTTTGTATTCTACAGGATAGTCTTTGGGTTGCAACTGCTTGATGTAGCTATTGACACCGTCACGATACGCTTCCATGTATTTTAAAGTTTCAGGATCTTTCTGCATTTCTTCGAGCGCTTTTTCTGCACCAAAATCCATGCCCCGGCGGCGTTCTTGACGGTCATATTCCAGTGCTTTGTCGCCAATAATTTCTGCCAAGCGTCCACCAGCGGCAAAGGTTTGAAATTCCAGTTGCCACAAGCGGTGTTTTGCCGTGAGATAGCCTTGCGTAAGATATAGGTCTACGTCATTTTGGGCAAACACGTGCGGAATCAAATACTGATCATAATGAACAGTAACCTCACTCTCTAAACCATCAATAGGCATGTTGGTGCTGAGGTTTTCATCCTGCTCGTTTTGCCAAAACCCTTGATTGGGACTCAAAAATTTACCCATGGGAGGAATGCTGCCAAATTTGCCATTCAGACCAATAAACACGACTATAGTAAACACTAAAGCAAGCAGTAGTTTGAAATATTTCATAGAGGTAATTTAGTTGAGGATTTGAAAATAGGGACTAATACGGAAATAAAGTGTTAATGAAGAATGAAGTAGCGGTTACAAAATAAAGGACCTATTTAACGCAATACCAATTTTTTAATCACGTCTTTACCTAAAGATTCATTGAGCATTTTTATAATTTTATCCTTACCATAACTTAGTTCTTCTCGTAACACACTAGAACTGAGTTGTACATAAAGCGTATCGCGCTCCAATTGAATAGCCGTAGTATAGTTGTTGACGCCATTGCCCATCATCTGGGCCCAAGCATCTTTTACGTTCACTTTGTCCAGTCCTGGTTGAAGTTTATTATTGTCCACAAATTCTTTTAGGAGATCACTGATAGAAAGATGATCATTATTTCGTCTTGCCATTTTAGATGTGTTGTATATTATTTGGAATTTGAAATTTGTTATTTTGACTTTGTTATTCGGAACTTGATTTTTCCACAGTTATCGGTTCAAAGCGTTTATAAAGATACTTTACTTTTTGCTCGTTTATAATCAAAAGCTGATCTTCAGTCGCATTTAAAACAGTTTCTTTCCATGTGGCGTAGGGTGTGGTATAGTAAATACGCAGACTGTCATTTTCAATTTTCACTTTCAAACCTTCAGCGTCATCTGATGTTGTATAGGTACCATCAAAACTAGGCTTCAATTTTTTTCTGAATCCTGTCAAACTATCGTTCACGCTCAAATAATCAACAGTTTCATTATATACGTAATCTCGCTTAGAACCATCTGCCATGGTGACTTCATCAATTTCCCAATAGCCGGTCAAATGCTCCACAAATGAATTGGGATCATTGGAACAGCCCATTAAAATGAAACTCAAAAGTAAAATTGTATATCTTTTCATGGTTGTGTAAAATTTAAGTTCCAAAATTTAAGCTCTAAATCCCAAAAGGAATGTCATTCTAATGTGTTCTTGCGATTTGGAAATTTAAATCTGGAATTTGCATCAGAGTTTAAATATCTTATAAGACTGATGCACCTGTTTAATAATGTCTTCGGTACGATCAGCATGTGTGTCACTGATAAAAAGCTGTCCGAAATTCTCATTGTCGACCAATGCAATTATTTGTGCAACGCGGTTTTCATCTAATTTATCAAAAATATCATCCAAAAGCAAAATAGGAGAGACGCCACTTCTTTGTTTTATGAAATCAAACTGTGCTAATTTCAGAGCAATCAAAAATGATTTTTGCTGTCCTTGACTGCCAAATTTTTTAATCGGGAAACCGTCAATCTCAAAATTCAAATCGTCTTTATGAATTCCAACTGAGGTGTACTGAAGCGCTTTGTCTTTATTGATGTTGCTCTTCAAAAGTGAATTCAAATCGGTTTCAAACAAATCACTTCTATAGCTCAAATCAACAGGTTCCTGCTTATTGCTGATCGCGTTATAGCGCTCCTTAAAAATAGGAATAAAAGTTTCCAGAAACGCTTTTCTAATGGTGAAAATTTCAGAGCCATACGTGTGCAGCTGCTCATTATAAACTTCCAATGTTTGGGCATTAAAGGTATTGTTCAGTGCAAAATATTTCAATAGAGCATTACGCTGCTGGAGTATTTTGTTATAGCTGATCAGTTGATTGAGATAATTTTTATCACTTTGTGAAATCACACTATCTATAAATTTCCTTCTGGTATCACTGCCTTCAATGATCAAGTCCCTATCAGCTGGAGAAATTATGACCAAAGGAATAAAGCCAATATGGTCACTAAATTTTTCATATGCTTTCCCATTGCGCTTGATCATTTTTTTTTGACCTTTCTTTAGCGAAACGATTATTTTTTCATCACGATCTTCTTTCTCAAAAATGCCTTCTACCACGAAAAAATCTTCCCCGTGTCTGATGTTTTGGGTAGCGATGGGATTGAAATAACTTTTCCCAAAAGATAAATTGTATATAGCGTCCAAAACATTGGTTTTTCCTATGCCATTGGCACCCACAAAGCAATTGATTTTGTGATCAAAAGTAAAGTCTTGACTATCAAAATTTTTGTAATTAAGTAAGGAAAGTGAGTTTAAAACCATGTAAAAAATTCGCTTTTAAATAAGATTGATGATCAACTGCGCGAAAGGATGTGCAAATTATTGAAAAATAACAAATAATTTACCTTTTATATACCAATTAAAATTTTAATTTTGCGGCGCACAAATTACGACACTATGGCAACTTATAAGAAAAGAGGTTACAAACCAAAAACCCAAGCTGAAAAAACTGAAGCTTTAGAAGACAACTCAACAACGGCCGAGGTATTTAACACCTTGGATGAGTCTGCTTCCAGAACTGAAGAATGGGCAGTTAAAAACCAAAATTATATTATTGGGGCTGTAGCGGTGATAGCTTTGGTTGCCTTAAGCTATTTGGGCTACAACAAATTTGTTGCAGAACCTAAGGCGAGTTTAGCAATGAACGATATGTTCCAGGCACAGCAGTATTTTGAGCAAGCAGTCAATGGTGTTGCAGCTAAAGACTCTTTGTATACCTTGTCCTTAAACGGCGGTGAAGGAAAGTTTGGGATGTTGGACATCATCAACGAATACGGTGGAACACCTGCAGCTGATTTGGCTACCTATTACGCCGGAATGGCCTATTACAATTTGAATGACTACCAAAATACTGTAAAATATTTGAGTGATTTTTCAGGTGACGATTTATTATTAGCACCTATTGCGAACGGTAGGATTGGAGACGCTTTTGTACAGCTTAACCAACCTGAAGATGCTTTGAGCTATTACGAAAAGGCAGCCAGTATGAATGAAAATGGTTTTACAACGCCAATGTACTTGTTTAAAGCAGGTAACGTTGCACTTACTCTAGGAAAGACAGAAGCCGCTCTTGAGCACTTTAATACTATAAAAGAAACGTATCCAACATCAAGCCAAGCGGCCAATATTGAGGTATTTATAGGACAGGCACAGGCAAGTTTGTAAAAGCATGGCAACAAAAAATCAGAATTTATCAGATTATGATAAAAACACAATCCCAAATGCGAAAGACTTTCGATTTGGGATTGTTGTTTCAGAATGGAACAGTACTATCACCGATAATCTTTTTCAGGGTGCTTTCGATACGCTGGTTGCGCATGGCGCATTATCTGAAAACATTGTCAGCTGGCATGTTCCTGGTAGTTATGAGCTGATTTATGGCAGTAAAAAAATGCAAGACCAAAAGGTGGATGCAGTTATTGCGATAGGTTGCGTGATTCAAGGAGATACCAAGCATTTTGACTTTGTGTGTGAAGCGGTTTCCCAAGGGATCAAAGATTTGAATGTGATGCATGATACGCCAGTCATTTTTTGTGTGCTCACTGATAATACGATGCAACAATCTATTGACAGATCAGGTGGCAAACACGGCAATAAAGGTATTGAGGCGGCAGTAGCGGCTATTAAAATGGCGGTGTTGCGTCAACAGGCTTGATTTAGTCTTCAGTCCTCAGTCTTCAGTCCTCAGTCTTCAGTCTTCAGTCCTCAGTCTTCAGTCCTCAGTCTTCGGTCTTCAGTCTTCGGTCCTCAGTCCTCAGTCCTCAGTCTTCGGTCATCCGTCACCCGTCACCCGTCATCCGTCACCCGTCATCAATCTCCGCGCTTCAAGCTTCAAGCTTCCTTCTTCAAGCTTCCATCTTCCTCCTCTTTTGTTAACAATTTTTAGCAGTTGAAGCGACGTTTTTCCTCGTATTTTAAGTACATTTGAAGTTCACAAAGACAAAGTTTTCAATAGTGAATTTATTTAAACAGCGTCAACCAAAACGTTTTAGTTACACGCCAAGACATCTCAAAGAACATCATAAGGATAAATCTTATGAATTTGATCCCCAATGGCGTCAAAAAACACAGCGCAAGAAAAAAACGTCGTCATTACTCGTGCTCATGATTATCTTAGGTATGGTAATTGTTATTTGGTATGTTTTAAGTAACTACGAAATTTAGAAATTATGGGCATCTTTAAGACACGTCAAAACAAGAAATATAATTATATACCAAGGCACTATCAAGGTGAGGGAAATCCGTTTGAGATCAAGCATAAATTTGATGAGCACAGAAAAACGGTCGGAAATGTAGGTTTAAAAGGTAAATTCGAAAACGCTTGGGACGACTATAAAAATACACCTGACAAAACCGCAAACAGACGAATTCTCATTATTGCTGCGTATTTTAATATTCATTTTTCTGTTAATCATAGGCTTTGATTTGTCAATATTCTTTCCTAAAGGCTAATGTCAGATATCATTCAACTTTTACCAGATCATGTTGCTAATCAAATTGCAGCAGGAGAGGTCGTACAACGTCCTGCTTCTGTAGTGAAAGAACTGCTTGAAAATGCCATTGATGCTGATGCCACCGTAATAAAACTAATTATTAAAGACTCTGGTAAGACGCTTGTTCAGGTCATTGATAACGGCAAAGGGATGAGTGCTACAGATGCCCGTTTGAGCTTTGAACGTCATGCCACTTCCAAAATCCGTTCGGCAGATGATTTGTTCAGTCTGCATACCAAAGGTTTTAGAGGTGAGGCTTTAGCCAGTATTGCGGCCATTGCGCATGTGGAGTTGAAGTCGAAACAGGATTCTCAAGAACTCGGAACCTTGATTGCTATTGAAGGGAGTGAAATTAAAGCCCAGGAGGTCACGGTAACGCCCACTGGCACTACTATAGCCGTAAAACATTTATTTTTCAATATTCCTGCGCGTCGTAATTTCTTAAAATCGAATACGGTAGAGTTGCGCCATATCATTGACGAATTTCATCGTGTGGCTTTGGCACATCCAAAAGTTGGTTTTGCAATGTACCATAATGGGAGCGAACTTTTCAATCTGCATGAGAGTAACTACCGCCAACGTGTGGTTCATATCTTTGGAACAAAAACCAATGAAAAATTAGTTCCTGTTGAAGAAACTACTGAAGTTTTGACCATTTCCGGATTTGTGGGCAAACCACAATTTGCAAAAAAAACGAAGTCAGAGCAGTTCTTTTTCGTCAACAATCGGTTTATCAAAAGCCCTTATCTCAATCATGCTGTTAATGCGGCTTTTGATGGCTTGATAAAAGATGGCAGTCATCCCATCTATTTTTTAAATTTAACAGTCGATCCAAAATCGATCGATATCAATATCCATCCCACTAAAACCGAAATCAAGTTTGACGATGAGCACACGCTGTATGCTATTTTAAGATCATCGGTTAAACATAGTCTGGGACAATTTAACATTGCACCAATTTTGGATTTTGAGTACGATACCAATTTAGATACGCCCTACAATTACAAAGATAAAGGCGCTGAAACGCCAACTGTGGAAGTTGATCGTGACTACAATCCGTTTAGGGAAGAACGCACTTCAGGGAAGCAAGTCACAGCATTTAGGAAACAGACGCTCAATAATTGGGATAGTCTTTATGTTGGACTGGAATCTAAAGGAACGCGGGACACCCAAGATTTCAGCCAGGTAGAATTTGAGAGTGAACCGGAAAAAGCAACCTTGTTCGGTAATCAGCCACAAACTGAAACCACGCAAAGCACTTATCAATTTCAGAATAAATACATCATTAGCACCATTAAATCTGGCATGTTAATGATTGATCAGCACAGAGCACACCAACGGATTTTATATGAAGGGTTGCTGAAGAGTATGACCGTAAAGGAAGCGGTGAGCCAACAATTGTTATTTCCATTACAATTGCATTTTACGGGTGCTGAATTAACCATTTTAAAACAGTTGCAGGATGATTTGGAAGCTACCGGCTTTGTGTTTTCAACAATTGAGGAAGGACAGGTTGAGATTACAGGGCTTCCGATAAATGTGCCAGAAAGTGAAGTATCCATTATTTTGGAGCAACTAATTAGCGATGTAGAACAGGAAGTGCCTGATAGCCATTTTAGCGCTACAGATTTATTGGCAAAATCAATGGCTAAGAGTTTGGCCATAAAAACTGGACAATCTTTGTCAAACCTAGAACAGGAGCATTTGGTGAACAGTCTATTTGCATGTAAGGAACCTTCCGTATCACCAACCAATAGAGCTACATTTATTACGATGGCAATTGATGAGGTTGACAGAAAATTTATGTAATTTTAATAACGTTAAGATCAAAAAGAATGAGAGGAATTACAGACACCGTTAAGCATTTGCTCATTATCAATGTGGTGATGTTTATCGGTACACTCGCTATAAAGAATGGTATATTTTACAATTGGTTTGCCTTACATTTTCCTAAAAGTGATGCATTTCAACCTTGGCAAATTATCACCCATATGTTTATGCATGGTAATTTTATGCACATCGCTTTTAATATGCTAGCGCTTTGGATGTTTGGCACCGCGGTAGAGCAAGTGTTTGGAGCCAAAAAGTTTATATTTTTCTATATTTCCGCGGGATTGGGAGCTGCTTTAGTGATGTTGGGTGTTTATTATTTTCAATATTTACCTTTAGAATCCGATATTCTCGCTGCTGGTTTTACATCTTCGCAAATTCATGAGACCCTCAGTACAGGAAAGGTTATGCAAGGTGTCAATGCTGTACAAGTAGACCAGTTGCAAACTATGTTCAATATTTTTAATTCCTCTATGGTTGGTGCGTCTGGGGCAATTTTTGGTGTGTTGGTGGCTTTTGGAATGTTATATCCTGAGTCTAAATTGATGCTCATCTTTTTGCCTATTCCTATTAAAGCCAAATATTTTATTCCAGCAATCATCGCCTTGGATTTAATTTCAGCAGTATCAGGACAGTCGTTTTTCAGTCCGAATAACACGGCCTATGCTGCCCATCTTGGTGGCGCATTGACCGGATTCTTGATGATGTGGTATTGGAAAAAAACGCAGTTTAACAAAAACCGTTGGGACAGATGACAACATTAAATCAAGATCTTAAGGATAAGTTGAGACATCTCAACGTACTCGAAAAAATAATCGGTATCAATGTGGCTATTTTTTTGATCGGCCTGCTGCTATCGTTGGTTGTAAAATCTGGTGGTAGCTTATATTGGTTGGAATTGCCAAAAGATCTTGGAGATTTTATCTTCAAACCTTGGAGTATCATCACTTACGGATTTACGCACTACGGTTTCTTTCATCTGCTGTTCAATATGATGGTGCTCTACTTTGTCTCTCAAATGATGCTCAACTTATTCAGTCCAAAATTGACCTTAAATGTTTATTTTCTGGGAATCATTATGGGCGGACTCTTTTTCTTTTTTGCCTATAACGTTTTTCCAGCAGACTTTTTAAAACCAGCCGGGGCCTTGGTTGGCGCTTCTGCAGGTGTGAGAGCACTATTGATTTTTCTATGCGCATACATGCCCAACACTCAGGTGCGCATGATCTTCTTCAATATTAAATTATGGCATTTGGGGATTGCCCTGGTTGTTTTTGATATTATTGGACTTTTCGGATTGAACCAAGGGGGCAATATCGCTCATTTAGGTGGCGTGGCATTGGGTTATTTTTACGCCAAACAGCTGATTAAAGGTCATGATATAGGCAAGGGTTTTGAGAAAATTATGGATGGATTTTTTAATCTTTTTAAACCAGGAAAGAAATCGCCATTAAAAACAGTACACAAACGAAAATCAAATTCAGTTGCAGGCCATACTAAATCTGAGTTTAAAGAGTTTAGTAAACAAAAGCAAATCGATATCATTTTGGACAAGATCAGTAAAAGCGGCTATGAAAGCCTGACGGAAGAGGAAAAGGCTTTCTTATTCAAAGTTAAAGATTAAGTGCAATGGCAAAACTCAATCTCTTCGATAAGTTTGTGTTTTTCTTAAATTCTATAGCAGCAACCACACTTTTGCTGTCTTATCTATTGCTGTATGTAGAGCCAAAACGCTTCGCTTTTGTATCCGTTTTAAGTTTGACGGTTCCTTTTCTCATTATTGTAAATCTTCTCTTTGTTATCTATTGGCTTTTAAAGGTGAAAAAGCAGTTGTTTTTATCTTTAATTGTTCTGTTGATAGGGTTTAATTACGTTACTTCCTTATATAAGTTTTCGACATCCAAACAATTGGAATCTCCAGAGAATATTGCCGTTATGAACTACAACGTGCGGTTATTCAATCTGTTTAAATGGATTCCTGATATTAGCGTTGCCAAAGATATTAGTGAATTTATCAGTGATAAAAAACCTGATATTATCAGCATGCAGGAGTACCGACATGATGACGGATTGTTACTGAAAGGGTATTATAAATTTGAAATGCTTTCTGGTGATAAAATCAGAAACGGACAAGCTATATTTTCTAAGTTTCCCATTATCAACAAGGGTTCTATCGAATTTCCTAACACCTTTAATAATGCCATTTTTGTGGACGTGGTAAAAGGTAGAGACACGATTAGAGTTTATAATGTGCATTTGCAGTCTTTGAAAATTGATGCCAGTAAAGATCCGTTGAAGAATGAAACTTCTGAAAACTTGGTAAAGCGTGTTGGTAATACGTTTAGGATGCAACAGGCTCAGGCCGATTTGTTTTTAGAACATAAGGCGAAGTGTTCATATAAGATTATCGTATGTGGCGACTTAAATAATACAGCCTATTCTTATGTCTATAATTCTATTAAAGGTGACGATTTGAAAGATACCTTCGTGGAAGCTGGAAATGGCTTTGGGCGCTCTTTTGATTTTAAATTTTTTCCGGTTCGGATTGATTTTATAATGGTAGATGACCATTTTGAGATCAACGGTTTCAAAACCTTCAATGTGAAACTTTCTGACCATTTCCCGATTATGAGCACTGTGAAGGTTAAGTAGTCATCAGTCATCAGTCAACAGTCATCAGTCAACAGTCATCAGTCCTCATTATTCTCATGCAGATTTCATAGATTAGCGCAAAAGTTATCTGCGTAAATCTGCGTTATCTGCTGGAACGGAAAGGATAGCTTTCAGTCTGCGGTTTTCGGTCTGCTTTTCTGTCACGAATTCACGAATCCTTCGACTCTATGCTCTGTGCTTCTCTGCGAAACTCTGTGTAATAAACTAAACAATCAAGAATTAACGATCCCAACCCTACATCATCCAACAATCCGTCGCATCGGCAATCATATGGATTACCAATCCGATTCCTAAAATGCGAGTTTTCCTGAAAAACAGAAATCCCACATAAACGATCATCGCGTAATAGGTATGCAGCGGATGGAAGTTAATGCTACAACGCCCCGGATCAAAAAGAGGTACGGCCAAAAGATGGTCTAAATCGATCAGCATGGTCGCAATCATAATCAAGTAGGCTACTTTCCAATTGGCTCTAAAAAAAACGTATGCGACAACTAATGGCAAACCAAAGTGAATTCCGTAATGTATAAAAGATTGTAGCATTATACTGGTAATTGTTGTTTTTCAAGATACAGTAGCGCATTGGGGCCAACATTGAAAATCAAATCCAAGATGCTCAAATTCGGTATAAAACCGTGTTTATCATCAAAGACCTGAACATAAGGTTTAAAAGCTTGTTCTGATTCTTTTCTATGATCTACCAAATAGCGATAATCAGAGCTATGTTGCGGGTTGAGTTCAAATTCAGTAGTCGTTCCAAGCTTTAAATTCTGTTGCAAACATTCCAAAACAGCATCTAAGCATCTGAAATTGAAATCCATTAAATGGGTGGCTTCATCGTTGAAAATTGGCATCAAATCATGTTCATAAAACTCAAAAAAAGGAGAGCTGCTGTAAGCCGACTGAATGGATTTCCAATGCAAATCCTGCCATTTTTCATCATTTGAAATGATGATGTCTTTATAGAGTTGTCTGTTTTTTTGCGAATATACCACAGGCACAGTAAGAGGCATTCTGCCCTGAGCGCCATAGATGTTCATTCGGTTTCTATAGGTTTGCTTTTGGTAATTATCGCAAACTTCAAAGGTTACTTTTTTCGCCTGAATCATCGCAACACACTGCGCAATGCTAGGGAAGTAGGTGGGATGAAGTAGAATGTCCATGTTGCAAAATGCGACTTATTTAGAAGCTCTTCTTTTACGCCAAGCATTAAATGCAAACCAAATACCGAGTAGTACAAGGAAAGGAATCAAATAAGAAACCAATTTGCCATTGCCACCAACGGTAGTGAAAAAGCGTTCCCAACGCGGATTCTTGCCATCCCAACTCATCCAAACGAGAACAGGTTTACCTACCACATGATTAAATGGCACAAAGCCCCAAACGCGGGAATCTTGTGAGTTGTGGCGGTTGTCTCCCATCATCCAATAATAATCTTGACCAAAGGTGAATTGGTTGGTGATTTGGCCATCAATACTGATTTGATTGCCGTTTACAGAAAGTTCATGGCCTTCATAAGCGGTGATGACACGTTTGTATAATGGTAAATTCTCTGGTGTTAAGGTGATGGTTTTTCCTTTTTCTGGAATGTATAAAGGTCCAAAATAATCATTGTTCCAGTCATAGGCAGGATTCATGGGGAAAATGCCGGCATCACGATTGCCCAAAGAGTCTTTTCTGATTTCGATGGAAGCAATATTAGGATGGTTTTTTGCCCGTGCTACAGCATCTTCGGTTGCGGCAGGGATGATCCACTTGTCATTTTCTTGGTCATAACCTAAACCATCAGTCATATCAAAACGCTCCAAAATTTCATAAACTTGTGCGTTTGAGGCTATCTGACCTTTGAAGGTCACATTGTATGAAAATTGGATTCGTGCACGATCATTCAGTGCGTTTTGCTTCCCATTGATATAGACATAACCATCTTTTACAGATAGCGAATCTCCAGGTAAACCAACTGCTCGTTTAACGTAATTTGTTTTTTTGTCGATAGGTTTATAATAAAACTTATCGGTATGGCGCATGTCGAGCATCGTGTCTACAGGCCAATTGAATACCACAATATCATTGCGTTTGATCTTCTGAAAACCTGGAAGTCTCATATAAGGGAGCTCAGGATTTGAGAGATATGATTTGACTTTTAAGATTGGAATGGTGTCGTGTACCATCGGAGCTGCTACTGTAGTCATAGGAAGTCGCGCGCCATAATGAAATTTGCTCACAAACAAGAAGTCGCCCACCAACAATGTTTTTTCCAAAGAGGAGGTCGGAATGGTAAATGGCTGAATAAAATAGGTATGGACAATGGTTGCGGCTACAATGGCAAATAAAATAGAACTTACCCAATCTCCAGCGGCCGATTTTGGATATAAACTTCTGTCTTTGATATGCACGGCATCCGTAAAATAATTAAGATAGTAGTTATAAAATCCTAAAGTGATCAGCGCCAAAACCGTATCTGTAGTCGAGTTTTTCCCAAAACTTCTGGCAGTTTCCACCCAAATGACAGGAAACATAATAAGATTGACAATAGGCACAAATAGCAAAATGGTCCACCACCAAGGCCTGTTGATGATTTTCATCAAAACGACCGCATTGTAAATAGGTACAAAAGCTTCCCAAGCTTGTCTGCCTGCTTTTGTGTATAATTTCCATGTGCCAAATCCGTGTATGACCTGAACCACGAAAAAGAATATAAACCATTCTATTAATGTCATCTGATAAGCTTTAGTTGTTTAGTGTAAAATTTAAGGCTTTAATGGTTGGATTTTAAGCCTCTCAACAAATATATTGTAAATGATAAATCGCAATTTAGAAATAGTGAATAAGTTAACCAATGTTTAACACATCTTTCATTGAAAAAATGCCTTTTTTCCCAACGATCCATTCTGCTGCAATCACGGCACCCAGGGCAAACCCTTCTCGGCTATGGGCAGTATGTTTAATGTCAATGGTGTCTACACCAGACGTGTAGGTCACTGCGTGGGTTCCAGGAACATTTTCAATACGTTTCGCTTTGATAAGCAGTTCTTCAGGCATCGCTTTATCTAACGTCCACGTACCGTAAGCTGAATTTTCAATAATGTCTTCTGCCAAAGTAATAGCGGTACCACTTGGGGCATCCAACTTTTGTGTATGATGTGTTTCTTCCATGCTGATGCTGTATTCTGGAAGATTTGCCATTAATTTTGCAAGCGTTCTGTTCAACTCAAAAAAGATGTTGACGCCTAAACTAAAATTGGAAGCGTAAAGAAAGGTGCCCTCTTTCTCTTTACATAAAGCGAGGACCTCATCATACTGGTTCAGCCATCCTGTAGTTCCAGATATAACGGGAACATTGTGGCTGAAGCACTTTAAAATATTATCAACTGCCGCGTCAGGAGTACTAAAATCAATGGCAACATCAATGTTGTCAAGAACATAATGCTCAGTGTCTTTATCAACTTTCAAAACGATCTCGTGCTGCCGTTGAATGGCTATTTTTTCGATGGTTTTTCCCATCTTTCCATAACCTAAAAGACCTATTTTCATGTTTAAAATTTAAAATTTAAAGTCACACCCAAATCGGTGGAATTTTCTTGTTCGTTATATTTAAAATGAGGCTTTAGAGCTAAGTTCTCATCTAAATTGTACTGTAGCAAATGCGCATCCACATTGGCGTCAATGATATTGAGGGCGTAGAGTCCGAAGGTGATCAACAAGGCCAATTCCTTGTTGCGACGCAACGTATTTTGTGCGCGGATAAGGCCTTCACTGGAGACTTTAGGTGTTGGCCCATCTCCATAGAATTCATCATTTGTAAAACCAGCTAATCTGCTTTTATAGGCATCACGATAGCGGTTATATACCTTATCATTATCTAAGTAAATATAGATACCTGTACCAATTGCTGCATACACAATTGGGATTTTCCAATATTTTTTGTTGTAAGCTTGCCCCAATCCTGGGAGGATGGCAGAATAAAAAGCGGCTTTTGCAGGCGCTAGGATATTTAATGGTTTTCTGACAATAGTATCAATAACAACATCATTGGAAATAGCTGCTGGAAGCGGATCATTTGTTGTTGGAATACTGTCGGTTTCGGTTTGTGAAAATCCGAAGAAAGACACAAAACATAAAATAAAAAAAGGTGTATAAATGCGTTTATTTGGCACTTTTAACTAAGTTTTTTGATACGGTTAAAATCTTCCTCAGAATGGAAAGGAATACTGATGGTGCCTTTACCGTTCTTGCTCACTTTAACGCTAATTTTTTGTCCAAAGTATTCTGAAAACTCTTTTACGCTATTCTTAACAAAATTTGGTAGTTCTGGTTTTGCGGTAACTTTGGCTTCACTAATGTTGTGGTAATTTTTAACTAAAGACTCCGTATCTCTAACAGACAATTTATCTGAAAGGATTTTTTCATAAATATCAAGTTGGTGGGATTGGTCTTCAATATTGATAATGGCACGGCCGTGACCCATTGAGAGAAAGCCGTCGCGCATGCCCGTTTGAATAATGGGGTCAAGCTTTAAAAGACGCAGGTAGTTGGCTATGGTAGATCGTTTTTTGCCAACGCGCTCACTCATTTGTTCTTGTGTCAACTGGATTTCGTCAATCAAACGTTGGTAGGATAAGGCTATTTCAATAGGATCTAAATCCTGACGTTGGATGTTTTCAACCAAAGCCATTTCTAAAGATTCCTGGTCATTAGCAATTCTTATATATGCAGGAATGGTTGGTAATCCTAGAAGTTTGGAAGCTCTAAAACGTCGTTCTCCAGATACCAATTGGTACTTGTTAAAGTCTAGTTTTCTTACGGTTATAGGTTGAATGACACCCAATTCCCTAATAGAGGATGCTAATTCTTTGAGTGTTTCTTCATTAAAATTGGTTCGTGGCTGAAACGGATTGATTTCAATAACCTCTAATTCGAGTTCCACAATATTCCCGATCACTTTATCGGCATTTTTATCCTGCACCGATTTGATGTCGTTTGATGGATCTTTTAACAGTGCTGATAATCCTCTTCCTAAAGCTTGTTTTTGTGTTGCCTTCGCCATTAACCGTTCTTTTTAATAATTTCCTTCGCTAAACTTAAATAATTGGTGGCACCTTTACTGCTCACGTCATAATTAATGATGCTCTCGCCAAAACTTGGTGCTTCTCCCAATCGCACATTTCGCTGAATGATGGTATCAAAAACCATTTCACTAAAATGCTTTTGCACTTCTTCAACCACTTGGTTTGACAGTCTTAAACGCGCGTCATACATGGTCAATAACATGCCCTCAATATCTAAATGCTCATTATGTATGCGTTGCACACTTTTAATGGTGTTCAGTAATTTACCTAAACCTTCCAAAGCAAAATATTCACATTGGATAGGAATGATAACGGAATCAGCCGCTGTAAGGGCATTTAAGGTCAACAACCCTAAAGACGGTGCGCAGTCAATCAAAATATAGTCATAACTATCTTTGAGATGACGGATTGCTTTTTTGAGCATGTATTCACGTTCATCCTTATCAACCAATTCAATCTCAATGGCGACCAAATCAATGTGCGCCGGAATGATATCTACATTTGGTGCATTTGTGGCAATAATACAGTCTTCTGCCGCAGCGGAATGTTCAATAAGTTGATAAGAACCAACTTCTACACTATCTACATTAATGCCTAAGCCTGATGACGCATTGGCCTGTGGATCAGCATCTATTAATAATACTTTTTTTTCTAAAGCACCTAAGGAAGCGGCTAAATTTACTGACGTTGTCGTTTTACCAACGCCTCCTTTTTGATTGGCTATTGCAATGATTTTACCCATTAAATGATCTGGTTTTAGTCGTGGTAAAAATACAATTATTTGCGAGTTTAAAAAATGTTACTTGTTAATAAATGGTTTAAGCAAACATGGTAAAACGGACCTAACTAATTTGATTTTCTATCCTTCTGGTCAGATGTTTAACGACTGCTTTTAATGATTGAGGCTTAATTGCAAGCTCAAGAAGCGTACTTTAAGAAAGGAAAAACGATTGGGTCTCACCTCTATTACGGACTTATATAACGAAAAAAGCAGTTTCGAAAGAAACTGCTCTTAATAGGACTGATGTTTTTAGATTTACTTTTCAGGATTCTGAATTCCGATAATATAGCCCTGCGTTAAATACTTTTTGGCCACATTATGGAGGTCTTCTTTTGTCAAATTAGCAACAGACTTTTCATAATCCAACATTTTCTTAGCATCCATGCCTTGATAATCTGCATTTTTAAGCGTTCTTAACCAGAAGCGATTATCTTTTAAATCTTCTTTATAATCTAAAAGTTGCGCTTCTTTAATTTTGGCTAAATCTTGATCTGTAGGACCATTTTTGACCAATTTGTCAACTTCAGCTAAGGTTGCAGCAGTTAGTTTATCAACATTTTCTGGTCCGCAAGGGAAACTGATGTTAAAACTGTACCAGCCATAAGGCATTTTATTGATGTTGCCACGTGCACCAACGCCATAAACGCCACCTTCTTCTTCCCTAAGTTTTTCAATGAGTTTGATAGAAAGCACTTCGCCCAAACTTTGAAGGGCATAATCCTCTTTTTCAGTATATTCTGTTGGTCCATGGTAGGTCATGCGCACCATACTTTTTTGGTCCTTGCCAACTTCTACTATTTTTTCGTGCTGTCCTGTCAATGGGCGGAAATCATCCACTTTGTATGTTTCTTTCGCTGTTGTAGACGGTAAATTGGCTAAATACTTCTCACTGTATTCCGCCAATTTCTTTTCATCAATGTTACCTACAAAGTAGAAGTGAAAATCGCCGGCATCAGCAAAGCGTTCTTGATATTTTTTGTATGCCAAATCATAATCGGCGTTATCCATATCTTCAGGAGAGGGGAAGCCTAGATATCTCGGATTGTCGCCATACATAAACTTGCCCATTTCTATTTGGAAGAAAAACTGTGGACTTGACATCATGTTGGTCATAAAGGCCTTTTGTTTTTCCTTATAGGAGTTGTAGGCGTCTTTGTTTTTGTTCAAGGCTGTAAAATATAAATGGGTCAGTTGGAAGAGTTCTTCCAGATCTTTAGGTGATGCATTCCCTGACAACCCCTCGCTGTAAGTGCCAATGCTTGGCCTAACATTGACTATTTTACCAGACAGGATCTTGCTCATTTCATTGATGTCAAAATTATTGACACCAGCTTCACCCAAACCATTATTGGCAAAACTTGTGGCTTTGTAATCTTCATTAGAATACAATGAGGTACCACCAAAGCTAAAGGCATCAAACAATATTTCGTCATTTTTAAAATCAGTAATTTTGTAAGTAACCTTGGCTCCATTGCTCAACGTTAAAGTGGTGGTGCCCAGCGCATCGTCTTTGTCATAATTGACAATCTGGCCTGCAGCAGGAACATTGGTCAATAAAGCAGCAGCTACTTCCTTATCTTCATATGGCGTTAATTCAGTGTTTTTTACATTGTCCAAAACAGCTTGTACTTCAGCCTCAGTGACTTTTGCAACACCTTCTTTTTCAGGACCTGTTAAAATGATCACCCGGTTATCTTCTTTGATATAATTGGTGATTAAAGAATTGACATCCTCTAAAGTGATGTTTGGCATTTCCTCTTTTTGGAAATTGTACTCCCATTCAATGCCTGGCATTGGTTCTTCTTCCAAGAAATTATTGACAAACTCGCCTACAATTCTTTCCGATTCTGTTTTGTCTTTATCCTTGTATGTTTTTTCCAATCGGGCAAGAATGTCTTTTTTGGCACGCTCCAATTCGCCTTTAAAAAATCCGAACTTTTTAACACGCTCGTTTTCTTCCAATAAGGTTTTAAGGGCATTGAGTTGTCCTGTTTCACTGGTCATGGCAAAAGACTGATAAGCTTCCTTGGTTCTGGCATAAGTGCCGCCATGATAACTAAATCCGAATACGAATGGCGGATTTGGGCTGTTTCTCAATTCATCCAAACGGTTGTTCAGCATTTGCCCAAACAACGATTCTACCATGGAATGCTTATAGTCAGCAATTGTAAGATCTGGCGTGGCGGTTTCATAATCCTTAAACAGCACCTGAACCTGAGACATGGAAGCCTCTTTATCTGTTTCAATAGCGATAAAAGTTTCTTTGTGGTTTGGCATGTCAAAAACCTCACGCTTTTTAGGATTTTTTGCTACGGGAATACTGCCAAAATGAGATTTTATTTTGGCTTCCAAGGTATTGACATCCAAATCGCCAACAGCCATTACCGCCATCAAATCAGGTCTGTACCAATCCTTATAAAAGCGTCTTAAGCTCTCATGATCAAAAGTTTCAAGATTCTCTTTGGTACCAATTGGTAATCTATCGGCATATTTGGAGCCATAGAGTAATTTTGGCAGATAGTTTTGGCGCATACGCTCATCAGCACCTTTTCCCAAACGGTATTCTTCTAGAACTACACCGCGCTCACTGTCAATTTGTTCACTGGTCAGGAGGGCATTGTGCGCCCAATCTTCAATGATCTGAAACCCTTTCTCCAATTTTTCGGGATCATCACTTGGTATCGGAAGGATATAAACGGTTTCATCAAAACTGGTATAGGCATTTAAATGTGCGCCAAATTTTACACCAATACTTTGTAGATAGTCTACCAATTCATTTTTTTCAAAATTTTTGGTGCCATTAAAATTCATGTGTTCCATAAAGTGGGCTAAACCCAATTGCTCTTCATCTTCTAAGATAGATCCTGCATTGACCACCAAGCGCAATTCTACTTTATTTTCAGGTTTCCCGTTGTTTTGAATGTAATAGGTGAGACCGTTCTCAAGTTTGCCCATTTTTACTTCGGGGTTAAAAGGAATTTTTTCACTGGAGACGTTCTTGGTCGCTGTTTCTTTTTGTTTGACCGCTTTAGTTTGTTGGGCAAAACCTGCAACGGAAGTCATGAAAGAAACTGTCATAACAAGGCCTGCAAGTTTAAGGGATTTTAGCATCATAGTTTATGGTTTTTAAATGAATGAAATTTCTGACGTTAAATATAACTAAAATTTTAGTTGGGCAAAATTTTTATTTTTATAAAGTGTTAATTGGTAGACTTTTTAGCTCTAATCATCGCTTCCAGTTGATCCCACATTTCCTCTGGGATCTCTTCCAATAAATTAAATTGGCCTGCACCTTTAAGCCATTCGCCACCATCAATAGTAATTACTTCACCATTGACATAAGCTGAAAAATCAGAAACCAGATAGGCGGCAAGATTTGCCAATTCCTGATGTTCTCCCACACGGTTTAAAGGCACTTTTTTGGCCATGTCAAACTTCTCCTTTAAATCTCCGGGCAAGAGTCGGTCCCAAGCACCTTTTGTTGGGAACGGTCCGGGAGCAATGGCATTAAAACGCATCCCGTATTTTGCCCATTCCACAGCAAGACTGCGGGTCATGGCCAGTACGCCAGCTTTTGCTGTAGCACTAGGCACAACATAAGCTGATCCTGTCCATGCATAAGTGGTGACAATATTTAAAACAGAAGTATTGGTTTGCTTAGTATCGATCCAATGTTTCCCAAACGCTAGCGTACAGTTTTTGGTCCCTTTTAGGACAATGTCAATAATGGTGTCAAAGGCATTGGCAGAAAGTCGCTCTGTTGGCGAAATGAAATTTCCCGCAGCGTTATTAAGCAAAACGTCCACTTTCCCAAATTTATCCACAGCGCCTTTTAACATGGCTTCAACCTCGTCATAATTACGGACATCGCATTGAAGGGGCAGACAAGTGCCGTTGGTCTCCTGTTCCAGCTCGTTGGCTGTTGCTTTTAGTTTATCAAGGTTGCGGGAGGTGATGGCCACATTGGCGCCCAACTCCATAAAATATTTGGACATGGCTTTTCCTAAGCCGCTGCCGCCACCAGTTACGACTATTGTTTTTCCTTTTAGTGCTCCATCTCTGAGCATTTTTTGAGTATACATCATGCTGTTTTTTTATAAAAATTGAATTTAAAATTACGGATAAAATTTACGATTGTCCTTTTATACAATCAAATTATTCTTAATTAGTACAAGGTTCTGATTGAAAGCTTTAATGACATCAAACATTTTGTCTCAAAAAAATTCCTACAAATTTTTATGAGTCGTAAAACCAACTTATTTTTTTGTTATATATTTAAAGTCAATTAATTATCCATATACAATGAGAAAAAATAATCAATTAATCAGAGTTGCATTTGCAATGCTCTTGTGTTTTTCGCTGTCCCTCACTGCCGAAGCACAAATCAAAAAAGTAGCCAGCGTAGAAGGTATTACGGAATACAGCTTGGACAACGGCTTAAAAGTGCTGTTGTTCCCTGACAATTCTGCCCAAACCATCACCGTCAACATTACCTATTTGGTGGGTTCCCGCCATGAAGGCTATGGCGAAAAAGGCATGGCGCATTTATTGGAACACATGCTGTTTAAAGGCACGCCAAACCATCCCAATATTCCGGAAGAACTATCATCTCATGGCGCCAGGCCCAACGGCACCACCTGGTACGATCGCACCAATTACTTTGAAACATTTAATGCAACGGATGAAAATTTAAATTGGGCTTTAGATTTGGAATCTGACAGAATGGTCAATTCCTATATCGCTAAAAAAGACTTGGAATCTGAATTTTCCGTAGTGCGTAATGAGTTTGAAATGGGCGAAAATTCGCCTACAGGTGTCTTAATGGATAACGTGATCAGTGCTGCTTTTTTATGGCATAACTATGGTAAATCTACCATTGGTAATCGGTCTGACATTGAGCGTGTGCCTATTGAAAATTTACAGGCATTCTATAAAAAATATTACCGTCCGGATAACGCCGTCTTAATGGTAACAGGAAAGTTCGATACCGAAAAAACATTGGCGTTAATTGAGAAGAAATTTGGACCGATTAAAAATCCAGAAGGCAAATTGAAAGATGTACCCACTATTGAGCCAGAACAAGATGGTGAAAAGCGGGTGACTTTAAGTCGTGTGGGCGATTTGCAAATTGTTTCCGCACTTTACCATGTGCCCGCAGGATCTCATGAAGATGCCGCTGCCTTGGCCATTGCTGAACAAGTTTTGACAGATGAGCCTTCCGGCAGATTGTATCAAACCTTGGTAGATGGTAAAAAAGCATCTAGCGTTTGGTCATTTACGCCGTTTACAAAAGAGCCTTCCTTTTTATATATGAATGTTGATGTGCCTTCAGATAAGTCATTGGCAGAAGCTGAAAAAACCTTCTTGACTACCTTGGATGGTTTGGCAGCTAACCCGATTACGGAAGCCGAACTGAGTCGGGCAAAAGCAAATATGTTGAAACAGATGGATCAAACTTTTAGAAATTCATCTTATTTAGGAACATATATGAGCGAATTTATTGGAGCTGGCGATTGGCGATTGGCTTACATCTTTAGAGACCGTATTGAAGAAATGACAGTGGATAAAGTCAATGCCGCTATCAAAAAATACATGATCCCAACCAATAGAACTGTTGGAAACTTTATCCCAACAAAAAATCCCGTCCGTGTGGGGATCCCTCATACAGAAAATGTTGAAACACTAGTTGCCAATTATAAAGGCAAAGAAGCAATGGATGCCGGTGAGGCTTTTGATGTGTCTTACGAGAATATCCAAAATAAATTGCAGACGGGGACATTAAGTGACAGTGGAATTGAATATGGACTCATCAAGAAAGATAACCGCGGCAAAACGGTGAACCTTACGTTCAACTTGCGCACAGGAAACGTGGACCAGTTGATGGATAAAGGACTTGCTGCAAGATATACGGCGAGGATGCTGAACAAGGGCACCAAAACCAAGTCTAGACAAGATATTGAGGACAAGTTGAGTGCTTTAAAATCTTCTGTATTTTTTAATGGTTCCAACGGAAGGGTTAGTGCCTCTGTTAACAGTACCGAGGAAAATTTAATGGAAACCTTGGCGCTAATGGGCGATATGTTGAAGAACCCCACTTTTGATGCCACGGAGTTGGAGAAACTCAAAACACAGGATCTTGCTAGTCTTGAAGAAAGCAAGTCAGAGCCACAGTCTGTCGTGTCAAGACAAATAGGCTTGTTGAACAACCGTTATAAAAAAGGACATCCTTTATATAGCAGAACCTTGGAAGAAGAAATTGACGCAATAAAATCTGTTAGTGTTTCCGATTTGAAAGCTTATCATAACAATTTTTATGGGGTCAACAAAAGTACATCGGTGGTGGCCATTGGCAATATGGATGAGGCAGCTGTGAAAACTTATTTTGACACCACCTATGCCGATTTTAAATCTGATAAACCCTACACTGAAATCAGTGACAAATTTCAGAACAGCAGGCCTGCAAATGAAAAGATTTTAACACCAGACAAGAAAAACGCCTTCACCTTAGGTATTTTATCTTTTGAAGGTAGCCAATATGATGAGGATTACGCTGCCTTGCAAGTGGCTGGAGAAATTTTTGGTGGTGGATTTTTAAATTCCCGTATCGCAGGGCGTTTACGTCAAAAAGACGGGGTAAGCTATGGCGCTGGTGGTAATGTTGGTGTGGACAGTAATAAGGATGACAAAAACTCATCCATGTATATTTATGCCATTTATGCACCAGAAAACGAAGCGAAAGTGCAGCAAGGTTTCAAAGAAGAGATTGCACGCTATATTTCAGAAGGTATTACTGAAGATGAACTTAACAACGCTGTCAGTGGTTGGGTACAGGAACAAAATGTATCGCGAGCCAAGGACGAAGAATTGGCAAGTGTGATCAACACCAACTTGTATTTGGACAGAGATATGATGTTTCAGAAAAACGTTGAAAATCAAGTCCAAAAATTAACTGTGGCAGATGTCAATGAGGTCATTAAAAAGTATTTTAAGAACTATGACAATTGGACGGTAGTGAATGGTGGCGACTTTGACAATTTTGAGGTCAAGAAAGACGATAAAAAGATAGATTGATAGTACATCTATAAAAGCAATACCCTGCTCCAACTTTTTTTGACCTTGGAGCAGGTTTTTTGTTTTTTGAAATATAGTTTTATTAATTTCATAAAAATTAGGGCGTTTTGAAATAGTTGTCTATTAGCGTTTTATACCACATCTGTAGCTGTTGTCTGCCTTCTTAAATAACTAAAATTAGATGCTCTAATAACTATTTAAATTTTGTAAATTTGCCTGCGTTTAACAGCGCAACATGACAACTACTACAAAATACATATTCGTCACGGGTGGAGTAACGTCTTCCTTAGGGAAAGGCATTATTGCAGCTTCTTTGGCAAAATTACTTCAAGCTCAGGGATACAGAACAACAATCCAAAAATTAGACCCTTATATTAATGTAGATCCTGGTACGATGAATCCTTATGAACATGGGGAATGTTACGTAACAGATGATGGTGCTGAAACCGATTTGGATTTAGGACATTATGAGCGTTTCTTGAATGTGCCTACCAGTCAATCAAATAACGTGACTACGGGACGCATCTATCAAAGTGTGATTGAAAAGGAGCGTCGTGGGGAGTTTTTGGGAAAAACCGTGCAGGTCATTCCCCATATTACCGACGAAATTAAAAATAGGGTTCAGATCCTTGGAAACTCTGGTGATTATGATATTGTCATAACAGAAATTGGAGGCACTGTTGGTGATATTGAGTCCTTACCTTATATAGAAGCCGTACGTCAATTAAAATGGGATTTGGGAGAGCACAATGCTATTGTTATCCATTTAACGCTGGTGCCGTATTTGTCAGCAGCAGGAGAACTGAAAACAAAACCTACCCAACATAGCGTCAAAACTTTGATGGAAAGCGGGGTTATGGCAGATATTTTAGTATGCCGTACAGAGCATGAATTGCCATTAGATTTACGCCGTAAACTGGCCTTATTTTGTAACGTTCGTGAAGAAGCAGTCATTCAGTCTATTGATGCCTCAACTATTTATGATGTGCCCAATTTAATGTTGGAACAAGGACTGGATAAAGTAGTGCTTAAAAAGTTGGATCTTCAAAGTGATGTCCCAGATTTAAAGCAGTGGAATCAATTTTTAAAACGCCTCAAACATCCTAAGAGTGAAGTTACCATTGGTTTGATTGGAAAATATGTTGAATTACAGGATTCTTACAAATCAATTTTAGAAGCGTTTATCCACGCAGGTGCTGAAAACGAAGTAAAAGTCAACGTAGAACCAATCCATTCTGAACATTTAACGGTAGAAAACGCTTCAAAACAATTGGCTCATTTAGATGGGGTTTTGGTAGCTCCAGGATTTGGAGAACGCGGCATCGATGGTAAAATTGAGGCCGTAAAATATGTGAGAGAACAAAATATTCCTTTTTTGGGAATTTGTTTAGGGATGCAAATGGCAGTAATAGAATATGCCCGCAATGTGGTAGGATTGAAAAATGCAAATTCAACTGAGATGAATCCGCACACTTCTGATCCGGTTATTGATCTCATGGAATCGCAAAAAAATATCACAGATAAAGGTGGAACAATGCGTCTTGGCGCATGGGCCTGTCATCTGGAAGAAGGAAGCATCGCAAGAGAAGTCTATCAAAAAACAGATATCTTTGAGCGTCATCGCCATCGTTATGAATTTAATAATGCTTACAAACAGCAAATTGAAGAGGCTGGAATGAAAACAACAGGATCAAATCCTGATACTGGTTTGGTCGAGATTATTGAAATCCCATCCCATACTTGGTTTGTAGGGGTACAGTACCATCCAGAATATAAGAGTACCGTAGCCAATCCACATCCACTTTTTGTGGCTTTTGTAAAGGCAGCTGTAAATTATAAGAAAGATGAAAACCGTGTCAGTATGGCACAAAAGTAATTTTGGTTGCATTTTTGTGCTAACAATTTTTATCAAAAAAAATAATTACCAACTTAAAAAGGACCTTAAGTTTTTGTGAACCGTCGGTCTGAACACAAAATAAATGGAAGAAAAAAAATTTGACATTAATTCTATTATAGGATTCGTTCTTATTTTCGGAATATTGTTGTTCATGCTTTGGCAGAACCAACCAACTCCTGAAGAAGTTGCAGCAGAAGAAAAAGCAAAGCAAGCGCAAGTAGAGGCAGAGCAAAAAGCAAAAGTTGAAAAGGACACGTTTGTTTCAACCGCTGAAGATTATTCCAACACCACAGCCTTAGATTCTTTAAAGTTGGAAGGCTTGAAAAATAAATTGGGTGCTTTTGCGTATGCATCAACTTTACCATCTGCCACTGACAATGAAACCGTGGTTGAAACAGATTTGTTACAATTAAAATTTAGTAACAAAGGTGGTTATTTGTCTGAAGTGAAACTCAAAAATTTTGTCTCTTATGATTCTGTGCCCATTTATATCATTAAGGATGGCAATGCGGCTTTTAATATTTCATTTTCTACCACAGATAATAGAAATCTAAATACCCAAGATCTTTATTTTGAGCCAACAGTAACTGAAAATGGTGAAAACACCGTGGTTTCCATGAAGCTTAAGGTTTCTGAAACTGAGTTTTTGGAGTATCGCTATGAATTAAAACCAGACGATTATATGTTTGGTTTCGATGTGCGCTCTAAAGGCTTGGATGATGTGATCGACAGTTCAAAAGAAGTGAATTTGGATTGGGAGATCAAAACCTACCGCCATGCCAAAAGTATTTCTTATGAAAATAAATATACTGAGCTGATCTTTGAATATGAAGATGGTAAGGATGATTATCTAGGCCAAGGCGATTTTAAGGATGATACCGCTGAAGACGTGAGTTGGGTTGCATATAAGCAGCACTTTTTTACGTCTATTCTTTTAGCAGATCAAACTTTCAAAACCGGATTTTTCACTTCTAAAGACTTAGTTGAGAATGAAGATGTAGATACCACTTTCACAAAAGCGTTTAGCAGTAAGATGCCATTGGCACTTGAAGGAGGTGAAATCAACAAAAGCATGGACTTGTATTATGGCCCTAGTGACTATAAAATTCTGAATGCCTATGATAGAAATTTAGATGAAGTAATACCGCTAGGCTGGGGTATTTTTGGGTGGATCAACAGGTATTTATTTATTCCGTTGTTTTCGTTTTTAGGCTCCTTTATGCCTTACGGAATTGCCATTGTGGTGATGACTGTTTTGATCAAATTATGTTTGTCATTTGTACAATACAAACAGTTCTTGTCTCAGGCTAAGCTTAAGATCATTAAACCAGAATTGGATGCCATTCGTGAAAAACACAAGGACAATAAGCTTAAAGTTCAACAAGAAACTATGGCCTTGCAGTCTAAGGCAGGTGCAAGCCCTTTAAGTGGTTGCTTGCCGGCATTGATTCAATTGCCAGTCTTTTATGCGTTGTTCCAGTTTTTCCCATCAGCATTTGATATCCGTCAGAAAAGCTTCCTTTGGGCAGATGATTTATCATCTTATGATACCATTGCGAACTTACCATTTAATATCCCATTTTATGGTGACCACGTGAGTTTGTTCCCAATATTGGCGTCCATCGCTATTTTCTTTTATATGAAAATGACCACGGGGCAACAAATGGCATCGCAACCAACCCAAGAAGGGATGCCAGATATGGCAAAAATGATGAAGTATATGATTTACTTATCGCCAATTATGATGTTGTTCTTCTTTAATAACTTCGCCTCTGGATTGAGTTTGTATTATTTTATTTCTAACTTGATTAGTATAGGTATCATTTTGGTCATCAAGAATTATATTTTGGATGAAAACAAGATCCATGCTCAAATTCAGGTGAGTAAAGCAAAACCTAAAAAAGAAAGTAAGTTCCAAAAGAAAATGAAAGAAATGATGGAGCAAGCTGAACAGCAGAAAAAACAAGGAAAACGATAACCGGTTTCCTTAAAAACTATAAAATGCCTCTGAAGTTGTCAGGGGCATTTTTGTTTATGGCAACTCTTGGTTGATTTATCACATCACAATGTTTTTGTAGCGATACCATTTGATCAATCAATATCGAAAATATCGGATATAAAAAGGGCTTGATCTAAATTTTAAGTAAAAATCTCGGTGTCTCACGGATAAGGATCGGCTTATGGATTCTATAGCTTAGGAATATCCTAGGCATCTGTCTGTATGAAGTCAAATATTTCTACCTTAGATGCCGAAGGTCTTTCCATATCATAAATATAGTTTAGGAGCACTTACGCAATTGGGTTCAATCTGATTGGATTATACAAAAAATGCCCCTGAGCTATCAGAGGCATTTCACTAACAATCACTAAAAACTTAAAAACAACTTCAAAATAAAAATTATTGAGGTGGTAAGATCACCTTGTCAATGGCGTGCACGACGCCATTTATAGCTTGTATGTCTACTAAAGAAGGAATAATGTTACTTACTCTGTTATTAGCGTCAGTAATTGTAAGATTGGATGCATTCAGGGTCACATTTCCTCCCAAGGTTGGGACAGTACCTGTAGGAATCATGTCAGAAGTTACATTACCACTTACCACATGATAGGTCAATACAGCCTGTACGGTTGCAGGAGGTATAGCACCTAAACTCGCAGCACCCAATTCTGTCAACAATGCACCAAAAGCATCATTTGTAGGTGCAAATACTGTAAATGGTCCATCTCCTTGCAAAGTAGGGATTAGGTTAGGTGATGGTGTTTGCGAATCAGCGGACTGTAAGGCTGCAACTAAACTTGATAATGCAGGATTAGCTAATGCAAAATCAACTACGGTCGGTAAACCGATAACAGCGTCTACCACATGAATTGTGCCGTTGGTTGCCATGATATCTGCCGCAACTACTTCAGAAATCCCATTAAATTGAACGCCATCAGATGTATTGAAATATAAACTCAAGTTTTTTCCCCCAGGCCCTGTAGCACTAGTTTTGGCATAACCTGAACCTGCAGTAACTAAAGCTGAAGAAGGAACGTTACCTGTAATAACATGGTTCAATAATATTTGAGAAAGCACATCAGTAGGGACGTCGCTTAATCTAGCAAATCCATTATCAGTTAAAAATTTTTGGAAAGCTGCGTTAGTGGGAGCTAATACTGTGAACGGTCCAGGTCCGCTCAATACGCTTACTAAATTGCCATCTGCTGCCTGTAATGCCGCCACTAAACTGGTTAGGTCTGGAGATGCAATTGCAGTTTGTACAATGTCCATTTCTTGTGGTGCATTGTTGTCATCATCATTACTACAAGATTGGAGTCCAATCAACAGTAATAACAAAGGTAAAATCTTGAAAGTTTTTGAAATAATTTTCATTTTTTTGAGTTTATTTGTTCAACATTAAATTTAACTGTGCATCAGTTGTGTTTAACAAATTTATATAATGATTAAACAAAATACTCTTTTCGTGTTGTTTTTAACATTATTTTTAACAACTTCCCATGCTCAAGACGGGATCAATCTACTTGATAATGAGGGCAAGCGGCATGGTTTGTGGAAAAAAAATTATGAAGGTACAGACCAACCAAGATATGAAGGCACCTTTAAGCATGGAAAGGAAGCGGGGGTGTTTAAGTTCTACAAATTGGATCAGAAAAGAAGTGTGTTGAGTGCCACTAGAGCATTTAATCCTGACAGCGATGATATACTTGTGAAATTTTTCTCTTCCAAAGGGAAATTGATTAGTGAAGGCCATATGACCGACACCCTTTTTGTTGGTAAATGGGTGTATTACCACAATAAGTCAAAAGCGATCATGACTGTAGAACATTACAATATTAAAGGGAAACTTGAGGGCGAAAGAATGGTGTATTATGAAAATGGCCAAATGGCTGAGCATTCCAACCATATCAATGGGAAAATGGAAGGCATTTCCAAAATATTTTCTGAAAAAGGTGTGGTCATCAAAGAGTTTTCATATAAAAATGACATGCTTAACGGCATGTCTAAATATTACAATGGGGCAGGAGAATTAGTGGCAGAAGGGGCTTATAGAAACGATCAAAAACACGGCATTTGGAAGTATTATGAGAATGGTGTTTTGACTGAAGAAAAGGATTTTACGGTCTATAGTAAAAATCCGAAGAAGCAGTAGTTTTAGTCGGCAGTTGGCAGTTGGCAGTTGGCGGCCAGCAGTGCTAAGTGTTAAAAGTGTAATGAACATTGGATGTTTCAAGTGTTCAACTTCAATTTCAACTTCAAATTCAATTTCTATACGCCATCTGCTCGAAACTTTGTAATTTTGCAAAATGAAAAGAGTAATTGTAGGACTTTCAGGAGGTGTTGATTCAAGCGTCGCGGCATATTTGCTAAAAGAGCAAGGTTACGAGGTTATTGGCTTGTTCATGAAAAACTGGCACGATGATTCGGTGACCATTTCTGACGATTGCCCTTGGTTGGATGATAGTAATGATGCCATGTTGGTGGCCGATAAATTGGGGATTCCCTTCCAGACGGTCGATTTAAGCGAGCAATACAAAGAACGCATCGTCGATTATATGTTCGACGAATACCAGAAAGGAAGAACCCCAAACCCAGATGTGCTCTGTAACAGAGAAATCAAGTTTGACGTCTTTATGAAAATCGCTCTCAATTTGGGTGCCGATTTTGTAGCTACTGGCCATTATTGCCGTAAAGGTGTGTTCCAAAAAGACGGAAAAGATATCTATCAGTTGCTTTCTGGCGTGGACACTAATAAAGACCAGTCTTACTTCTTGTGCCAATTGTCACAAGCACAATTATCAAAAGCATTGTTTCCAATTGGGGAATTGACAAAACCTGAAGTACGTAAAATTGCTGCCGACTTAGATTTGGTTACCGCAGATAAAAAAGATTCCCAAGGCCTTTGTTTTATTGGTAAAGTTAGGCTCCCGGAGTTTTTACAACAAAAATTGCAGCCCAAAGAAGGTGTGATTGTTGAAATTCCGTCAGAACAAAACCTATACACTCAGTCCCAACCTACTTTCACTTCTGAAGAGGAGCAACTGGCGTATTTGACGCGAAAAATTGATTACCATGTCTCTGATGGTAAAATCGTTGGGAAACATCAAGGTGCTCATTACTTTACCAAAGGTCAGCGTAAAGGGCTTGCCGTTGGTGGTACTGTTGAACCCCTATTTGTTATAGAAACGGATGTTGTGGAGAATGTCATTTATACAGGTCAAGGAAAGGAGCATCCAGGATTGTTCAAAAAAGCGTTGTTCGTTAAAAATGATGAAGTGCATTGGATTCGTGAGGATTTAAAGTTGGAATTGGACCAAACCATGGTGGTCGAAGCACGAATTAGATACCGTCAACCGCTGCAAAATGCAACCTTGCATCAAGTTGACAACGGACTTTACGTGGTTTTCGAAGAACTTCAATCTGCTATTACTGAAGGTCAATTTGTAGCGTGGTACCTTAATGATGAATTAGTTGGTTCGGGAGTTATTTCTTAAATTGCAGTATTGATGTTACCGAATGATTACTCTTGAAAATGAAAAGCCTCCTGTTCTTCTTATGTTGCATTTCCAATGCTGTTTTTGCACAACAAGACGCATGGGTATATTTTGCGGATAAGGAAAATGTAGAAGTTGCTATTCAAACCCCAATCAACCTACTTTCACAACAAGCCATCGCTAGAAAAAAAGCCTACAATATTAGTATTGATAGCAGAGACGTGCCTATCAACCCATCTTATATTTCACAGCTGAAAACTGCCAAAGGCATTCGGGTTATGGCCAAATCGAAGTGGATGAATGCCGTTCATGTAAGGGGAGAGGCTTCAGATATCAGAGCGCTTTTTGATTTGGAATTTGTGAGCACAATTGACTTTGCAGATAAAAATTTAGACGATTTGTCACGGTCATCAATTCAAAATAATAAGTTTGCGATTGAGGACGGTTTGATAGATTTTGATTACGGCAGGGCTCAAAATCAAGTGGACATGATTAATGTAGATGCGCTTCATATGGAGAATTTTACAGGTCAAGGCATCATCATTGCCGTTTTAGATTCTGGTTTTCCCAATGTGGATACGATGTCTTCATTTAGCAGATTGAGATCAAACAACGGCTTATTGGGAGGTTACGATTTTGTAAACAGAACCTTGGCTATTTATGACGCTGCTGCCAATTCTCACGGAACGCGCGTCCTGAGTACCATGGCAGGTTATATTGAAAATGACTATGTGGGTACTGCTCCGGATGCGTCTTATTACTTATTCCGAACTGAGGATGCAGCAAGTGAAAACCCCGTTGAAGAAAGCTATTGGGTAGAGGCTGCGGAACGTGCGGATAGTTTGGGGGCGCATATCATCAATTCTTCTTTGGGTTACAATAAATATGATAATGCTAGCTATAACTATACGCCATCAGATATGGATGGCAATACAACTTTTATAAGTAGAGGGGCTAACATTGCCTCTCAAAAAGGAATGATAGTAGTCAATTCGGCGGGAAATTCTGGTGCCAACTCATGGGGAATTGTGACCGCACCAGCTGACGCTTCAGGCGTTTTTACTGTTGGTGCTGTTAATGGCGACGGAATCTACGCCGCCTTCAGTTCTCGTGGTAGTTCAACGCAGCCCACCCAAAAACCTGATGTAGTTGCCCAAGGATTAGGATCAATAGTTATTGATGAAACGGATACTATTGTCAATAATATCGGCACTTCTTTTAGTGCTCCCATTGTAGCGGGTGCGATAGCGTGTTTATGGCAAGCGCTTCCTGAAGCCAATGCAGAAGAAATGAAGCAATATGTAAGGCTTTCCTCTTCCCAGTATCGTTTACCAGATTATTTCTTGGGGTTTGGGATACCTGATTTTCAACTAGCGCTATCCCTTGGTTCTTCAATGATGGGAGAGGGTGACGCGGTAATCAAGATCTATCCCAATCCGGTGTCTACTCAGCTTTATATTCAAACGCCGCCAAGTACTGCGCTAAGAACGCTCACTGTTTATGATGCTATTGGCAAAAAAATTATAGAAAAAATTTATTCCAACACGTCTTTTAATTTGGATGTCTCACATTTTGCTTCAGGATTCTACACACTTACTATCAGTTCTGAAACGACATCCTTCAATTTCAAATTTATAAAATCATAGATGTCAAATAAAATCACAACGCTTTTTCAAATCCAATACCCAATCATTCAAGCAGGCATGATCTGGAACAGTGGATGGAAACTGGCTTCGGCTTCAAGTAATTCTGGAATTTTAGGTCTCATCGGCGCAGGGTCAATGTATCCTGAGGTGTTGCGGGAACATATTCAAAAGTGTAAAAAAGCCACAGACAGACCTTTTGGAGTTAATGTGCCCATGCTTTATCCTAATATTGAAGAGATCATGAACATCATCGTAGAAGAAGAGGTGAAAATTGTCTTTACTTCTGCCGGTAACCCTAAAACTTGGACGGCTTGGCTAAAAGAGCGTGGCGTCACCGTGGTTCATGTGGTGAGCAGTGTAAAGTTTGCACTAAAAGCTCAAGAAGCCGGTGTTGATGCCGTAGTTGCTGAAGGTTTCGAGGCGGGAGGCCATAACGGCAGGGAGGAAAGTACCACGCTAACCTTAATCCCGATGGTGAGGGAGGCTTTGGAAATTCCGCTCATTGCTGCAGGAGGAATCGCTACCGGACAAGGTATGTTGGCAGCTATGATTTTGGGTGCTGATGGCGTTCAGGTTGGCAGTAGGTTTGTGGCGAGCATAGAAAGCTCTGCCCACCAAGCTTTCAAAGAAGAGGTGGTGAGCGCCAAAGAAGGTGCAACACATTTGACATTAAAGGAATTAGCGCCAGTAAGGGTAATTAAAAACAAGTTTTATAATGATATTGTAGAACTTTATAAAACATCACCGAGTATTGATGATCTTAAAAATTTACTCGGAAGAGCAAGATCAAAAAGAGGCATGTTTGAGGGCGATTTGGAGGAAGGCGAATTGGAAATTGGTCAGATTGCAGGATTGATCCACGATATCAAACCGGTGGCACAGATTGTTGAAGATATGCTGTCAGAATATGAAGTTGCAAAGCAAAATGTTCAAACTATTTTTTAATTTTGTTCTGAAAGCAAATCTTTTATATTTACTTGATATAATCGGCTCAAACCATTTTCATAACTTTTGAAAAGTGCTTTCAATTGAGAGATAGATGTTCCCGATACCATGTTTAGACTATTGCGCTTACTGGTAAAATAGAGCGTATGGGTTGACATGTTCACAAAAGGACAATAGTCCATTTTATCAGAATTGATTGTGGCGCCTAAATTTTCTGATGCACCCCATTCGCCACCTATCAGTTTTCGACTCATATACAGGTCACCACTGCCAAAACCACCTTCTCTATTGTAACTGGTATAGATGATCAAGGATTCATCAGGAGATACAAACGCATTAAATTCATAACCATCGGAGTTGATGCCTTCATTCAATTGTTTTGGTTGCTGGTAGGTGCCACCAACATATGCACTCATATAAATAGTATCTTTTTGATTGAGTTCTGGATTGTCTAAGGTGAAGTAAATGTTTCGTGAATCACCAACAGCAGGATAAAATTCGTCCATAGCTGTATTGACCGGCGCTCCAAGATTTATGGGTTGAGACCATTCGTCTATGGACGTTTTGCGTGTAACATACCAGATGTCAAAATCTTTAATTTCTTTGGATTCAGAGTCTAATGGTCTGTTGGATACAAAATATAGCGATAGTCCATTTGGTGAAAAGTAAGGTTCCAAATCAAAATATACACCAGAAAATGAAACTATTTTTGGTTCCAGCCATTCATTCTTTACTTTTTTAACACTCAACAAAACTGAAATATCACCCATATAACTTTGAGCAGAAAATAACACTTCGTCTTGATTTGGTGATAAAGTAATGTCTCTTACATTAGGAAATTGTTTAACAATAGATTCCAAAAAAGGGATCACCACAGGCTTCTGTGATTGTGAATAGCCAAAAAAGGAAATGGTCAATACTATAAAGCTAAAGTACTTCATGAATCGGATTTTAATAAGCAACTTACGAAACTCTTGTGTAAATGACAAGGGGGAATTTCCATTGCTGATATGAAATTGTATAAGAAATAATATTAAATCTCTCTGAAATAACAGCAGAAATTTTATATGAAAAGTACTATATTTCTAGAAATCGTTCAAAATATCATCTGCTTTAATTCCTATTGAAATAATAGGCACTCTATTTTGGAGCAATTAAATAGGAACAATATATTAGTGCGTCTCTATGCATATTTCGACTAATCGTTGCTTGGTGTATTTTCAACTAAATTACCTCAGAAAATGATACATAAAGTTAGGCAATCAATTACCTTTGCACTTTCAAAAATTCGATGTGGTTTTAACGCAATATACTAAAGAATTCAAATACAATTTAAACTTGGCAGCACCTGTCATGTTGGGCATGCTTGGGCATACTTTTGTGAGTCTTGTAGACAACATCATGGTGGGCCAATTGGGAGCGACAGAATTGGCAGCCGTGTCTTTGGGCAACAGTTTTGTTTTTATTGCCATGTCTTTAGGGATTGGCTTTTCTACAGCTATCACTCCTTTGGTAGCAGAGGCTGATTCTGAAAATAATTTCGCAAAAGGAAAATCGGCGTTCAAACACGGATTGTTCTTATGTATCGTATTGGGCATCTTTTTATTCTTGATGCTGTTGTTGGCCAAACCCTTGATGTATGTCATGGATCAGCCAGTGGAAGTGGTAAAATTGGCCATTCCTTATTTAGATTTGGTTGGCTTTTCATTAATTCCGTTGATTATTTTTCAGGCGTTCAAGCAATTCAGTGACGGTCTTTCGCTCACAAAATATCCGATGTATGCTGCCATTCTATCCAACCTTATTAATGTAATTTTAAACTACCTATTAATCTTTGGTAAGTTTGGATTCCCTGAAATGGGTTTGGTGGGTGCTGCTCTCGGAACCTTGATTTCTCGGGTAATCATGGTCTTTTTCTTATGGTGGCTTTTGAGAGCGCGAGATAAATCGAAGGCATTTGTGACCAATATTAAGATTTTTGTGTTGGAATCACCAATGCTTAAAAAGGTTATCAACATTGGATTCCCCAGTGCAATGCAAATGTTTTTTGAAGTCGCTATTTTTACGGCTGCCATATGGCTCAGTGGCACTTTGGGACAAAATCCGCAAGCCGCAAACCAAATTGCCTTAAATCTATCTTCCATGACTTTTATGGTGGCCACAGGATTGAGTGTTGCCGCTATGATTAGAGTAGGCAACCAAAAAGGGCTTCAAAATTTTATCGAGTTGCGTCGCATAGCCATTTCCATATTTTTATTGGGCATTGTCCTTGCCGTAATTTTTGCCTTGATATTTTTACTGTTTCACAAAGTCCTTCCAACCATTTATGTAGATTTAGACGATCCTATAAATGCTATTGATACTAGAGAGGTGGTTTCTATAGCCTCTACCTTACTTTTGGTAGCTGCTGTTTTTCAGATTAGCGACAGTCTGCAAGTAGTCGCCTTGGGTGCGCTAAGAGGTTTGCAGGATGTGAAAATCCCTACTATAATTACATTTATTTCCTATTGGGGCATTGGCTTTCCCGTAAGTTATTTTTGTGGAAAGGAAGATGCATTAGGAAGTATGGGGATCTGGCTTGGACTCATAGCAGGACTCACAAGTGCTGCGATTTTGTTGTATATTCGTTTTAATTATTTGACTAAGAAATTAATTTTGAATAAAGAATAAAGAATAAAGAATCATTTCATATGGAATTACCAAAATTTATACTCGGCGATAACACCGATTTCCCAGAGGCTATTTACATCATACATACTGAGTTTCCAAGATTTATATTAAATCTTGAAGATGACGAGGTTGAGTGGATGGAAGAATTTGATGACCATGATGAAAAGGAAATTGCTTCTGAAACTGAGAACTTGATTCAGCTGGCTACAGATTTTTACGATCGTGAAATTGAAAGATACAATGCCTAATGATGGATCAAATTTCACAGTTAGATACGGATCTTTTTATCTATTTGAACAGTCTGGGAACAGCAACCTGGGACCAGTTTTGGTTGGCCTATACCTCTAAATTCAACTGGATTCCGTTGTATGCAGTTTTGCTGTATTTGATTTTTAAACAGATGCGGTTAAAGGCATTTTTGATTACTATTGTGGTAGTAGCCTTGATGATTTTGGTTACCGATCAAGTGACCAACCTATTTAAAAATGGATTCCACAGATTGAGACCTTGCCATTTAGCAGAACTTATTGATGGGATGCGCCTAGTTAAAGCGCGTTGCGGTGGTCAATATGGATTCTTTTCTGGGCACGCCTCTAATACCATGTCGGCAGCATTGTTTATCGGTTTGACCTTAAAAAAACGCTTCAAATATATCTTGTACTATTTGATAGTCTGGGCACTGTTAATGGGTTATAGCCGCATTTATATTGGGGTGCATTATCCTTTGGATATCTTGTTGGGCGCCTTGTTTGGTGCGGTCACAGGAACACTTTTTTACATGTTGAACCTTTTGGTAATAAAAAAATTCAACGCCAACACTAAGTTAGGCGATAACATGAAGTGATTTTTCCAATAAGGAAATAGCAATGGCTTCACTCTCGATGTTGAAGAACTCGCCGTCAATCTGACTTTCATAGCTCTGCTGATTGGCTTGACGGATTGTAATGGCTTTAGATTGGTAGCTTTGTGCTTCTTTGATGAGATGCTGCTTTTTAAGCAAGATCAATAATCCGAAAAACAGGGATCTTAACCTCGACATTTTCGAAACGATAAGTACATCCAACAAACCATCCTGTAATGATGCCATTGGCGTTAAACTGATGTTATACCCCATCTCATTGGAGTTGGAGACAAACACCAAAAAAGGATAGGTTCGTATAGTTTGTCCGTTAATTTCTACAGTCATTTCATTCTTGTAGTTTAAACCGATTAAGGCTTTTAGAGATGATTTGATATAACTGGTAAATTTTCGCTCGTTGGAATTTTCGTAATGCATGATCACCTGTGCGTCGATGCCAATACCTGTGTTGCTAAAAAAATAGTGCTCGTTAATGCGTCCAACGTCAATTTTCTTAACGCTTGTAGACTTTATAAGTGCAATGGCGCGCTCAATACATGTCGGTATTTTCAAATTAGAGGCCAACCCGTTTCCTGATCCTAAAGGAATGATGCCCAAAGCGATGTCAGTGTTTACTAAGCATGACGCCACTTCATTGATGGTTCCATCCCCACCGCATGCTACAATAATGTCTGCACCTTCTGTAATGGAAGCTCGAGTTAGGGTTTTGGCGTGTTTTTTATAGTCAGAATTTTTAATGGTAATTGTATAGGTGTGCTTATCAAAAAATTTATTCAAAAATTTTTCGGAAACCGGATGGTTGCCTGAACCAGCAATAGGATTGACTATAAAGTGGATATGTTTCAAGTTTGTAATGGTCAAAAGGATTCAATTGTTCAGGTATTGAATTGTTGAGGTCAACATATCAGTGTCTTAGCAATTTTTTAAAATTCAAAATTCTGTTACAGATGCTCCGTCTACAGAATATTTCTTGCACAAAATAAAAGCCCTGAAGCCCGAGATTGCTCGTAATTTTTTGCCCAAGTGCAAAAATCCGAAATGCCGACGTAATATTTCACATTGTGAATATAATTTATCAAAATTTTAAGGATTTGCATGTTCAAGACTTTTGTGCTTATAAACAACTTGTGACCGCCAATTTTTGGTTTTTAAACCGCCGACAATCAAAATTTTAATGACATTATAACAAACCTATCACTACCTTTAAAATAAAGTTGATCTATAAAAATCATTGCCTTATACAAACGCGCTGTATCCGGTAATAGCTCTTCCCACAATTAGCGTATTGATTTCCTTGGTGCCTTCATATGAATAAATAGCCTCCGCATCTGCCACAAAACGCGCCACATTGTACTCCAACAAAATGCCGTTTCCGCCCATGACCTCCCGTGCCTGGCTTACCACATCTCGCGTTCTTAGGGAACAAAATACTTTGGCCAAGGAGGCGTGTTCATCTGTCAACAAGCCTTGATCTTGTAATTCAGAAAGTCTGTAAACCATCGTCTTCATGGCGGTCAAATTGGACAACATCTCTACCAAATGGTTTTGTACCAATTGAAAAGAGGCGATTGGTTTTCCAAATTGTTCACGTTTTTTGGTGTATTTCAATGCACTTTCATAGGCGCCTCTTGCGCAACCTACGGCTTGCCAGGCAACACCCGCTCTGGTCATACGCAATACCTTGGCGGTATCTCTAAAAGAATTGGCGTTTTGGAGTCGATCTTTTTCTGGAATTTTGCAATCCTTTAATGTGATGATAGCGTTCTGGACGGTTCTCAAAGCCATCTTATCTTCCATTTTTTCAGTTGTAAACCCTGGGGTATCCTTTCTTACTAAAAATCCTTTGACTTTGTTACTTGTTTCTTCTCTTGCCCAAATGATCGTCACATCAGCAAACGTGGCATTCCCAATCCATTTTTTTTGTCCATTTAATACCCATGCATCACCTTCAATCCGGCAGGTGGTTTCCATGCCTCTAGAAACAGCACTTCCCACGTTAGGTTCTGTCAGACCAAAAGCACCAATCAGTTCCATTTTTTGCATTTTAGGCAGCCATTCTTCTTTTTGTGCTTCGCTTCCGCATAGGTATATTGACCCCATAGCAAGTCCGCTATGCACGCCAAAAAATGTAGAAATAGAAACATCTACGCGCGCTAATTCTTCGGCAATAATACCTTCCATGACAAATGGAAGATCAGGACAGCCATAGCCTTTATAGGCAACACCGCAAATGTTTAGGGCTGCTAACTTTGGGATGATTTCCATTGGGAATTGCGCCTTTTTCCAACAGTCATTGGCGATAGGCTCTACTTCATCCTCCATAAAATTGCGTACTTTCATTTGAATAGCACGTTGTTCTTGGGTCAGTTTTAAATCGAGATCATAAAAATCGCCGTCAATGGGAGGAAGCTGGTGTTGGCCTTTTTTGCTTTTCTCGGTTAGCATTTTCATGAGTCCGTCGAGTTGCTTCTCATCAAGCTCACCTACGGTTTTCATGATTTTTGGTAAATCTATTTTTTCTGAAATTTTGCTGAGATCGTCAAAATCCACTTCTTTCATTAAATGGATAATGGACTTAATTTTAGTAAAAAACTGCATGGTGCGCTTATGATTTTAAATTAGTTGTTGAAAAGTTAGTCATTTCTTAGAAAATAATGGGCGCACTTAGAGAGATTTACAAAGAATTTAACGCTGATGAAATCGAAAAACGACTATGGGTTTGAAATTGAAGATGACACTGAAAATGAAAGAAAATGTAGCATTATTCAGGTTTCCGCGGCAGCTAACCAAGTTGCTCAACCTTGATGAATTGTCCAAATATATTTTTTAATTGGGTCTTAATGGGCAATTCATAAATAAAGGTTTATGAGTCTATTTGTCTAACCATTTAGAAGATAGCTCATAACAAACTATAGTATCTAAACCTTTAAACTCATGCACTCATAAACCTTTCAATCTAAACGAAATGTTTTTTATGTATTGACTACTTAATCATTTTCATAAACGCCATTCGCTCCAATGCCTGCAGTAAATGTTTTTAATAATTTTCCGTCAAGGTCGTAGACTTTTACTTCAGAATTTTGAGTAAAACCTTTTACATCGGTATAAAATATTTTATCATTGACAACATTAAATCCATAACCTATAAAATAAGATTCGTCGGATACCTGTGTGTCTAACAATTCAGTATTGGTTAAAGACATCACATCTTTATTGAATTTGAAAATTTTTGAACCCGAGACAAAGTAGATAAAGTTATCTTCTATTTCCAGTTTATTGGCATTAGTTAGTCCTTCTGCAAAAGCAATTTCTCCAATAACGGCGTTATTGCTAGTGGTAATTTTAGTAATGCCTGTATTGTGCAAGGCGTACAAGATACCATCCTCGATCTCAATGGAGTTTAAACCAATGCCAACTGTAATATCCTTAATAATGGTATTGGTTTTAGAGTCTATAACAGTAATGTTATTGCTAATATTGTTATAATTAGTGTCATATAAAGTATTCATCACATAAATAAAGTCATTATCTTCTTTTATTTCCTCTACAGCTTTATTAACCTCAATGGTTGTAAGATGTGCGAAACTTTTCGCATCAAAAATCTCTACGGAATTTGTCGCACTATTAGTCACATAAAGTTTGCCCTCTTCAACTACAGCAAATCTTGGTTGGCTTATTTTTTCAGTAATTGTAGCGACACTCTGAAATGTGTATCTGTTTACAACTTCTATTTTATTGCTGTTGTTCACTACCATAAAGGCATAGTCATCATCAAAAGCAACGTCTTGTAAAACATCTCCAAGACCAGAACCGTTTACCTTTTGAAATATGTTGTTGATAGGTTCCGTCAAATCAGAACCAATAAAAGTGATGGACGCATTTGGCGTACCAAAGTTGCCTTCGTTGCTAATAAAATATCCGTTGTCAAAATCGCCTTTGGGTAATTCTATAAAGTCGTCAGAATCACTTTTACAAGAGGTGAATCCTAAAAGGACAATTAAGCTGAGTGTGCTGAATTTGATAAAGTGTTTAATCATTTTTATTATAGTTTTAAAGTTAAATTGATGTGATAATTTATGCCTGGCATCGGTCGGTATGCCATAGTTTTGTAGTCATTATTGAAGAGATTGTTGATACCGGCGCCAATGATCCAATGGTCTTTTTTTCCAAAAGCATAATATGCCGAGAGATTGGTCAAGGAAAAATTATCAAGAACGGTATCAGGATTATTATCGGTATAAGTGTACACTTCTCCAGTATATAACGTATTCAATCGTGCAGAAAAACGGTTGATTTTATAAGATAGTCCCAGTGTTGCCTTATGATAAGGCACATAAGTTAATTGAAAGTCAGTTTCCTTGTTTTTAGAAACTGTATAACTGTAAAGTGCATTGATATTGAAATGATGCTTGTTTAGCTTGAAGCCATAGTTTATAGTGCTTTCCAATCCATAAGATGCCACACTGTTTGTGTTTACCGGTCGCCATAAGTCGCCCGAATAGGGTAGCCAACGTATCAAATCATCGATGTCATTATAATAGCCCGTGAAGACCAGTTTTAAGTTCTCAAACGTGAATTCGTTAGAAAGTTCATATTGTAGCGACGATTCTGCTTTTAAATTTGGGTTTTCAGCCCCAGGCCAGTACAGATCATTGAACGTGGGGATTCTATAATTTTTGGAAATGGAGGCATTAAGTGCATATTCAGAAATGGGTTGCCATTTGGTGCCGACAGAAAATAGAAGAGGGCTTTTGTAATCTTCGCTCAGTTCTCCGCGTAACGTGGCCTGATACGTGAAGTTTTTGGCGAGTTGATGTTTGAGATAAAGATTGGCGCTTCCTGTATTGCGTTTGACGTTGTCGTAATTTGTTCCCGTTGCAGTGGCCAAATTATATTCGCCCCCAATATTAAGCAGTAGTTTTTTGTAGTTGATTTGATAATTGTATTTCGCAATATAGGTCCAGCCATTGCCATTATTTGAACCTTCTCGGCTGTCTAACTTTGGGTAGAATCTGTACTTTTCATTAATCAAAGCCAACTTTAGGGTAGATTGTTTTTTACCTGATTGATGTTGATATTCGCCCAATACGCGTAAATGGGCATCAGAATATTTATTGCGGGTTTGCGACGTTTCTACAATGGATAGATGCCGGTCACTAGTAAACCAATTGGAATATACTTTAAAGGTGTTTTTAGCATTCGGTTTATAGATGCCATTTACAGAAGCGTTGACATTATAAAACTGTCCATTCTCATTGTACTTGTCGGTATTTGGATAGTTATAATCGTTGTCAGAATCTAAATAACTGGCCCCAATTTGTAGGCTTGTTTTTTCACCTGAAATAGTGTGGTTGGTACTTAAATTTTTGGTATTGAAACTTCCGTATGATGTACGGATGTCATGGGTGTTTTCCTGATTGGTCTCCAAAATATTGTTCAAGTATACCACACCGCCGATGGCTCCGGTACCAAACTGGGTACTTCCACCACCAGGACGCACCAAAACTTCTGAAAGATTTTGTGTGTTGATAAGGCTAAAATCGGTTTGTCCTAAAAACGTGGAGTTGATGTTGATGCCATTCCAGACGACTGCAGTTTGTTGCGCCGTAGTGCCTCTAAAAGAAGCAGAACTGACCATTCCAAATCCGTTTTCTTTAAAGTGAATAGGGGTTTCAAACTGTAATACCTCGGTAAGTTGCGGACGGTAGTTGGCCAATAATTCCTTATTGATCTTGATGATAGGCTGCCCAACAGATTTGTCCTCTAACTTTTCAGCAGTGAGATAAATAGTATCCAAAGAGGTTTCTCTCTCTTGCGAATAGCTAAGGAAAGTGCATAGAAATACAACGTAAGTGATAACATATCTCATAAATTCTGTTTATCCCGAACAGGTGATTTTTTTTAAAAGTTGTTGCATTGGCAGGTCTCCTGGCTTGCGTCTTAGTGTGCACCTTCCCATCACGCATGTGGTGACAGTGGTAAGTAGTTTTCACAATAAGCATCCCAAAAAAATGGGACTAAGCGTACAGTTGCGGGAACAGCTTCTGATTTTAACAGAATTCCCTTTTAATTTCACCGTTATTTCTCAAACAATGGTGTAAAACCAATAAGCTGTAAAGATAGATTATTAAGTATGAAATGCAATCACTATTGTGGGAGAAAAGAATCAAGACCGCTTCGCTCTTAGAATCAAGAATTAAGACTCTGACAATAATGTCGATAGTATGATGTTTGAAAATTAGCTAATGAGATTTTTCAGTGATCATTTCTGGGAAATTGAAATTGAAGTCGAAATTGAAATTGAAATTGAAATCGAAATGAATAGAATTTATAGTAACTACCAACAAAATATGGACAACCTAGAAACAAGAACAAGAACAAGAAACAAGAAACAAGAAACCAAAAACTCGAAACTTCATTTTAGGCCTAACAAGAGTTCTGCGGCAGCGAAAGGAGAAGTTTCGCCATTTTCAATACGTTCCAATTGGATTTTTAATTCGGTTTTAATAAAAGGGTTATTATAAAAATCAGATTTCAAGCGGTCTTCAATGGTCTGAAGCAACCAGAATTTATTCTGTTCGTTGCGATTGTGATCAAAAAAATGAGTGTCTTTTGCTAGCGATAAATAGTCTCCAATTAATTTCCAAACCTCAGGAATGCCTTGATTTTGAAGTGCGCTCGCGAGTAAAACCTTCGGTTGCCATCCAGAGGCTTTTGGAGGATAGAGATGCAATGCTCTGTTAAATTCTACTTTAGCAATTTTGGCATTTTTAAGATTGTCACCATCTGCCTTATTGATCACAATAGCATCTGCCATTTCCATAATACCGCGTTTGATGCCCTGCAACTCATCTCCTGCACCGGCCAATTTCAAGAGTAAAAAGAAATCGACCATACTGTGAACTGCAGTTTCGCTTTGGCCAACTCCGACGGTTTCAATCAAAATGGTATCAAAGCCAGCCGCTTCGCACAAAATGATGGTTTCTCTACTTTTGCGAGCCACACCACCAAGTGATGTTCCGGAGGCTGAAGGCCTGATAAATGCGTTGTCATCCTTGACCAGATCTTCCATACGGGTTTTATCACCCAAAATAGAGCCTCTGCTCAAGGTGCTACTTGGGTCTACCGCCAAAACGGCAACCTTCTTTCCGTGTGAGGTTAAATACGTGCCAAACGTTTCAATAAATGTGCTCTTGCCAACACCGGGAACGCCGGTAATTCCAATCCTGACAGAGGTGTTTGCATGGGGAAGACATTGCTGGATAATGGCATTGGCTTTTTTTAAATGCTCAGGATTGGTGCTTTCCACTAAGGTTATGGCTCTGCTTAAAGCTGTGATGTCTTGAGCCAAAATACCTTGCACCAATTGAGCCGCTGAGGGTTTGCTGTGACGCATATTTTTGATGGCTTCAATAGCGCTTTTGCTAGTGGTTTCCGGTTCAGAAACACCTTCATTTTCTTGTAGTGCTGAAGATTTGCGCTTAGTGCTCAAACTAATTTTATTTTGACATTAACTATTAAAATCCTTCCTCTTAAAAAATAGTTTTAAAAAAGGACTATTGATCATACTGTCGATTTCGCAATAACCCAAAAAGAAGTATTAGGAACAATTACATTCTACATTCACCGCACGGTAATTTAAACCGTTTATTTAGGCTGCTCTTTGCTGATTTCCATCGGGACTTCAATTTTGGTGTGATCCCAAGCCATGGTCAATTTTAAATTATCAGTGGTATTGTCAAAAGCGATGGTAAATTGTTCAACGGTATTATCTAAATTGATAACGGGAACATCAACTTCCAAAAGATCATATTTAGGTTCTCGCATAGGTCGCATTTGCTCGTCAACACCCCATGGATACTGCTTTGTGTTGATAAAAACTTTCCAAATACTATCTTGCGGAACGGTCCATAGTGTATAGGTTCCAGTTGGTACCGTGGTACCATCAACCACTAAGAATTTGTTGGTGGTAAAGGTGGTTGCCTCGTTAGCACCTGTACGCCAAACCTGATTATAAGGTACCAAGGCGCCAAAAATCTCGCGGCCTTTTTTTAACGGTCTGTTGTAAAGTACTTCCAATTTGGTGTCATTTAGCTCAAATTTCACGGTGTCTTTTGGACTTAAACGCTTTGAGAAAATATCTTCAACAAAATGGGAATATAAAAATAAGCCTACCGCTACAACGGCAAGGATAATTAAAAGGCGTTTTAAAAACGTATTCATAAATGTTATCGATAAAAAGATTGAAACTAGGGATAAATATAAATCAAAAAGCTTGCGCTTTAAAGTACTTAACGCTGTTTTATGGAATGTTGGTACTATTTTTAGAATAAATAGCCAAATTTTGCAAGGTTGTGTTTTGCTTTTAAGTTCTGATGGATATAGCGATCATCGGCTTAAGAGCCTTTTTCAAAATGAGAACTTACGGCAGCGGAAAAATCAGCTTTCCCATTAGCATCAAAATTCTATATTTGACAAACTATTTTGACAACTTATGACCTCAAAAGATTTCACTTCATTTTTAAAAAGCATCAGTACAATACCTCTTTCAGTTTTGGATGCCAACATTCCCAAAAATAACTACACGCCTTTGGAATTATCGATTTCAAATAAAGATTTGCAACACGTTGATGTGGGATCTTCTTCCGCATTGGAAGTTTATATCACTAATCATATGCACAATCACAACGCTCTAGTCGCTTTTGGAGGCTATAATGAAACGCGAAACATCTACCAACGGAGCGTCTATTTTAACCAAACCAATTTAGATACAGAACGTAACATTCACATTGGAATGGATTTATGGATTGCTGCTAATAGTCCTATTTTCTCACCGCTTAATGCCACCGTCCACAGTTTTAAGAACAATACCAATCACGGCGATTATGGCCCCACTATTATTTTAAAACATCATATTAATACTGTTGAATTTTATACACTTTACGGTCATTTGAGTGTGGCTTCTATTGCTGATTTAAAAGTAGGACAAGTTTTTAATGAAGGTCAGCAAATTGCTACTTTGGGAGAGGCTACAGTAAATGGCGATTATCCGCCACATTTGCATTTTCAGATCATTAAGGATATGCAGGGTCTTGAGGGCGATTATCCCGGAGTTTGCAATAAAAAGGATTTGGAGTTTTATTTGGAGAATTGCCCTGATCCTAATTTGTTGCTGGGGCTTTAAGCTTTGGGATGGTCTTGCCACAGTTATAAAAGTTCAACAATTGTACCTGTCTTTGTAAAATTCTAAGAGTGATTCCTTTAACTTTAAAATAGGTAATAGCTTAGTGTGTAGGGTAGAAAATTATTTAAACGAAGGATCATAGTTATTCATTTGATATTTACACGTACTTTTGCGCCCTCAAATAATTGATATGAAGCGCATAAATGAATACAAGAAACTCTTTGGAGTGGAAAACGAGCTTGAATTAAAGACTTTAAAGAAGAGCTACCGCGATTTGGTAAAAGAATGGCATCCTGACAAGTTTCAAAACGGAGACGCTTTACAGGAAGAAGCCGAAATACAAAGCCGAAAAATTATTGACGGCTATCATTTTTTGGTCAGTATAGCACCAGAAACCATTGCCTCTAATTTAGGTAACTATACGGAAACAATTACCAATTCCATGATTGTAGATTACACACATAAAGGTCTACTGTTGGAAATTATTTTTCAAGACGGATCTTCTTACGAATATTTTGGCGTGACAAAACAAGTCTATATTAAGATGATCAATAGTGATAAGGTGAATCGTTTTGCCAAACGTAACATCTATCCTAACTATACCTATAGAAAAACAAAAAGAAGCTTGGAAGAAGCTTAAAAGATTTTTTTTGTATTAAAAGACCTTAGTGCGCATTTGATAAGACTGCAACTAAGGTCTTTTTTTTGCCAATTTACAGCTAAATCTATCGCTTCTCTAGTTGTCTCGATTCTTTTATTTTCGAGCTTTTATAACTGCTATTATTACGATAATAAGGACAGCAGATGTTAATACTAGACCTTGGTAACTTCATAAAATAAAGTATCTGTCATGTTATTTTAATAAAACTGGATCCTAGTCAATAGCAGACCAATAGAACATTGCCTTAAAATTTGAAGGCAAAACGATCGTTACCTCTACAAATAATCGGGGATTTTATAGACACTCTTATTTTGCAGGTTTTTGTTAATTCTCATCGCGAAAATTTATAACTTGAACTCTTAAATAAAATGTATCATTCTACAATTCAAATCCTTCATATGAAACCTATTTCTCTCAAAACCCTTGTCATCCTTTTTCTGCTTTTACATTTTAACCATTTGGTAAAAGCACAAGTTTTAAGCACTTCTCAAATTGATAGTTTGGTACAAAAAACTATGACAACCTTTGACGTGCCGGGAATGGCTGTGGCGGTTTTAAAAGATGGTAAGGTTTATCATAAAAACACGTATGGCGTACGCTCTATTAAAACAAATGCAGAGGTAAACGAAAACACGCTTTTTGGAGTGGCTTCAAACACCAAAGCATTTACTGCAGCGGCATTGGGACAACTTGTTGATCAAGGAAAATTAACATGGGATACCAAAGTAAATGATGTGATACCAGAGTTTAAACTTTATGATCCTTATGTAACATCTGAATTCACTGTCCGTGATCTTATTACGCATAGAAGTGGTTTAGGACTGGGCGCTGGTGATTTAATGGTTTTTCCTGCCAGCAATACCACGACATTACCAGAAATGATCCACAATATGAGGTATTTAAAGCCTGTTTCCTCTTTTCGTTCGAAGTTTGATTATGACAATCTCCTTTATATTATTGCAGGTGAAATTGTAGCACGAGTTTCTAAAACCTCTTATGATGAGTATATTAAAGAGAACTTTTTTAAGCCGCTAGGAATGAATCGGTCTTTGCTTTCTATGGCTAAAATCGATGCCGATGCCAATCGCATTGATGGCCACGCCCCCGTTAAGGGCAAACTGGAAATTACAGGATATACCTTTACTCAAATTGCAACGCCTGCGGCCGGAATATACGCTTCTATCAATGACATGAGTACTTGGGTACAAGCGCAATTGGATGAAGGAAAATACGGAGCTCAACTCAAGGATAGTCTTTTTAGCAAAAAAACGCATCGTGAAATGTGGACGCCCCAAACGCTTATAAAATCAGGAAGGGGTTCTTATAACACCCATTTTTCAGCGTACGGCCTTGGATGGTTTTTAAGTGATGTCAATGGGTATTTTCAAGCAACTCATACTGGAGGTCTGTTGGGAATTGTGAGTCAGGTGGTCATCATTCCTGAGCTCGATTTGGGTATTATAGTGCTTACCAACCAACAAAGCGGTGCGGCTTTTAATGCCATTTCAAACACTCTTAAAGACGGATATTTTGATATCAAAGGGAAAGACAGAATAAAAGCATATAACGATCGACGCTTGGCTGGAGAACGTGAGGAAGACAGTATTGTTTCTGCCTTGGAAAAAGATATCGCCGCACAAATTAAAAGCAAAACCCCGACCCCTAATCCGTCAGATTATATAGGAACTTACAAAGATCCATGGTTTGGAGATGTCATGATCAGCAACCAAAATAATAACCTTCATTTTAGGTCAGACAAGCTTTCTGATTTAACTGGAACCATGACGTTTTATAAAGGTACAACCTATGTGGTTCGCTGGAATGATCCTTCTCTTAAAGCTGATGCCTTTGTGACTTTTAGTTTGGATATTGAAGGAAAAGCTAACGGTTTTACGATGAGCCCGATTTCTCCGCTGACAGATTTCAGTTATGATTTTCAGGATCTTGATTTTAAGAAAGTGGAACACTAAATAATTGCTGATATGTTGGATCTCAATAGAGGGAAAACATTCCTATAATACAAAAGACCTTGTTGAAGCTGGTCCTTTGCTATTTCTAAATTTGAATAAGAAATCAATCAATATTAGTATATTTTGTACAATTAAAAATTTAAAACCAAACGCTTTTGAACATTACAGCTGCTTATACTGATCTTTATCAACTCACCATGGCCCAAGTCTATTTTGGCACTAAACCCGATGGACGCGCCGTTTTTGATTACTACTTTCGACACAATCCTTTTAATAGTGGCTATTCAATATTTGCAGGTCTGGAAGATGTCTTGGACATTCTTGAAACGCTCAAGTTCTCATCTTCTGATGTGACGTATTTGGAGCAGCACGGATTTGAAAAGGATTTTTTGCACTATCTAAGAGATTTTCGCTTCCGCGGAAACATTTTTTCAAGCAAAGAAGGTGACGTCGTGTTTCCAAACCGTCCTATTTTACAGGTCGAAGCCAATATTATGGAAGCACAGATCATAGAAACCCTTTTGTTGAACATTCTTAATTTTCAGACGCTGATAGCCACAAAGGCCAGCAGAATACGGCGTAGTGCCCAAGATGGAATGTTATTGGATATGGGATTACGACGGGCTCATGCCACAGGTGGTTATTATGCGTCAAGAGCGGCAGCCATTGGTGGTTTTGACAGCACCAGTAATGTCAAGGCAGCTGAAGATTACAATATACCTTCCTCAGGCACCATGGCCCATTCATTTATCCAAAGTTATGATGATGAATTAGAGGCATTTCGTGATTTCTCAAAGATGCGACCAAAAAAATGCGTGTTTTTGATTGATACTTACAATACCCTCAAAAGCGGATTGCCTAATGCGATTACGGTAGCGAAGGAAATGGAACGTAACGGACAGCAGTTGTTGGGCGTACGATTGGACAGTGGTGATTTGGCTTATTTAGCAAAAAAAACACGAAAAATGTTGGATGATGCCAATCTGAGTTATGTAAAAATTGTGGCCTCCAACCAATTGGATGAATTTGTAATAAAGAGTCTGAAGGAGCAAGGTGCTCCGATTGATATTTTTGGTGTGGGGACTAACTTAGTGACCGGAAAACCAGATGCAGCATTGGATGGCGTCTATAAATTATCTGAATATAACGGCGATCCACGTATCAAGCTTTCCGAAAACATCCTCAAGGTGTCGCTGCCTTCCAAAAAGCAAGTGTATCGCATGTTGGATAAAAACGGCATGTTTTATGGCGCAGATGCCATAGCTCTTTTTTCTGATGATAAGCTAGAGCAAATGGAACATCCATTTGATGCTACAAAGAGCTTGAATCTTGATCGTTTTGATCATGAACCTTTACTTGAAAAAGTGATGGAACATGGCAAAAAGGTAAATAAGCCGCGATCTGTTACTGAAATTGCTGACTATTCGAAATCTCGTTTGGAGAAACTTCCTGAAGAATATAAACGTTTTCAAAATCCGCATATTTATAAAATAGGTCTTAGTCATCAACTCAAGCAAGAGCGGGATAAGCTGGTTTTAAAACATACATTCTAAATTTGATTTGATAATATGATTATATAGTGAATCGCTATTTTTTGGATTCTTTTAGACAGGGATGACGGATGATGGATGACGGATGATGGATGACGGATGATGGATGTAGGATGATGGATGAAACAGATTACACAAATGACACGGATTGCACGGTTGACACGGATTGCACTTATTAAACAAATGTTGGTCTGCCTTAAAAAAAATTGAGTTGATTTATTTGTGTGGTCATTCTATATTGATGATGTCATGAATTTCAAATGAATTGGATTTCTTTAGTAGTGATGATTAGTGATCCCGAAACTTCGATAGGGTCAAAAAAATACTATTAACTATATATTTAGACCACTTCGTAAAGATTTAAGCGATCTCAAAAGTGGTATTTAGTTAACTTTACGTAAAAGCTCACAAAAAAAATAAATAGATGAAAACGCTTCTTATTATTGATGTACAAAACGACTTTATGCCTGGCGGATCGCTTCCCGTTCCCGACGGAGACAAAATAGTTCCTATAATCAATAGTATGCAACATAAATTTGATTTGGTGGTGGCTGCCCTAGATTGGCACCCACAAGATCATGTGAGCTTTGCGTCCAATCATGAGGGGAAATCAAGCTTTGATGAGATTGAAATTCAAGGCGAATCCCAAACCTTATGGCCACATCACTGCGTACAAGGCACCGAGGGTGCCAAATTTCACCGAGACCTTAACACAAACAAGTGGGAGGCTGTTTTTAGAAAAGGAACAGACAAGGAGATTGACAGTTACAGTGCATTTTATGATAATGGCCATTTGAAGTCAACAGGTCTCACTGGGTATTTAAAGGATAAAGGGGTTTCGCAGTTATTCTTGTGCGGGCTAGCAGCAGATATTTGTGTTTACTTTTCTGCTTATGATGCGTTTAAAGAAGGGTTTGCATGTTTTTTTATTGAGGATGCCTCGCAGCCATTGGATCCTAAAAAAATTTCAAGAACTAAAAAAGAAAATGAACTATCTCGGAATTCAAATCATTTCCTCAGAAGATATTTAAAGTCGGTTTTGAAGAGAAATTATCTCTAAGCCAATCATCAAAAATGATGTTTCTATCAAAGTTGGTATTTTTTAATTGAATGTTGTTGGTGGAAAACACCAACAACGGCTTAATAAAAATGAACTATCTCGGAATTCAAATCATTTCCTCAGAAGATATTTAAAGTCGGATTTAAAGAGGAATTATTTAATTGATATGTATAACCATTGTTGTTGCTATTTGATGACATGGTGTTGGTGGAAAACACCAACAACGGCTTAAATGTTATTGGTAAAAAACACCAACAACGGATTACATGGTGTTGGTGGAAAACATCAACAACTGCTTAAGAATGATTTGCTGCAGCAGTTGCCTTATCGTTTTTTAGTATAATCACAAGCCTCATCAATAACTATTTTCTGATCAGTTTTCCAATAGTTTATCAGGGTTACTTTTGTGGATAGTTTGCCATTGTATTCTATAAAGTACTTTTCATAAAAAATACCGTTAGGTATATTTTTATTGGTCTTCCATTGTTGATAGGCTGTATAAAAATCCAAAATAGGGAGATGAAATGAAGTTTCTTTGGCGATGATATAAAATTTAGTACCTATTTTTTTCTTTTTTACTCTTTTGGGTTTTATTGATGCTAATTTATACCTAGCGTAAGACTTCCCGTTAATTAGAGTATCATTTAGCTGGAAAAAGTCATAATTTTTTGTCTGATATCTAAAGTGGAAATGATGACTTACACTGTTACAGTCTATGTCTATAAACTCTGCCTTGAATAATTCAGATTTTAAAACTTTGACGTTTGCAGAAATGCCCTTCTCATCTTTAAAGAACATCTGATAGTTTAAGCTGTCTAATTCTGTAATGAACGCATTATAATTATTCTTCTTTGAGTTTGTCAAATAATATATTTTTCTTTTTTCTTCTTTTTCCCTGAATTTATGATTCGGAATTTTTAGAGAGTCCTTGTAAAAAGTCTGTTCATATTCAATAAGATAATCAAATTCATAAATTTTTTGTGAAAAACAAATCGTTGAAAATAGAAGATATACTGTTAGAAGTAATTTCATCACACATGGGGTTTTAGTAACTCTAGTAGTTGATAATTTTAATTTCATTTAGCTATCATTTTTTGATTTTGCATTTTTTTTAATATATGTGGTTCTCATTATATAATCACCGAACTAATTTGAACTATCCCGCATTTTTCTCAGTTTTCTATTCCCCAATCTTATTTTGACTTTAAGCTTTTGTTGCCTCGCTTTGGTGCTGTTTTCATACTGAACAAACTGAATAAAGAATTTTGAACCTGCATCTTCATAGGTTGTTTTTTCTGGTAGCGCTAAGCCATCATTGCTTTTAAGGTTTTTATAAGGTAGCGCTAGCCAAATGTTCACATAGTCATTCAACTTCATCCGTCCTTCCACATACATATGCATGGCTGAGGATTGAATTTCTGTTCTTGGAATAAGGATCTCACCGTTTCTGATTTCAAAAGTCTGAACAATAGGCCTAAATCTTAAATTTTTGAAGCGTTCGTCCTTCATCAATGGCGTGTTTTCCATGATGGGCTTGTAATCATAAAGCATCAGGTTTTGGAGATCTAAACTAAGAAAGCCATTTAGAGAATTCATATTTAGTTGCCCTTCATTATCCAAGCTACCAGTGGCGTTGATGTTATAATTTAGAGTGCCCCCAAGGTGTTCAGCCTGTTTTAAATCCTCATTTTTAAAATAATCAAAGTGCGTTACCATTTCATGGAGGTCCACATCATTAGCTTTCATTGCAATGGTCACTTCTGTATTTTTGTCCTTCTTTATGCCTATTTCCACAGTCATGGCAATTGTGCCACCATAAAAATCAAGTTGTGTGTCTTCAATTTTAAAGAGACCTTTATTATCAAACAACAGTTGAGATTCAAAATCTGTGATATTGAAATTGTTGTGTTTTAAGGTGTCCACCTGAACCGCTACGGAAGGGTAAAATGATTTATTAATCTTAGTGAGGACTTCTTTCCATTTTTGGAGATTGAGGTCTGTTGCTTCTATTTTTTTGGTTGTAGACTCTGATCTATCTAAAAATTCCTTAATATCTGAAGTATCCAAATATGGGGCATGTATGGAAAAATTGGAGCTGTGTTGACGATTTTCTGCGGCACCATTTATAAATTCTGAAAAGTTATCAATGGCACCAGAAAACACCACTGAGCTCTTTCCTGGCAATTGGATGTCAAGTGTTTTAAGGGTGGCCAGATCATTATTGATTTCAATGTGCAAACTGTCTACAGGAATTTGAAGATCTGCGGCTTCAAAATCTACAAGGGTGCCTCCAATTTTCAAATCGCCCGATGCTTCTGAATTGAGTAGTTTTAAGTTTTTAGATTGGCCTTTATAGTTCCCGTAAAACTCAAAATCACCCGACTTGAAAACAAAGTTGCTAGTTTTTAAATAATCATTTAAATCTTTGGATTTGCCTTTTACCTGAACTGAAAAATCAAGATCAAACGGATTGTCGTTCAATAAATCCTCACGACTGGTATGCGCATTAATGTCGCCTTGAATGTTGGCTATCGTTTCTTTGTAGTTTAAATTGAGATGGTCCAGTTTTAAGATGGAGTCATTTTCAAAATATATTTGGGCAGCTATTTTTTCTGTAATGAGGTCTCTGAACTTTAGAGAGTCAATGGCCAATTCAATTTCAGGATTGAACTTGTTGATGTCTTTAAAAATGTTGTGGAGTGCCCTTTTCGTTTTTTGCTGCTTTATAATGGAATCTCTAGTGAAGGAATTTATGGTAGTCAGCAGATGATCACCGTCAAAAAATGGCGCTGTTACTTTTATAAAAACCGATCCCGATTCTTTAATGTCATCCAACAAGAAATTCGGGAATTTCTTGATAATTCCATTGAGTTTGACGGGGTGGAATTCATCAATTTCTAAATTGAACTGATTCAGAATAATGTCAGCGTTATTCACAAACAAAGCCAAAGAATCAATGGCAATGTCCATCTCAGCCGGAGGATAATAGAGCTTTGTATCTAGTAGGGTCAAGTCGCCTTTGGCATTGTTCAGAAGTTCGTTAAAAGCTTTGACATTACCATTGACATTGCCGTTAAACTTAAAACGGCCAGAATCTATTCTGAAAAGCTCAATATTGAACAACTCTTTAAATACCTGTAAAGACCCTTCAGAAGTGGCTTCGGCATTCATGTAAACCGCGTCTTTTAGTCCGCTTTCAGGTGGATATACTTTAACATTGCCTTTAAGGGTCGTCACGGCATCATCATAATTGAAGTTGAAATTGCGCAGGCGGATGGTCTCAGAATCGATGAGCTCAATTTTTGATTTTAAATCCGTGATCACCACATCCTTATACTTAAGAGCTCCAATAGTGATATCAAATTGCGGATGAAATTGGCTATAAATGGCATCGAGCGTTTCATGCAATGTTCTTCGGTCATTAACATTTGCATCAGCGTCGGGTACAAATTCTTTTGCCATTTCAATCACTTCGGAGATGTTGAGGTTTTCAGAATCTAAAGAGATATGGCTTGTGGTGGGGCTTATGGGCGATTTCGATAAAAGTCCAGAGATGCTTTTTAAAGTTCCTGTAAATACCAAATCCTCACCATTTGGTAACTTCACCGTCAATTCTCTTAAAATAGAAGTTTCCCTTTCTAAGGCAATAGAAATGGATTGTATAGGCAATTGTAGGCCATTTTTTTTGAGAACTACGCGCGTATTGTTCAGTTTAAAATCGCCAGTAGCTTTGTTTAAAACTTGATACGGGTTTGGGATGTCTCCAACGATGTGCGTGTTTAATTGAAAATTTCCACCCTTAAAATCAAAATTGTCGGTTTCAATAAGCTTGGCTAAGGTTTCATTAGTTCCCTTTAACCGGACATTGGCTTCTATAAAGTTGAGTGCTTCTGGCGTGCTCTGAAAATAGGAGTTGAGAATAGCGACGTTGACGTCTTCCAATTCTGCATTGAGGCTATTAAAAAAGACTTTAATGTCTTTGGGCGACTTTTTTGCAGTCTTTAAACTGTCAGTTTTATAAATATCAGTGGTCAAATTACCCGTAAAGGCAACCTTTTTAAAGCGAAACTTGTCTGAAATTGTAATCTCATTATCGGTCGTTGAATAGTCAGCTTCTATATCTGGGCTGTTGCCATAAGCAAATTTCCCTGAAATTTTGATGGCACTTTTTAAAGGCTTTTGTATTTCGAAATCTTTTAATATGGAAAAAATACTATCGTTTAAAAATCTTTTGACCGCTTGAAAATCGGTAGTAGGATTTTGTAGGTTAAACTCATACCCATTAGATTCCGACAGATTAAAGTTTGCGGAGAGTTGAAAGGTTTGGTCATCAATAGAGAGTGGAAAGTCTGGGATTTGGATACGGTCATTCTCAACATCGACACTAAATTTTGGACTTCCAGTAACATGCGCGTTCTTAAAAAAACTGCCTTTTGTGGTATTGAATCCTAAATGATTAATGGTGACATCCATTGCGGCATCACCGTTTAATTGAGTGCCATTGGCTTTAAAGCTTGCTTTAAATTTGTGAATGTGAAGATCAAAATGCTTGTTCAACACAGTATCCTTACTGATGTATTTGATATTTTCCAATGTCACAGTTGCCCCGTTGTGATTGAGCCATTCTGGGAGCTGAAACCCCTTGTGGTCTTTCTGCTTGTCCTGCTTTAATTGTTGATGATAGGCGATTGGCCTGTTTGAGATAACTTCAGAAGAGAATTCCGCATTTTTGATGCCTATTTTTCTAAATATAAAATCACCGCGCAAAAGGTTTCCAGCGCCAATAATCAGTTTGGCTTCATCAATTTTAAGGGTAGAAAATTGGTCGGTGATGGTATCTCTGTTGGTATGTTTGATGTCTCTTAACGTAAAACCCACGTTGGGGAACCCGCTTAAAAAACTAGCATTTACCTTCCCAATAACCAAGGTGCCCGACGTGTTCTCAGCATACCAGGCTTGCAACATATCAATCACGCTATCTCTATTAAACCACCCTATCGTAAAAAGGCTGAGCGGCAATAGAATACAAACTGCAAGTGTTATAAGAATGCGCTTTAACCATTTCCGGTTTCTGGAGATATTGATCTTGGCGTTTGGGGTTTTCAAGTTCGAAATTTATTGAAAAATAAGGAGAATATTTGGGTTGGAAAACATAACGACTAAAATACTTTAGGCCAACAAACATATCCAGATGGGTTACCAATTTTTCTGTAAGGTGAAAACAAGATAACACCTGCATCTTTTTCAGGGATGACAGAAAGTTTACAGCCCAAGCTTGGACCCACTTGAAAGAAACAGGTACTCCTTATTTTAATTATATGACTTATTGTTAATTAGACAGTATCTATGATAATAACTTCAATGGGCAACTAAAGTAAAAAGTATACCAACAATCTTCAAAATATCAGTTATAATTTTATAATTTACAACTTTTAAAAAGTCAAATAGAAATGGTACAAAAAATAGCAAAATTCGGTTTTCCCCTTTTAGCTTTAGTGGGATTGTTTAGCTGCGGACCGAAAGTTGAAAACAAAAATTACTTGACGGCAGAAATACAAGCTGTTAAAGCCGAATATGCTCCAGACAAAAGAGTGGCTCTTTTTGACGTCAATGCACAAAAGAACGGGAAGACCTATATTTTGAAGGGTGAAAGCAATTTGCCAGAGGCAATTACGACATTGAAGAATAACCTTAAAAATGCTGAAATTGATTATGTAGATAGTATTCAGCGTTTGCCAGCATCTAATTTGGCAGATAAAACTGTGGGCTTGGTGACAATATCTGTAGCTAATTTGAGAAGTCAGCCTAAACATTCAGCGGAATTGGCTACGCAAGCTACTTTAGGAACACCGGTAGAAATTTTGAAAAAAGAAGGCAGTTGGTCATTGATCCAAACCCCAGACATGTATTTGGCATGGGTGGATGATGGCGGTATCGAACCCATTACGCCATCTGAACTTGAAGGCTGGAAAAATAAAACGAAGGTGATATACACCACCATGCAAGGGCACAGTTATTCTGAGGCAGATGCTCAGTCGCAAGTGGTATCAGATATCGTGGCAGGTGGGATTTTAGAACTTCGGGACGAAGAAAATGATTTTTATAAAGTTGCTTATCCTGATCAACGAATTGCATTTATCAAGAAAACTGAGGCCGATCTTTATGATTCATGGTTATCACGTACAGATCCGTCTCAAGAAAATTTAGTGGCGACTTCAAAACAGTTAATGGGCCTGCCTTATTTGTGGGGTGGCACGTCAACAAAAGGAGTGGATTGTAGCGGTTTTACTAAAACAATATATTTCTTAAACGGGATTGTTTTACCTAGAGACGCTTCACAACAAATCCATACTGGTGAGCAAGTGGATACCGATAAAAATTTTGAAAACCTTCTTCCAGGTGATTTATTGTTTTTTGGTAAAAAGGCCACCGCCTCTTCGTCAGAGCGTGTTATTCATGTGGGCATGTGGATTGGTAATAACGAGTTCATTCACTCGGCAGGCCGAGTAAAAATAAGTAGTGTTGATAAAGATGCGCCAAATTATGATGCCTACAATCTGAATCGTTATTTACGAACCAAAAGACCACTTAATGGCAGTACAGAAGGTCTTATAAATTTAAAAAAGACACCAGTCTTTTAGTCGGGCGATGAGCTTGCTCAAGAATTACTTGCTTTCTCTCATTTTGCTATAGCATCTTTAATTAAAGGAAATAAAAAAGACCACTCTGCATGTGCAAAGTGGTCTTTCATTTTGATTCTTAACTCTTTATTTACTCTTCAATCAACACCCAGTCACCTTTGGCCAACAAAGGCTCAGCCTGTTTGTATTTTAAAGTTTTATTTTCGCCACTCATGACGTGTTTTATGGTCACCTTGTCATTACGGCCAACTTTTGGTTTATCGCGTACAATGGTTTCCACAACTTCCTTCCGTTGGGTATTGCTACCTGCAGCTCTACTTTGTGCGGAACGCTCGTCCAGATTAGGAATTTCTTCCTTGCGGGTTTCCAACTGTTCTTTAGAACGTACCTGACGTGCTTCTTGAATGGCGTCTGTAGTTTCTGATGGCAACTCGCCTTTGAACAAAAATGAAATCACATCTTTATTGACTTGGTCAATCATCACCTTAAACAATTCAAAAGCTTCAAACTTGTAAATCAATAAGGGATCTTTTTGCTCATGGACTGCCAACTGCACAGATTGTTTCAATTCGTCCATTTTACGCAAATGCGTTTTCCATGCCTCATCAACTATAGCAAGGGTGATGTTCTTTTCAAAATCCGTGATCAGTTGTTTACCATTAGTTTCATAAGCTTTTTCAAGATCTGTAACTACTTGCAAACTTTTTACACCGTCTGTAAACGGCACCACAATGCGCTTGAATTTATCACGCTGTGTCTCATATACATTTTTGATGACAGGAAATGCCATTTCTGCATTGCGCTGCATTTTTAGTTTGTAATGTTCAAAAGCCGCTTTGTAGATTTTACCAGCGACATCCTGTTCTGATAATTTACTAAATTCAGCTTCCGTAATAGGGGAGCCCATTGAAAAATAACGAATCAGCTCAAATTCAAAATTCTTAAAGTCGTTCGCCGCTTTATTGGTTTGTGTGATAATTTCTGAGGTGTCAAAAATCATATTCGCCAAATCGACGCGCAAACGTTCACCATGCAAGGCATGACGGCGGCGTTTGTAGATCACTTCACGCTGGGCATTCATCACATCATCATATTCCAACAAACGCTTACGAACTCCAAAGTTATTTTCCTCAACTTTTTTCTGGGCACGCTCAATGGATTTTGAAATCATGGAATGTTGAATCACTTCCCCTTCTTCCAAGCCCATTCTGTCCATCATTTTGGCAATACGTTCACTACCAAAAAGACGCATTAAATTATCTTCCAAAGACACATAAAAATGTGAACTTCCTGGATCTCCCTGACGTCCGGCACGACCACGTAACTGTCTGTCCACACGACGCGAATCATGACGTTCCGTACCCACAATGGCCAAACCGCCAACTTTTTTCACTTCCTCTATTAATTTGATATCCGTACCACGACCAGCCATATTGGTTGCAATGGTTACCTGACCCGGTTGTCCAGCTTCAGCGACAATATTTGCCTCTTTCTTGTGGAGTTTTGCATTCAGTACATTGTGAGGAACTTTGCGTAAGGTCAACATTTTTCCCAAGAGCTCACTGATCTCAACGTTGGTGGTTCCAATCAATACGGGGCGTCCTGCTTGAGAAAGTTTGGTAACTTCATCAATAACGGCGTTGTATTTTTCACGTTTCGTTTTATAGACTAAATCTTCCTGATCGTCACGTGCAATAGGTCGGTTGGTTGGAATTTCAACCACATCCAATTTATAGATTTCCCAAAACTCACCAGCTTCCGTCACCGCAGTACCCGTCATGCCCGCCAATTTGCGATACATTCTGAAGTAATTTTGAAGGGTTACCGTGGCAAAAGTTTGGGTGACTGCTTCAATTTTTACATTTTCTTTGGCCTCAATAGCTTGGTGCAAACCATCACTATAACGACGCCCATCCATAATACGACCCGTTTGCTCATCAACAATCATCACTTTATTGTCAATGACGACGTATTGGATATCCTTTTCAAATAAGGCATACGCTTTTAATAATTGGTTCAGGGTATGGATACGCTCTGATTTGATCCCAAAATCTCTGAACAATTCTTCTTTAGCTTCTGCTTCTTTTTCTTTAGAAAGGTTTTGCGATTCAATTTTTGAGATCTCCATCCCAATTTCTGGCATCACAAAGAAGTTAGGGTCATCATCTCCAGATAAAAATTCCACCCCTTTATCTGATAATTCTACTTGATTATTTTTTTCGTCAATCACATAGTACAATTCCGAATCTACCTTTGGCATTTCTCGGTTATTGTCCTGCATGTATTGGTTTTCGGTTTTTTGAAGCAATTGTTTGATGCCTTCCTCACTCAAGTACTTAATCAAAGCCTTGTTTTTTGGAATTCCTCTGTAGACGCGCAACAATTTAAAGCCACCTTCTTTAGTATCGCCATCAGCGATTAATTTTTTGGCTTCAACTAACACGCCTGTCAAATATTGGCGTTGTACAGCGGCAATACTATCTACTTTTGGTTTGAGCTCTGTAAATTCATGGCGATCACCTTGAGGGACAGGACCGGAAATAATCAATGGCGTACGGGCATCATCGACTAAAACGGAATCCACCTCATCCACAATGGCGTAATGGTGCGGTCGTTGCACCAAATCGTCAGGAGAATGTGCCATATTATCACGCAGATAATCGAAACCAAACTCATTGTTGGTACCGTATGTAATGTCAGCCAAATACGCTTTTTTACGGGCGGCAGAATTAGGCTGGTGGTAATCAATGCAGTCCACACTCATGCCATGAAATTCGAACAATGGAGCCATCCACGCACTATCACGTTTTGCTAAGTAATCATTGACGGTTACTAAATGAACGCCTTTGCCAGCAAGGGCATTTAAGTACATTGGAAGGGAGGCTACAAGGGTTTTACCTTCACCCGTTTGCATCTCTGCAATTTTACCTTGATGTAGTGCCACACCACCAATCAGTTGCACGTCATAGTGAATCATGTCCCAGGTAATAGGTTTGCCGGCAGCATCCCAAGAATTTGCCCAAACAGCCTTGTCGTCTTCTAAAGTGACATAGGTTTTGGTTCCTGAAATTTCACGGTCAAATGTACTCGCGGTAACCGTAATGGAGGTATTGTGTACAAAACGTTTCGCAGTTTCTTTAACGACACCAAAGGCTTCTGGTAAGATGTCATTCAATACATCTTCAGTGGCTTTGTAGATGTCATCTTTGATACGGTCAATTTCTTGATAGATATCTTCACGCTCATCAATATCTTCTGTAGCTTCTGCATCTTTCTGAAGTTTTTCAATAGAATCGTTAAAAGGCTGTCGTGCGTCTGCTATCCTAGACCTGAAAAACGCCGTTTTCGCCCTCAATTCGTCATGCGAAAGGGCTTCCAAGGCTTTTTCAAAAGTTCTAATTTGTTCTACAAGAGGAGTGATGGCTTTGACATCCTGTTTGGATTTATCGCCAACAAAGACCTTCAATACTGAATCTAAAAAACTCATAAGGTGTTTTTGTTTAAGCTACACTTTGACAAGCGCAGTGTGCAGTTATGATAATATGTTATTTGTATGATGTTTTGCTTTTTGAGGCTCACAAAGATACGGTTTGTGCTAAGGTTAATAAAAAATAGCGCACAAAAAAAGTCTCGTAAGGAGTACTTTTTAACTATTTTTTCTGATTTATTTAATATTCGTCCTCATTCCAGAGGTAATCTTCATCGGTTGGATAATCTGACCAGATCTCTTCGATTGAATCGTAAGAGTCACCTTCATCTTCAATTGACTGCAAATTTTCCACCACTTCTAAAGGCGCACCAGTACGGATTGCATAATCAATTAATTCGTCTTTAGTGGCTGGCCAAGGCGCATCACTCAAATAGGATGCTAATTCTAATGTCCAATACATTTGTTATTCGTTTTAAATTTTTGCAAAAATAATTTTTTTGTCGAGAAATTCAAGTAAAAAATGAATTATTTAATCATTAAAAAAAAGAGCGTATACTTCTTACATGATTTCTTGACTTCTAATAGATAATACAAAAAAAATGTAAGCGCCTAATTTTCTTTAAGATTCTTTTTGGGGAATCCATTGAATTTCTTCGGCTTTCAACTCATGGGACAACTTTCGTGCCAACACAAATATGTAGTCAGATAAACGGTTTAAATAGACTAATGACTCTGGTTGAAAAGGCTCCAAGTCGTTAAGTGCCGTTGCTAAACGTTCAGCTCTACGGCATACACAGCGCGCAATATGACAGAATGACACCGTTTGATGGCCGCCAGGTAAAACGAAGTGTGTCATTTCGGGCAAGGCGTCGTTCATGCTATCAATTTCATGCTCCAAGAGTTCGATATCCTGCGATGAAATCTTAGGGATATTCAAGCGTTGTTTGCCATTTTTAAGCGTTGCCTTTTCAGGGTCGGTAGCCAAAATAGCACCCACCGTAAATAAACGATCTTGGATGACCATTAAAATTTCTTTGTAGTGCTGATTAATATTTTGGTCTCTAATTAAACCGATATGGGAATTGAGTTCATCAACGGTTCCGTAACTGTCAATACGGATGTGGTGTTTCGGGACTCGTGTGCCGCCAAATAGGGCAGTAGTACCTTTGTCACCTGTTTTAGTATAGATTTTCATGGTAAGGTATTAGTGATTAAAATTCAAAGTTAAAGATTTTGCCACGAATGCACGACTATTTTTTATTGAGCTGGAAGATGGAAGGTAGAAGGCAGAAGCTGGAAGTTGGAAGTTAGAAGCTGGAAGGCAGAAGATAGAAGTTAGAAGCTGGAAGATAGAAGATAGAAGATAGAAGCTAGAAGATAGAAGCAAGAAGCAAGAAGCATGAAGGAATTAATGTTTGAAAGTTTAGTTATAAGAAAAATTAGGTCTTAGAAATTGTTTGATCAGGAATAGCAATTTTTGAACACCGAACACCGAACACCGAACACCGAACACCGAACACCGAACATCGAACAACTGATAACTGATAACTGACAACTGATAACCGCCCGCTCGTCCGCAGCTTTTGCGAAGGCGGGAACACTAAATTAGTTCCTCACATCACTCTCTATCTCTCCATCGCGCAACCGAATTACACGGGCAGCTCTTTTAGCAACATCCTCTTCGTGGGTCACAACGATTACGGTATTTCCGGCCACGTGGATATCGTCAAACAATTGAAGAATCTCCAAAGAGGTCTTGGAATCTAAATTCCCTGTAGGCTCATCGGCGAGGATGATGGAAGGTTTGTTTACGAGGGCACGACCTACAGCAACACGCTGGCGTTGACCGCCTGAAAGTTCATTGGGTTTATGGTGGATACGATCTGCCAAACCAACATCGGTCAATACTTCTGTGGCACGGGCGTCACGATCTGCTTTTGAAGCTCCTGCATAAATCATGGGTAGAGCAACGTTGTCTAATGCCGTAGTTCTTGGGAGCAAGTTGAAGGTCTGAAATACAAAACCGATTTCTTTATTTCTAATTTCGGCCAATTGGTCATCGCTCAGTTTGCTCACATCTTGTTCGTTGAGAACATACGTGCCAGAAGTTGGAGTATCCAAACAACCTAACAAATTCATTAACGTCGATTTTCCTGAACCCGATGGTCCCATAATGGCCACGTAATCGCCACGTTCTATGTCTAGGTCAATGCCTTTTAGTACGTACACGGTTTCTGAGCCTAATTGAAAGTTCCTGACGATATTTCTGATGTGAATGACGTTGTCCATGGGGATTATTAAAAGTTTAAAATTCTAAATTGGAAATTCAAAATTCAAATGTCAGTCTGCCAACTGCTGCCTGCCAACTAAGGACTTTTGAAATTGCAATATAATTGATTTCCGATTGGTATGACGTTCAAATGGCCCAGTTGTTACACTCTAATTTTAAAATGTTCTTTCGGCTGTTCTTTTCTGAAAAATACAATGCCCCAATTAAAGGTGTCCACGGTGACCGTCACTTGGGGATGTTCTTTAATGATTTTCCATGCGTCTGTCATGCCTTTGGACCAATAAATATCATCAAAGATAAAGACGGAATTATTATGGGCTGTGGGTAAAAGCATTTCAAAATATGCTAAGGTGGCTTCTTTGGAATGGTGTCCGTCAAAAAAAATAAAATCCCATTTTGATGGGGACAATTCCTGAATTTTATCCTGAAAGCTACCCTGAATGCTGTGGATGTTTGTGAAGTTTTTGTTAGAAAAAAGGTGGGTGGCAACCTTCAAGATTTCCGGACAGCCTTCAATGGTAATAATGTTGGCGTCAGGGTTTGCCAAAGCCATGGCCTGAGTGCCAATACCGAGATTGGTACCAAGTTCTAAAATATGTCTGGGTTGGAAATACCTGACCATCCTAAAGAGGAGTTTCGTGTTTTTTGAGGTTGTGCCTGAAGTTTTTGCGATGGCTTTAATGCTCCGATTGTCAGACTTAAACACTTTTGAGCCCGATCCGAAATCGGTTATTTTTATGACATTGTCGTTTTTGAGGAGTTCATCACGGTAAGACGCTATTGCATTGTATTCATCATGTTTCGATGTGTCATAAAAACATTTGGTCACCAAATTATAAACAAATGGCGAATGGACGCCATGTTGGTTATTTGACTTTAAAAGGAATTTTAGGTAAGCGATGAGTTGATACAATTTTTATTTGTTTCGGGTTTTTATTGTTTCGGGTTTCTATTGTTTCAGGTTTCAAGTTTCTGTTGTTTCTTTTTGATTTTAAAGAGCGACTTAATGTTTCGAAATTAAAGATTAAAATTTATTCGATAGATTTTTCATCTCATTAAACACCAAGCCCTTAAACGTTCGAATTTTAAGCCTGCAACCAATAAATAATGATAATAAACAATACTAATAAATTACGATTCCAATTTTTCCGATAGATCATACCTCACACCTCACACCTTTAACCGCAAGGCTCGCAAAGGTTGCGCAAGGTTCGCAAGGGGTGAATTGCTAGGTTTTTCGATAATCTTAAAATAAAATAACAATAAAGAATAACAATAAAGAATAACAATAAACAATCCTAATAAATCACGATTCCAATTTCTCAGATAGTTCAAACCACCGTGCCTCTTTTACGGCAATCTCATCGATAATTTTTTGTAAATCCTGTGACAGTTTGTTGATTTGATCCTGCTTTAATGACGTGTCATGAAATTTGGTTTCAAAGGCTTTTTTGTCCAATTCCAAAGATCTGATTTTGCCAGTTAGTGATTTTAGTTCCTTTTGCTCGTTATAGGAGAGTTTTTCGGCCTCATTTTTTTTGGGATCTTCAACAGAAGTTTGGGTTTTGGCAACTTCCACATAGGGTGTTGACGCTTCATAATCACGATAGTCAGAGTAATTACCTGGGAAATCTTCTACCTCACCACCGCCTCTAAAAACAAATAAATGGTCGACAATCTTATCCATAAAATAACGGTCGTGGGACACCACTAGCAAGCATCCAGGAAAATCCAAAAGGAAATCCTCAAGTACATTTAGCGTTACAATATCCAAATCGTTGGTAGGCTCATCCAGAATTAGGAAATTTGGGTTTTGGATTAATATGGTACAGAGATACAAGCGTTTCTGCTCGCCACCACTCAGTTTTTCAACAAAATCATAGGACTTTTTTCTATCAAATAAAAAACGCTCCAGTAATTGTTGCGCACTGATCTGACGACCTTTGGTTAAGGGGATGTATTCACCAAATTCTTTAATAACGTCAATCACCTTTTGGCCTTCCTTGATGTTGATGCCACTTTGGGTGTAATAGCCGAATTTCACGGTTTCCCCAATGATGACTTTTCCTGCATCAGGTTGAATGGACTGTGTCAACATATTTAAAAAAGTCGATTTGCCCGTCCCATTTTTCCCAATGATACCAATACGTTCACCTTTTTTGAACACATATTCAAAACCATCCAAAATCACCTTATCCTTAAAGGATTTTGAGACTTTATGAAACTCTACAATTTTACTGCCCAAACGTTCCATGTTGATTTCCAACTGTATCTGGTGGTCATTTCTACGCTGGTGGGCTTTCGCTTTAATATCGTGAAAATCGTCAATGCGCGATTTAGATTTGGTGGTTCGGGCCTTTGGCTGACGGCGCATCCAATCCAATTCTTTTTTGAAGAGTTGTTTGGCTTTGCCAGTTTCAACCGTTTCATTGGTTACCCGCGCCTCTTTTTGCTCTAAATAATAGGTGTAATTGCCTTTATAGGTAAAGAGTTTACCGTGGTCCAATTCAATAATTTCATTACAAACGCGCTCCAAAAAATACCGGTCATGCGTTACCATAAATAAAGTCATTTGCGCCTTGGCGAAATACTGCTCCAGCCATTCAATCATTTCCAGATCGAGGTGGTTGGTAGGTTCATCCAATATTAAAAGATCAGGATTATTGATAAGCGCCGTGGCCAGGGCCAAACGTTTTTTCTGACCCCCGGATAGTGTTTTGATTTTTTGACTGAGATCGTCAAGTTTCAATTGCGATAGGATTTGCTTGAAACGCAATTCAAATTCCCAAGCATTATGTCGATCCATCCCTTCAAAAGCTTTTTGGTAAGCATCAGCGTCTTCCGGATTTAAAAGCGCCTTTTCATAGCTTTCAATGATCTTTAAAATTGGGAGATCAGAATTAAAAATAGTGTCTTCTATCGTAAGCTCGTCTTCAAATTGAGGGGATTGCGATAAAAATGATAAGCGCAGCCCTTTCCTGATTACCACTTGACCATTGTCAGGCTGGTCCATTCCAGAAATGATATTGAGGATGGAGGTCTTGCCACTTCCATTTTTTGCAACAAAGGCAATTTTATCATCTTTATGGATGCTAAAGGAAAGGTCTTCAAATAGCGACACTTCGCCATAAGATTTTGAGATGGATTCAACGGTAAGAAAGTTCAAAGTCTATTTTTTTGCAAATAACGTGAATATGTATAAGAATAGAGAATAAAGAATAGAGAATAAAGAATAGAGAATTGGGAATCAATAATCAAGAATACTTTTTAGAGAAGAAAGTCGTTGAATGCTGTAGCATGTGGCCATTCACTAAAAAAAGGTATATTAATTTTGATATTGTTAGTGATACGTTATATTTGTGCCACAACAAGAACCCTTAATATGAATAGAGTTTTATTGGCTATTGCACTGTTTTCCATAAGTTTATTGACCTCCTGTATTCCTCACAAAGACATCGTGTATCTCCAAAATAAAAATACTGCCACAGATTCTTTACAGATGATGGTAGAGCAGCAAAAACCGTATCGTGTTCAGATTAATGATATTTTGAACGTTCGGGTCAAGTCCATCGATCAAAATACGGTGAGTATCCTGAATCCTATCGGCGAAGGAAATTTGAGTGCCAGTTCAAGTGAACGCGCCTATTTTGATGGGTTTACTGTGGATGTTCATGGTAATATTCGCATTCCAACCTTAGGCATGATAAATGTTTTGGGATTTACTACTGAGGAGATCGAAAAAATGATTGAGGCCAAACTTCTGGATGAACAATTCAAGGAAACCGCCAATATTTTCGTAACTGTTAAACTGGCAGGTTTACGCTTCAGTGCCAACGGTGAAGTAGGCAGTCCGGGAACTCAGGTACTGTTTCAGGAACGTGTTAACATCTTTCAAGCCATTGCCAATGTGGGTGAAATTCCAATAACTGGAGACCGTAAAGATGTGATGGTCATCAGGCAATATCCTCAAGGACAGCAAATTCATCATTTGGATTTAACAGATGTCAATGTTATGAATTCGCCATACTATTATATTCAGCCCAATGATATGATCTACGTTAAGCCACTCAAACAGAAAACTTGGGGTACTGGTATTACGGGACGTGAAACATTGGCTACTTTAGTTTCTGTTATAGGGATTTTAACCACAACCATCTTATTAATTACCAGGTAGACTCTTATTATGGAAGATTACGACAACGACTATTCAGAACCAAGAGGGGTCACCTTTGATTTTAGGGGATTCTTATTTAAGGCTCTTAACCTTTGGAAGTTGGTGCTGTTGAGTATTGGTATTGCATTGGTTATCGCCTATCTTATTAACGTAAGAAAACAAAATATTTACCGTTTGGATTCTCTGATTTCTATAGAGAGTGAGCAAAATCCTTTCTTTACGGCCAATACCAGTATTTCATTTAATTGGGGTGGTGTTTCAGGTAAAGTAGGAAAGATTATGACGTCCATCAAGACCAGAACTCATAATGAGTTGGTGGTCGATTCATTGCAATATTACATGCAATATCTTGAACAGGGGAAGTACCGAATGGAAGACATCTATAAGGAAGCACCTTTTGTTGTAAACCTTGATAAAACCAAAGGCCAAATTCTTGGACCGCCCGTAGGGATTAGGTTTATCAATGACAATCAGTTCGAGATTTTTATGGATTTTGCGGTTACCGTAGCTACTGTGCAACGCCCATCTGATAAAGAAACCTATCAAGAAAGAGTGCCTCAAGGAGTATTCAAACAAACGTATAATTTCGGACAGACCATCAGTCTGCCGTTTTTTAACGCTACCATAAGTCCCAGGCCCAATCACATCCCAGAGAAAAACGCTGAATATTTTGTAGGGTTTCTGAATTTTGATGGCGTCGTGAATGGTTTTCAAAACGGTATTAAAATTGAGCCTTTTTCTAAAGAATCAGCATCAGTTTTGAAGTTGTCGTTAATAGGAAACAATAAATCCAAGATTGTAGATTACCTCAATGCCACAACTGCTATTTTGAGCAAAATGGAATTGGATCGGAAAAACCTTTACGCTACAAATACGATCAAATTTATTGACAGCAGCTTAAGTGCGGTAAATGATAACTTGAAGGATGTGACAGATGAAATGAATACCTTCAGAAGACAGAACAAAGTTTTTGATGTTAGTGAAGAAATGCAGATTATTTCTGAAAAGTTAAAAGAATTGGATATCCAAAAAGAAACGGAGCAATCCAAACTTAATTACCTCAATGCGCTTGAAAATTATTTACGTACCAAAACAGATTATACCAAAATTGCCGCCCCAACATCAGCTGGGATTGAGGAGGTCAATATATTAGCTAGCGTTTCTAAAATTACAGCCTTGGCCATTGAGCGCCAAAATTTAGAATATACCACTAAGGAAGGCAGTATTTTATTTAAGGAAATTGATAGCCAATTGAATTCTGAAAAGAATGTGCTGTTGGAGACCATTGATGCAACACAAGGTACCATCAGACTGCAGCTCAATACGATGTCAAAAATCATTGGCAATTTGGAATCACAATTGAATGGGTTGCCAGAAGATCAACAACAATTTTTAAAGATTCAGCGTAAGATGAATATCAGCCAGCAGGCCTATGATATTTACTTGTCCAAAAGAGGTGAGGCAGCCATTGTAAAGGCAGCAAATGTTTCTGACATCACGTCTATTGATGAAGCTAAGGATATTGGGGGAGGGCTTATAGGACCCAACAAGTCGCTCAATTACATGATGGCTTTAATGGTTGGTTTTTTTGCACCTATGTTTTTGATCTTCATAATTTTCTTGTTGGACAGTACTATTCATGGTTCTGATGAGGTGGAGCGTTTATCTAACATTCCAATTCTCGGATTGATAGGGAAATACAATTATAAGAACAATTTGGTTGTTTTTGAAAAGCCAAAATCTGCTGTTGCGGAATCCTTTAGATCCATCCGCTCCAGTTTACAATTTATTTATAAAAAACAAGGAAAGAAAGAGGGAAGAGGAAAAACCATTATGATCACGTCTTCTGTAAGTGGTGAAGGTAAAACCTTTTGTTCCGTTAATATGGCCACTGTATATGCCCTATCAGGAAAGAAAACCTTGTTATTGGGATTGGATTTGAGAAAGCCCAAAATTTTCGGTGATTTTGAAATCACCAATGATAGAGGTGTCGTCAATTATTTAATTGGTGAAAGTACATTTGATGAGATTAATTATCAATCGCTCATTGAAAATCTTGATGTCATTCCTTCAGGGCCCGTGCCTCCAAATCCGTCAGAGTTGTTGATGGGAGACCGAATGAAGACACTCATGGAACATGTTCGCAGTACCTATGACATTATTGTTTTGGATACGCCGCCTCTTGGGTTGGTTACTGATGCTTTAGAGCTTACCCAATATGCTGACGCTACCTTGTTTATGGTGCGGTTGGATTATACCAAAAAGGGAATGTTGGCCCTAATCAATGCTAAATACAAGATGGGGGAAGTCAAGAATATCAGTTTTGTACTCAATTTTTATAAACACAAAACCAACCATAATTACGGCTATGGCTATGGTTACGGTTATGGCTACGGGTATGGCGTTTATGGAAATGCCTATCATGAAGGTAATGGCAAAAAATCGGTGTTGAAACGTTTCAAGAAATTTATAAAAAACAATACCTAAGCACTCGCATTGATCACTTCCCAACAACTACTTGTAAAGCGTGTTTTTGATCTGTTGCTGGCGCTATTGTTGTTGCCCATTCTCATTATTCCTATTGTGCTTCTTGTTATAATGGCCAGTATCGACACTCGAGACAATGGTGTGTTTTCTCAAGTTCGGATAGGTCAGTTTGGGAAGCCTTTTAAAATTTATAAAATTAGAACATTAAAGAAAGGTGTGCACCGCTTAGGTCATTTGGAGACTAGCGCGACCTCTCTTGGCAAGTTCTTGAGAAATTATAAATTGGATGAGCTCCCACAGCTTTTTAATGTTTTAAAGGGCGATATGAGTTTTGTTGGTCCAAGACCGGATCTTGCAGGATTTGCTGATGTACTTGAAGGAGAAGATCGGCTCATCTTAAAAGTCAAACCGGGCATTACTGGGCCTGCCACTTTAAAGTACAAAGATGAAGAGCTTATTCTGGCCAAACAGCTTAACCCTGAAACTTACAATAGAACGGTTATTTGGAAAGATAAGGTCGATATCAATAAAAAATACGTAAAGAATTGGAGTTTTTCTTTAGATTTGATCTTTCTATTAAAATCACTAAAAAGCTAATATGAATACCCAACCCAAAATTACCGTAATAGGTTTAGGATATGTAGGTTTGCCGCTCGCGGCAGAATTTGCAAAAAAGTTTCTTGTCGTCGGATTTGACATCAACCAGAAACGGATTGATGAGTTAAATCAAGGTATTGACAGAACACTGGAAGTTGATAATGAGGATCTCAAATCTATTTTGGTAAAGGATACATCGGTTAAAACCGGTTTGCTCGTCTCTAACAAATCTGCAGATATAGAAGATTCTGATTTTTATATTGTTACTGTGCCAACGCCAACAGATGCCCTCAATAAACCAATTTTCACTCCTTTGGTAAAAGCCAGTGAAACCGTGGGTAAAATATTGAAAAAGGGTGCCGTTGTAATCTATGAATCTACTGTATATCCTGGAGTTACAGAAGATATTTGTGTACCCATTTTGGAGAAAGAATCGGGATTGACATTCAACGTTGATTTCTTTGCAGGATATTCGCCAGAACGGATCAATCCGGGAGATAAAACCCATACGGTTACTAAAATTTTGAAAGTTACTTCAGGTTCTACGCCAGAAATAGCTATAAAAGTTGACAACCTCTATAAAACTATCATTACGGCAGGAACCCATATGGCACCCACCATAAAAGTTGCCGAAGCTGCGAAAGTGATTGAAAATTCACAGCGCGATATCAATATTGCCTTTGTGAATGAACTCTCAAAAATATTCAGATTGCTTGACATTGATACCAAAGCCGTATTGGAAGCTGCAGGTACCAAATGGAACTTTATCAAAATGTCGCCAGGTTTGGTTGGCGGACATTGTATTGGCGTAGATCCTTATTATTTGGCCCAAAAAGCTATTGAATCAGGTTACAATCCTGAAATTATATTGGCAGGCCGTAAGATGAATGATAGTATGGGCAGCTATGTAGCTCAAGAGACTGTTAAAATGATGATCAAAAAAGGAGCCACTATTAAAGGCGCAAAAGCATTGGTATTGGGGATTACCTTTAAAGAAAACTGTCCGGATATTCGGAATTCCAGAGTGATCGATATCGTAAAAGAGTTTCAGAGTTATGATGTAGAGGTGGATGTTTTTGATCCGTGGGCTTCTACTGAGGAGGTGAAACATGAGTATGGTTTGGATTTAATAGGATCAAAAAGTGATCTGGCATCAAATTATGATGCCATTGTATTGGCCGTATCGCACAATCAATTTTTAGAATTGGATTTCAAAGGATTAAAATCAGATATAGGCGTTATTTTTGACGTCAAGTCCTTATTGCCTAAAGAATCCGTAGACTCCAGATTATAATGTACACACACGCCCATCATACCGAAGATTTATCAAGATACAGCTTTCTAATTACAGGAGGGGCAGGATTTATTGGCTCCAATTTGGTGCAGTACCTCTTGCAACATGGTGCCAAAAAAGTGCGTGTATTGGATGACTTTTCAAATGGCTATCGTGAAAATATTGCTGAGTTTATGGCACATCCTGCTTTTGAACTGATGGAAGGCGATATTAGGGATGTGGACACCTGCCATAGGGCAGTTAAGGATATAGACTATGTGTCGCACCAAGCAGCATTGGGGTCTGTACCGCGCTCTATCAATGACCCTGCAACTACAAACGCCGTCAATATTTCAGGCTTTTTGAATATGATGATTGCTTTAAAAGATAATTCTACGGTTAAACGCATGGTGTATGCGGCCTCAAGTTCTACTTATGGTGATAGCAAGTCGTTGCCAAAAAAGGAGGATACCATAGGGAAACCGTTATCGCCTTACGCCGTTACTAAATATGTGAATGAGCTTTATGCCGATGTATTTGGAAAAACCTACGGCACTGATGTGATTGGGTTGCGTTACTTTAACGTCTTTGGGCCTAAACAAAGTCCGAACGGTGCTTATGCGGCAGTTATTCCTGTGTTTATGCAGGCCTTAAAAGATGACAAGTCGCCTAAAATAAATGGCGATGGCGGACAAACCAGAGATTTTACATTTATTGATAATGTGGTTCAGGCCAATGTAAAAGGCTTTTTTGCCTCAAAAGATGCCGGCAATCAGGTGTATAATGTGGCTTGTGGTGAGCGTATTGATATCAATTATTTATGGGACTCCTTAAAATCAGCCGCCGATTCTCAGTTGGAAGCTGAATACGGGCCAGACCGTCAGGGTGATGTGCGCGATTCTTTAGCCGATATTTCTAAAGCTAAGAACTTATTGGGTTACAAACCCCGATATACGGTTAGAGAAGGGCTCAAAATCACTTGGGATTGGTTCGAGAGATCTACGCTTTCGCAGGGGTAGATTTGGGGATGGGTTTAGGGAATATTAACTCAAACTCTCCGTCCGCACTTAAGGTTTGAACTCCCCGTCCAGACTATTTGCCAGCTCGCCAGTTCGCCTCTTCGCTAAAATAGTTCACTCAACTATTTTCTAACGCTCGGTCGCCTCTTTAGAAAAAAAAGAGGGGAGCTTGATTGTTAGGGTTTATTGGGGTTTGGGCTTTAATTAATTGACTTTTTTCTTGTTTACTTTAAAACTCCCCGTCCAAACTAGTTGCCAGCGCGCCAGCTCGCCCCTTCGCTAAAATAGTTCACTGAACTATTTTTTAACGCTCGGTCGCCTCTTTGAAAAAAAAGAGGGGAGCTGGATTGTTAGTGTTTATTAGGACTTGGCGTTGATTAATAGTCTATGTGTATTTTTCATGCTAAAATTTTATTTTTTTTTGCAGGTAACGTCCAGATTATAATTAATTCTAACCAAACTGCTCCTCCCTTTATTTTCAAAGGGAGGTGGCCGAACCGACGTTAGGAGGTTTGGACGGAGGGTTCCGCACTTCTCGTTATTTCCAAGGTTAAGTGGCTATACCGATATTAGCATGTTTAGACGAAGGGTTCCGATTTGCCCTGTCATATTCCAGTATTAAAACATTCCCTAATTTCTTGTAAAACCGACGGCAGATAATCAAAAACCATTTTGTTTTCAAACCGAATAACTTTATAACCTAAGCTCTCTAGATAGACAGTTCGTTTTTTGTCATATTCTTGAGCTTTCGGGGTGTTATGAATCTCTCCATCCAATTCAATGACTAATTTTTCAGAAGCACAATAAAAATCAACGATATAAAAGCCAATGCTGTGCTGCCTGGTAAACCGTTTGCTGTCCAGTTGTCTTGATTTCAACTGTGTCCATAGAAAGGCTTCTGCGGGAGTTAGCCTTTTACGCAGGGCTGTCCTGTAATCTTTTAATTCTTTTTTGGTATGGATTTGCTGTTTGGACATGTATGAAATTTACGGAATTTATTTGAGAACTCCTCTTTTGAACACCCCGTCCAAACTAGTTGCCAGCGCGCCAGCTCGCCCCTTCGCTAAAATAGTTCACTGAACTATTTTTTAACGCTCGGTCGCCTCTTTAAAAAAAGAGGGGAGCTGGATTGTTAGGGTTTATTGGGGTTTGGGCTTTAATTAATTGACTTTTTTCTTGTTTACTTTGGAAAACTCCCCGTCCAAACTGCGTTTGTCCACCCCTCTTTAAAAAAAAGAGGGGAGCTGGATTGTTAGGGTTTATTGGGGTTTGGGCTTTAATTAATTGACTTTTTTCTAGTGTTAGGGTTTATTGGGGTTTTGGCTTTAATTAATTGGCCTTTTTCTTGTTTATTTTAAAACTCCCCGTCCAAACTGCGTTTGTATACCTCTCATTTTTGTTTGTAAACTCCCCGTCCAAACTAGTTGCCAGCGCGCCAGCTCGCCCCTTCGCTAAAATAGTTCACTGAACTATTTTTTAACGCTCGGTCGCCTCTTTTAAAAAAAAGAGGGGAGCTGGATTGTTAAGGTTTATTGGGGTTTAGGCTTTGGTTAAGAACCTATGTTTATGATTCATGCTAAAGGCCTTCTTTTTTTTTGAAGGTAACGTTCAGTTTATTATTAATTCTAACCAAACTGCTCCTCCCTTTATTTTCAAAGGGAGGTGGCCGAACCGACGTTAGGAGGTTTGGACGGAGGGTTCCATACTTCTCGTTATTTCACCATAGAGGTGACTCAGCCGACGTAGTGGGAGAGTTTAGACGCAGAGTTCCGGTTTGCTTTGTTATTTACTTCAATATTGAACTACTCCCTCAGGTTATTAATTTTAAGATTATTAAACGTGTAGTTCTGTCTATTTTTTTATATTCGTTTTACATTTCAGGTTGAATGGTAGTAAAGACCTCCTGAATATTTTTAAAGTGAAGGGTATCATCCATTTAAAAGATGGCCTTTCTTTACTATTTAAAAGATCCTATGACCAATTTTTTAATTACAGGTGGTGCCGGCAATATTGGAAGTGCTTTGGCTGCTAAATTGGCGGAAACCCAAGACTACCAAATCCTAATTGTCGATAATTTATCTACGGGACATCTCTCCAAAATTCCGAAACAACCAAACATAAAATTCATCAATGCTGATGTTAATGTCTACAATGATATGATGCCTGTTTTTGGACGTTTTGATTTTGATTACGTATTCCATTTTGCGGCCGTGGTTGGCGTGACGCGCACCTTAGAGCATCCTGTGGCTGTTTTGAATGATATTGAAGGGATAAAGAATGTGTTATCACTTTCAAAAAACTCGGGGGTCAAGCGGGTCTTTTACTCCAGTTCTTCGGAAGTGTATGGCGAGCCTTTTGAAATCCCCCAAAACGAAAACACCACCCCTCTAAATTCGCGGTTGCCTTATGCCATTGTCAAGAATGTGGGGGAGGCTTTTTTTAGATCCTATCAAAAAGAATATGGTTTGGACTATACTATTTTTCGGTTTTTTAATACCTATGGGCCACATCAGAGTGGAGACTTTGTGATTCCTAAATTTTTAAAGGCTGCTTTGGCAGATCAGCCCATACATATTCATGGCGATGGACTACAGACCCGATCGTTTTGTTATATAGAAGATACGGTTGACACGTGCCTCAAAACATTGCAAGACGCCTATAGAAACACGGTTTTAAATGTGGGTAATGACCTAGAGATGACTGTTCTGGAACTGGCGGAACGCATTATCGCAGTTACCGGCTCCACTTCTAAAATTATTCACTTGCCGGCTTTAGTGGAAGGCGATATGCGCCGCCGCTGCCCCGATGTCACCAAAATGAAAGCTATTTTACAACGGGAGCTTACTTGTTTAGACGCCGGCTTGCAGCACATGATCAAATTTTACAAGTCCCCTTCAAAATGTTAGGGCTAACCGCATAATTTCTTTTATCTTAGCGCCGTAAAAATGCCTGCTTTTTATGACACCACAAGATCAATGGTTGTACACCATTTCTTCAAAGCACAAACTTATTGACCTCAACTTCAAAGAGATTTGGCGGTATCGTGATTTGTTGATTCTTTTTGTGAAACGGGATATTGTTACGGTTTATAAACAGACCATTTTAGGGCCGCTTTGGTATGTGATCCAACCCCTATTTACCTCGGTTATTTTTACCTTGATATTTAATAACCTCGGACAGATTTCTACCAATGGGGTGCCTCCATTTTTATTCAACTTGGCAGGAATTACCGCCTGGAATTACTTTCGGGAATGCCTTACCGGAACCTCCAGCACCTTTACCAGCAATCAGGGGATTTTTGGGAAAGTGTATTTTCCAAGGGTCATTATGCCCATGTCGATTACGATTTCCAATCTTTTGAAGTTTGGGATCCAATTGGGTATTTTTATTGGCTTTTATGTGTATTATGCGTTTCAGGGGAGTACCTTGGGCTTTAATAGCCATATCGTTTTGCTTCCTGTATATATCATCATGATGGCTTTATTGGGCTTGGGCTTGGGGATGATCATCTCCTCCATGACCACTAAATATAGAGACTTAACCATTTTGGTTAGTTTTGGCGTGCAACTATTGATGTATGTGTCTGCTGTTCCATATCCTGTAAGCGAGGCGAAGGCTAAGTTTCCAGAAATGGTAGCGCTTTTGGTAGAATATAATCCGCTGACCCAAATTATTGAAGGCTTTAGATACATGCTGTTAAATACAGGGACTTTTAGTTGGTTTGGGTTTGGGTATACGTTAATAATCAGTATTGTGTTATTTTTAGTAGGATTGGTTATTTTTAATAAGACGGAGAAGACGTTTATTGACACGGTTTAGACGGTTGTGGGTTCTGGGTTGTGAGTTCTCGGTGAACAGACAACAGACAACAGACAACCGACAACAGACAACCGACAACAGATAACAGACAACCGATAACATTTAATAATTTAAAATAGGTCTAAGATGAAATCATACAGAGATTTGGACGTTTATAATTTAGCATTTGATTATGCTTTAGAAGTTCATCACGTATCATTAAAATTGCCAAAATTTGAATTATACGAGCAAGGAAGTCAAGTGAGGCGTTCTTCCAAAAGTGTTAAAGACAATATAGTCGAAGGATACGGCAGACGTAGATACAAACAAGATTTTATTAAATTTTTAGTTTATGCGCATGCTTCCTTACTGGAGTGTCTTTCGCAATTAGAAATGATTCAGAAGCTATATCCAGATTTAAAAATTAAGGATTTACTTAATAAATACGATATTTTAGGAGCAAAATTGTTCAATTTTATAATGTATGTAGAAAAAGATTGGAAATAGCTGTTGTCCGTTATGAGTTGTCCATTATGAGTTATCCGTTATGAGTTGTCAGTTATGAGTTGTCAGTTATGAGTTGTCAGTTATGAGTTGTCCGTTATGAGTTGTCCGTTATGAGTTGTCCGTTATGAGTTTTCTGACAACCAACAACCGACAACACGAACCGAAAACCGAAAACCGAAAACCGAAAACCGAAAACCGAAAACCGACAACCGAAAACCGAAAACAGACAACAGAGAATCGACAACAAAAAACCGAAAACAGAAAACCGAGAACCGAGAACCGAAAACAGACAACAGACAACAGAGTACCGAAAACCGAAAACCGACAACCGAAAACCGATAACAGAAAATGAGCGTCATCCTAAAAGCCGAAAACATCAGCAAGCAATACCGCTTAGGTACTGTGGGCACGGGTACGATCAGTCATGATTTGAACCGATGGTGGCATAAGGTACGTGGTAAGGACGACCCGTTTTTAAAAGTGGGCGAATCTAATGACCGGAGTACCAAAGGCAACTCTGACTATGTGTGGGCCTTGCAGGATATCAATTTTGAAGTGAAGCGTGGTGAGGTGTTGGGCATTATAGGTAAAAATGGTGCAGGCAAGTCCACCTTATTAAAGATTTTATCACGAGTCACGAGTCCAACCACAGGGGAAATTAAAACAAAAGGCCGAATCGCTTCTTTGTTGGAAGTGGGTACGGGGTTTCATCCAGAAATGACCGGACGTGAAAATGTGTATCTCAATGGTGCTATTTTGGGAATGACCAAAAAAGAGATAAAAAGCAAACTGGACGAGATCATTTCCTTCTCAGGTTGTGAGCGTTATATTGATACGCCAGTCAAGCGCTATTCTTCAGGCATGACTGTGCGTTTGGCTTTTGCGGTAGCCGCCCATTTAGAACCTGATATTTTGGTAATTGATGAGGTTTTGGCGGTTGGCGATGCAGAGTTTCAAAAGAAGGCGATTGGCAAGATGCAGGATATTAGCAGAGGAGAAGGGCGTACGGTGCTGTTTGTGAGTCATAATATGGCAGCGGTGGAGAGCTTGTGTACGAGAGGTGTCTTATTAGAGCATGGCAAGATCAAATCAGTAGGAGCTATTGACGAAATTGTAAAAGTGTATTTAACTGCTAATGCATTTCCAAGTACAAAATTGTCTGAGATGACAAAACGAAAAGGACACCAGAAGTTAGTTTTTGAAGAGGCAGTTTTTGTTTCAGAAAATCAAACAAATAACATTATTGAGACCTTCAAAGATTTACAAGTTAAAGTTCAATTGAAACGAAATGTCACGGAACCTATTCGAAATTTTAAAATAGATGTTGGCTTTAATAATTATATGGGAGATAGAGTAGCATGGCTTTCTACTGAAACCATTGTTAGTGATTTTAATTTAGATAAAGAAGATAGCATAATCTTTATTATAAGGGATCTTCCATTAGCTCCAGGAGATTATACGTGCAACTTTTTTTGCATGACAAATAATGAAATTGCGGATTGGTTGGTGGAGGTTATGCCATTTACAGTCGTTGAAAAGGATTATTATAACTCAGGAAAATTAGTGCCCAAAAATCAGGGAGATATTTTACTCAATTATTTTATACGATAAATGATCACAAAAATCAAAAATTTAATTAACGAGTATAGATCTAATCATAAATATATTAAATACGAAATTACATGAGGTTCAGCTTCAAAATAAGGAATTAGAATGGGCGCACATTTTTCATGATAGCATTCGAGGTAAGGAATGGTTAGAGGAGTTGCCATTGAACGTCGGTAGATGGGCGGGAAATTACTCTTTTTTTTATATTTTGAATAGAATTCTGAATGATTTTCAACCCAAAGCCATTTTAGATTTAGGATTAGGAGAATCGAGTAAATTCATTTCAGCATTTTTAAATAATCAGTTACTAGAATCTTTGCATACCATTGTGGAACAAGATGCGGATTGGGTAGCTAACTTCCAAAAAACAAATAGCTTATCGCAACGTTCTAAAATAGTTTGTTGTCCGTTAGTGACCACTGAAGTCAACGGTTTTCTCAGCAATGTTTATAAAGATTTTAATACTAAAATAATAGATAAATTTGATCTGATTATTGTTGACGGACCTTTTGGTAGTGACCGTTTTTCTCGCTATGATGTTGTTTCGCTTATTGAGAGAATGGAAGCCACGGACGAATTTATAATTCTAATTGATGATACGCATCGGAAGGGAGAGCAGGACACACTACATGATATTATATGTAAATTAAAAGTGAAAAAGTTGGCGTTTTCAATTGGGCAGTATCATGGTACTAAATCGAATACCATTATAGCGACCAAAAAGTATAAGTTAGCAACTAGTTTATAATGGAGAAAAACTTAGCACCCATCATAGTATTCGTTTACAATAGGCCATGGCATACACAACAAACCTTGGAAGCTTTAATGTTGAACGATTTGGCAGATCAAAGCACACTTTATATTTACTGTGACGGATTCAAAGAAACCATCTCCGAAGAAGAAAAGCAAAAAATAACATCGGTTCGTGATATTGTCAAACAAAAAAAATGGTGTAAAGAGGTAATTGTTATAGAACACAAAACAAATTTCGGATTGGCCAAATCTGTAATTCAGGGCGTTTCAGAAGTCATTGAAAAACATGAAAGTGTTATTGTGTTAGAGGATGATATTGTGACAGGAACTTATTTTTTAACGTTTATGAATGAAGGGTTAAAACTTTATAGGGATGAACAGAAAGTTTTTGGAGTTTCTGGTCATCAATTTCCGAGTACGAAGAAAATTAAAGATACTACTTACTTTTTACCTATCATGAGTTCGTGGGGATATGGAACTTGGTTTGATAGATGGAAAGAAATAGAATTTGATGGACAAAAGCTTTTAAATATTGTGGACTCAAAAAGTATTGGTCCTAAATTAGATTTTGGTGGCATGACATATTATAAAATGCTAGAAGATCAAGTCACTGGTATTAATGATTCATGGGCTGTGCGATTTTATGTATCCATGTATTTACAAAATGGTGTATTTCTGTATCCAAATAAGAGCCTCATTAAAAATATCGGTTTAGATGGTTCTGGTGTACATTGCAAAAAAATGGCAACAGAATTACAAGATGTAATAAAGCTATCTAATGAATTAGTTAATGTTGATAAAAAATCTGTATTATTAAAACCAAATTTGGTGAAATCCTTTAAACACAACACTACTAATAAGAAGAGAATGCTAAAAAGTAAAATTTCAAGGATGGTTTCACCTGAAATTAAAGCGTTAATTAAGCGGAAACTTAATTTAGGAATTTCAAAGTCTAAAACTGAACTTGAAAATTTGAAACTGGTACCAAGATATACTGCCACATCTGCAACAATAGATGGTTATAAGTTGATAATTCCTGATAGTGCATCTTTCTTATTTATGTACAACGAGATTTTCAAGACAAAAATTTATAAATTCAGAACTGAAAATGAAACGCCATATATAATAGACGGTGGAGCAAATATAGGTTTAGCCTCTATTTATTTCAAGGAATTGTATCCTAATGCCGAAATTATTGCTTTTGAACCAGATCCTGAAATCTTTGATATTTTGAAAACAAATCTGAGTACTCACAATTTTACGACGATCAAACTGGTAAAAAAAGGGTTATGGAATGAAGAGAAAATACTTAAATTTCATGCAGAAGGAGCAGATGGAGGCTTGTTAGAGTCTCTTAGCAAAAGTAATCATCCTACTACTCAATACGTTTCTGTGACATCTTTAAAACCTTATCTTCATAAAACGGTTGACTTCTTAAAGTTGGATATAGAAGGCGCTGAAACCGTGGTCTTAAAAGATATTGTTAACGAATTATATCGAGTAGAACGGATTTTTATTGAGTATCATTCTTTTGTGGAGCAAGAGCAATCCTTAAATGAAATTATTGATATCTTAAAGCATGCAAAGTTTAGAGTATATATATCTTCTCCTGGGCTTTCAAGCAAATCTCCTTTTGTTGATATAACAGAGTACAATGGAATGGATATGCAATTGAATATTTATGGAATTAAACAAGCATAAATGAAAGTACTAATTGTCAACACATACGATAGAGGTGGTGCTGCAAACGCATGTTTGCGTTTGCATGAAGGTTTACTGCACGCAAATGTTGACGCAAAAGTATTACTCCAGCACAAGGGCAAGAAGGTGCCGCAAACATTCCAGATTCACAATTCAAACACCTTTAAAAATAAGTATCAAATCTTAAAACAAAAGGGTTTCGTTTTTTTGCGTGTTATGGGACTTCTTCAACAACCAAAGCAATCTCAAGAAAGTCAGTTTATAAAACGAAGGGCAGAAGGCTTGGAAATGTTCAGCTTTCCAAATTCAAATTTCGATATTACATGTTCACCATTATACCAAGAAGCCGACATTATAAATTTACATTGGGTAGCCAATTTTCTAGACTTCGAATCGTTTTTTAGAAAAAACACAAAACCCGTTGTTTGGACTCTACATGATATGAATCCGTTTACTGGTGGGGAGCATTATTTGGAAACGTTTCTAGGCGCAGATGTAGATGGCAATCCCGTCTCTAGAGATTTTTCTGAAGAAGAAATGAAGACTAGTGATAAAATTCTTAAATTAAAACAAAAAGCACTTCAATCAGCCTTTAATCTTACTATTGTTGCGCCTTCTAAGTGGTTGTGTGAGGCGGCTCAAAAAAGTATGCTATTTAAGAATAAAGACATTTTTTGTATTCCTTATGGTATCAACTCAGAGATATTTCAGCCTAGAGATCGTAATTTTTCTCGTGATATCTTAAATATTCCAAAAGATAAAATAGTTATTTTATTTGTGGCCGCTTCTTTAAATAACCACCGAAAGGGCTATGCCTATTTGAAAAAGGCTTTGGAGATGATGCAACGTGATGATGTCGTGCTATGTGCTGTTGGAGGCAAAGAAAGTAATTTAGATTTTGACGCTAATCTTATAGAATTGGGAGCTATTGCTGATGAACGCTTAATGAGTATCGCTTACTCAGCAGCCGATGTGTTTGTTATTCCTTCACTAATGGATAACTTGCCAAATACTGTTTTAGAATCATTGATGTGTGGAACACCTGTTATCGGTTTTCCAGTAGGAGGGATACCTGATATGATCAACCATCGATTTAATGGCTTAATGACCTCTGATTTAAGTAGCGCAGCTCTTTTTAAAACTATTGAATTATTTTTTGATACCATAAGTGATTTTGATAGAAATGAGATAAGAAATGATGCGTTAAATAGATATGACTTGAAGATCCAAGCAATTAATTACATACAGTTGTATCAAAAAATTTTGAATAGCTAAGGTCCATGAAAATCTCGATTATTACCATAAATTATAATAACCTTGATGGTCTCAAAAAGACTATGACCAGTGTTTTGGAGCAAACCTATGCAAACGTTGAATATATTATAATAGATGGAGGTAGTACTGACGGGAGCAAAAGGTATATAGAAAGCTGTCAACAAGATTTAGCATATTGGGTAAGTGAATCCGATAGAGGCATTTATAATGCCATGAACAAAGGAATTGCTCAAGCCACAGGTGAGTATTTGTTGTTTTTGAATAGTGGTGATTGGCTGGCGGGAGTAAAAGTTTTAGATTTAATTTCTAAAAATCTAGGTAATTGTGGTATTCTATACGGTAATTTGATTAAAGTATATGCTAATGGAAGTGAAAAGGTTGATAAAGGGCCGGAAAGTAGTCAACTTACACTTTTTCATTTTTTTGTACGGCACCATCAATCATCCTTCAGCTTTTATAAAACGTGATTTGTTTAAAAGTTATGGGAGTTATGACGAATCCCTGAAAATAGTTTCCGACTGGAAGTTTTTTTTAATTTCTATTGGTTTAAACGAAACAGTAGTTAAATATGTAGATTTGGAAATTTGTCATTTTGACATGAGTGGTTTGAGTAATGTTAATATTAAAGGAAGGAATGAGGAGCGTAATATTGTTTTGAAAAATGAACTTTCATTAAAAACATTTAATGATTACAGCCGTTTTAGTGAAATTGCCAAAACAGTAAACAATCCACGCGTTCAAATGTTATTGAAAAGTGAACATTCAACATTAGCACGAAAATTAAACATTAAATGGTTTAGGTTAATATCAATTCTTTTAAAAAAAAAAGGATAAATGCAAAATCCATTAATCTCCATTATAATCCCAACCTACAATCGCGCATACATTATAAGCGAAACTTTGGATTCTATTATTGCCCAAACATACGCCTATTGGGAATGTATTGTTGTGGATGATGGCAGTGATGATAATACATCAGAAGTAATGAAAGCTTACTGCGAGTGTGATAATAGAATACAATACCATAAACGTCCAGAAAATATAATAAAAGGAGCTAGTTCGTGTCGAAATTACGGTATTAAAAGGTCAGAAGGTGAATATATACAGTTTCTGGATTCTGACGACGTTTTAAATAAAGTAAAATTAGAAGAACAAATAAACGTTATAACAAAAGCTGATAAATTCTCTATAGCTACCTGCAAATGGGGAAGGTTTTCTAACGTCCAGAATTTATTTAGTAATTTTAAAAATGAATATATCTCTTACAAAGATTTTGACAACGGTAGTGATTTATTGAAGTCATTTGCAATTAACAGAGAATTTTTTCCTGTATCAGTTTATTTAATATCAAGAGTCCTTTTGGATAAATCGGGACATTGGAATGAAAAGTTATCCAATAATGATGATGGAGAGCTCTTTGTTAGAATACTTCTTGAAACAAATAAAATATTTTTCGTTCAAAAAAAGTAAAGTTTTTTTTATTCGACAAAATAATAA
>NZ_LZRN01000012.1 GCF_001678675.1 Gelidibacter algens
GATTTAATTTGTATTCTTCCATAAAGACAAATAATAGGTTGATAATTAGAAACAGAATTACAAAAAGTTATTGGTTTATTTTTGAAGATTTACAATTCGAAGAATCAACATTGAGTTTTCGATTTAATTATTATATTAATAATTTATTCTTCTTTAAAATATATAATACACTAGAAAAGGTTTCACCACAGCCTAGTTGGCTAATAGATTTTTCAGAATTTGGAATACATAAGAACTTTAATGATGAAATTATTCCTAACGACCTCGATGGTGATTTAATGGGTTTTGAAGATTCACTTTATGTACCATTACAAGGAGGGCAGTTATTGTGTTTAGATGTTAATACTGGAGAAAAAAAATGGATTCAAGAGTATAATGGAAGATCCGGTTTTTATTCATTAAATAATGATAAAATATACAAACATGATGGGCTTTCATTATTTGAAATTGACGCTAAAATGGGACTAGCGTTAAGATCAAAAATGTTTTCTGAAAGTGATGAGGCTGAATTACAAAAATTTTATGCATTAAATGGATTTTGGACTTATGAAGATGTAATAATTCTTTATGGATTGGACAATACCGTTGTAATGCTAAACAAAAATAATTTCTCTTTATTAGGTTTTATCAGTTTGCCTGCGCCAATTTCTACAGATAAAAACAATGTTATTTGGGATAAAAATAAATTGTATGTACTTGATTTAAACAACACCTTACATATTTTTGAAAAGGAAAAACTACCTCACTAGGTATGTGGCTACCCAAAGTCCTGCTCTTATAGAGGTACATAGTTTTGAGAAATCAAGAACATGAAATTTTACAAGTAGAAAAAGATAACAATTCGCATAAATAATGGAATTTTAAAAAATTGAATTCTAAATGTTTTTAAGAAAAAACCACCTCCGAGTCTTAAAATCGAACCGAAGACCAAAACACAAGTAACAAAATTAATGACCAATTAACTAAAATTATGATAACGCCCCTTAAAATCGCATTAATGCTATGCGTAACAAGTATATTCGGTCAAAATGTTAAAGTAAAGAAAGACATTCTATCGATTGATAAAACTGAAGTCTGCAAATTTTCAAGTTCTGAGCGTAACCATTACGAAATACAAGATTTAGAAGGAAACTCTATAATGAATGTAGAGTATGCCACAGAAGATGTTCAAACCCTTTGTGGTAATGAACAATTTAGGTATTTAAAATTCACTAAACAAAATAGTGATGAAGTGTATTATAGTGATTTTGATGTGAGTACTTTTAAGATATCACTTAGTGGTACTAAAAACATAGCGAGACAACTCATAGTAAACGACGAGTTTTTAAGTGAAGCTGGCATCAACTATGACAAGATAAATGCTTTTTTCTCATAACCCCAACCACGTAGTAAAGAGTTAGACGACAAAATCGCCCTATATAAGGCCGGTGTAGAGATCATTGAAGCTTTTAATTTGAAAATAAAAAACAATAGCATTTATAAAGTTGGCGAAAAGGACACTTTAATAGGGACTTATAAAACGGAAGCTATACCCAATTATAGCGCCACACGAATTAGAGTGTATGATGCCCAAAATTTTCTTACCGCAACGTATGAGCTCGGCACGATTTTGTTTTTTGATAGTAATAAAATTAAATTTTCTGCCGAAAAAAGCAGCTTAATTGGAAATGCCGAAAATGTTGCTGATAATGCCAAGAATGTTATTGGACGTATGATTATTGCAGGTTATACCTTAGGCGATATGCAAGCTGTTAAAGCGGATATTAGAAGAGAAAATCATAAGGAGGCTGTAAAGGCTGAAATGAAGACATCGGTTAATATTTACAAACAACTGGGAACCATTACCGATGGAGAAGGCAAGGAGATTAAAGGAGAAATAACCGTAGAATTTGAAGAATTAAAATCAACAAAATCAGGCATGGCTAGCCTTGATAATTATGGCGGAGTTGCAACCTTAAAGACGGTTAATGAAAAAGGTAAATTTACATATACGGATTATAAAGCCAGAAATGGCGTAAAATTCTGTATTGATGCCACTAACAAATGCTATTTAGGCATGCGTGCCAATGATGCCTTTGCCGCTAAGTTTAATGAAGAAATAGAGGTGACAGATAATTTAAGTCTTTATAAATCGCACTTTTTGAACAATGTCTATTATTTTAAAAAAAGCGATAAAGATAAAGCGTTAAAGATTGTGACCTCAAGTCTCCTCAATACTGATACTTCAGAAAAGATGTTTGAGAAGATCTTTGAGTATTTAAAGGACTGCCCTGATTTAAAAAGCACTGTAAATACTTCAGAAATAGATTTAAAAAATGAAACTGATTTAAAAGCTATTGTTACAGCCTTTACCAGTTTTAAATAAAATGAGTTTTACCATTTTGAATAATAAAGAGTCGAAAGTCTTGGCCCCAAATCCAACATCGAATAACCTATAGCCTATTGCAACGACATCTATTTAATTTTATAACCATAAGCATATGGCTATTATGTCTAATATGTTCAGGCGCCGCTTTTTCTCAAGACCTTGAAAATATAGGCAGCAAAACTGTGGAGAAACTAAAAAACAGTCCTTTAAAAATACAAGGGGGGATTTCTGCAAATGGCGTGTACTATAACTCTAATGGACGAAATTCTCGTGAACCGTTCACGTATTTTTTGCAAGGTAATTTAAACATGAGCTGGCTTACTTTTAGCATGCCGTTAAGTTATAGCTTTTCCAACCAAGGTAGTAATTTGGGCTATCAAACCCCATTTAAATTTAACAGGTTAAGTATTCACCCTAAGTACAAATGGATACAAGCCCATATAGGGGATGTGGCCATGACTTTTTCTCCATATACGTTAAGTGGACATCAGTTTACGGGAGGTGGGGTGGAGCTCACACCAGAAGGTGATTTTAGCATCAGTGCCATGGCAGGGCGCTTGTTAAAAGCTACGGAAGATGACGGCCAACAACAAACCCTACCCGCATTTAGGCGGATGGGTTATGGTACAAAGCTAGGGTGGCACAAAGACCGTTATAAAATGGGACTGACAGGTTTTTATGCCAAAGATGATATTCATTCAATCACAGCCATACCTGATGATAGAAATATAGCACCAAAGGAGAATTTGGTTGTTGCTCTGGATGGTGAAGTAACCATTGCAGAACATTATACTTTTAAAGCCGAATATGCTTCAACAGCCATCACTAAAGATTTACGTGCTCAGACCACCGATGAGAAAGGTAGTGGCTTAGCCGCCCAGTTATTTAATAGCAGAGGATCAACGGAGTATTATGATGCATTTAAAGCAGGTCTGGATATGCAGGTCGACAACATGAAGGTGGGTGTGGCGTATGAGCGTATAGATCCGGGTTATGAAACGCTTGGGGCATACTTTTTTAATAATGATTTTGAAAATATTACGCTCAATGCATCACGACCATTATTTAATAACAAACTAAACCTAGCATTCGATATTGGTTACCAACGCGATAATTTAGACAATCAAAAGGCACAAGCTACTAATAGGTTTGTAGGTGCGCTGAATGCTACATTAAGAGCCACTAATAAAATTACTATTACAGGATCCTACTCTAACTTTTCTACTCATACTAACCAACGTTTAAACCAGTTTGATGCTATTAATGATAATGACCTTACCGATGATGCATTGCAAGCCTTGGAATTTAAGCAACTTTCTCAAAATGCCAATGCCAATTTAAATTGGGTGCTTAAGGAAGGAGAACTCAATAGTCAGAATATAAATCTAAACTATAGTCTGGCATCTTCAGCAAACGAACAAGCGGGGATTATCCGCGTCGGCCAAGCCAATAATTTTCATAATGCCAATGCCGTTTATACCATAGGATTTCCAAAGAATAGTTTAAACATTTCAACGTCTCTAAATTATAATTACAGCGATATTGGTAGAGACGATAGTAATGCCTACGGTGGTGGTTTGGATATTAATAAAAAACTTTTTGGGAATAAATTGAATACTACTTTTGGTGTGGCTTATAATACAAATAACAATAAGGAAAATATTACCAATGTTCTCAATTTCCGTGTAAACGGGTCAATGCTTGTTGCCGAAAAACATCATTTTAGTTTAAATGCCATACAATTATTTCGTAGTATCACTGCCCAAGATGCCCTGAATGAAATAACGGTAACCTTTGGCTATGCATATGCGTTTGATATTGGCAAACCAAAACTGAAAATAATAACAAAAGAAAAGGCATTTTCATTTTCTTATAAATTGCACACATTTACCGGAGATCATGAGCTTATCAGTAGAGAAATTACCAGTCTTATACATAGTCAGGAATTTAATGCAATACAAGATATTGATGGAATTAGGCTTGAATTGTCAAAATTGGAAAATGATCTAAAAGCCAGCGAAAATAGTTCTGATCAAGTTTATAAAAATGCGGGTATTGCTTATTTGAAATTAGTATACAGTCATAAAGATTTTTTAAATACCTATCATAATCTGGTTTTTAAAGGACTTAAACGTCTTTCTGTAGAGGCTTCCAATTTTGATTATTCTCTAGAGAAAGATTACTTGGATCAATTGGCAATAATGAACACTGCAAAAGCAAGCGGTAAAAAAATCAGCGAAATTGATACGAAAAACTTAGCTGTTAAAGAGCGAAAACACCAAGCTCATACATGGATGCAGGCGCAGTTAAACGTGTTGACTTTAGGAGATGTTCTAAACGATCAAGAGCCATTAAAGGAATTTAGAAGTAAGTATTTGTCTAAAGTTTTTAAAATGTTAGAAAATAAGAAAACTAATGATGAGGTGGAGTTATACTTGGTAGGTCAATTGGCAGATTTCTATCATAAAAAATCGATTGAATTTCAAGATTAAGAATAATAAAAGATTGTCGGAAGGGGGTAAGGGGCAGGGAATTGAAATTAAGATTAAAATAATTCTGATTTATAGAAAACGGAGTCCGTATGGAACGAAATAAAATAAAGAATTAAATGTAACCCAATATGGGTTTAAAGTATCGTATCATATAACAATGTAGGAATCTGTGCAACATCACTTTAAGTCTTGTGCTAAGAAAAGAGATAGTGAAGTTATCAATTGCGAACCACTCAACCCATTCCCCTATATTCCGCGCTCGCCGGATGGGCAGGAAAAGCTCGATTTTGGGAAAAGCTACTCCTTAAAAAAGTCTTAGACAGAATTCCCGATTTCCATTCCTCATGACTCGCTCCGACCTGGGAAGGTCAGGAAGCGGTCGTATTTTTATGTTAATGATTGGTGTGTTTACAACGAATAACTATATTTTCGCCTTTTAAATAAAATTTAAATCTTATGAAAGAACTTATTGAAAACATGCAAAACACTTTTGAGTCATTTGAAAGTGATGCTAAATTGCAATTAGAAAGTGGAAACAAAGCTGCAGGAACAAGGGCAAGACAATCCTCATTAGCCTTGGAGAAATTATTAAAAGAATTCCGTAAAGTTTCGATTGCTGAGTCTAAGAAATAAACAAAGAAATCATCTCATTAACTAAAAATGAGATGATTTTTTTTTGCCATTATGTATTGAGGGATGATCTTAAAAAGTGGGTTAGTTCAAAATAACTCTTAATCTGAGTCGGTCGTTAGCAGATATATCACTCAGCCCATTGCCACTCCATTCCGCAAAAGCTCCATTACGGGCAAAGCGCTTCATTAAAAAGTCTTGGACCCAACTCTAAAGCTTTCAATTTCCATTACACTTGCCCGCTCATTCCCGAAAAAAGTCAGGAAGCGGTCAAACTCCATTGCAATCTACACCTTTAAAGTTGCGTCCGCTTAACCCCGTCTAAACGAGAACAATCCGTTTTCATAACACGAGAAGCACATTCCCCTACATTTCGTAAAAAACTCCATTACGGGAAAAGAGCTTCTCTAAAAAGTCTTGGACACAATCCCCAATTTTAGCTTTCCATTCCGTTAACCCTTCCCGCTTCGCTGGGCAGGAACACTTCATTCCTTATCTAAAATTGGAAATGGCGTCCGCCAAATCAGAATTCCATTTAATGATTTGATGCCACTTCCTATGTTTTTATACTTCACATAAGCCTTTAGATCTACATCCTCACCCTCGCCGTTATACCCTTTTTTTGAAAGCAAAATACCAACATTTGGAACTTGACCGGACTGCATAAACCAGGCTCGTACCTCGCTCTTTTTTATAAGTCCTCATCAATTCCAAATATTGAAACTGTATCGGCAACAAAAAAAGGTAACAGCGAGGGCGCTATGGGAAGTAAATCTAAAATGAAGCTTATGAAATCTTACAAAAACATCAAAAAGGAAGCGGCACCAACAAAAGCAAAAAAGGAAAACGCTCCAGATATAATAAGTAAATCACTTCAAAAAGTTTAACCACAAACTGCCTAAAGGGTTTAGGTAGTATTTTAATTAATTTTTAAATATTTTATTATGAGCACTTTAAGAAATCATGTACAGTTAATTGGAAATGTTGGGCAAGAACCAACCATTACGAACCTTGAAAGCGGTAAAAAAGTAGCGCGCTTTTCATTGGCGACGAACGAATATTACAAGGATGCCAAAGACGAAAGAACACAGACCACAGATTGGCACACAGTTGTGGCATGGGGGAAAACTGCCGAAATTATCGAAAAATATGTGGATAAGGGCAAAGAAATAGGAGTCTCTGGGAAAATAAGAACGCGAACCTATACCACTGATGATGGCAGTCAGCGCTATGTAACGGAAGTCGAGGCGAGGGAAATTCTTTTGCTAGGAGCTAAAAATGATCAATAACTTTTAAGATTAAAGAGGGCGTACTACACGAAAGTTGCGCCCTCTTATTCATTATTCACTTAAATAAGACCAAAAATGAAATCGAAGATTCACGAATACCAAAACAAGTATTTACCTATGAGTAAAGCACAAGTTAACGAAATCAAAGAAGGATTGCAACATTTTCGCGGGACGGAGATGTTCTATTCAATTCCATTAATAAAAACACGATTTACTGATGGACTTAAATATCTAGCCAATGTAGCAGATTGTTTTTGGCTTATTACGGACACTTCGGTAATTGCAAAAAGTCTGATGAATCGTAGCGAATTTATTTCAATAGAATTTAAAAGGTTGTCCAAGGAAAAACAGGAAGTCACAGGTTATGAAGCTGAAATTATTTACACCGATGGCAACGATACTGTTTTAGAAAAACAAGGATATCGTGCAACCGATTTTCCATTGGATGAACTGCGGTTATTTTTTGTAAATGATACGCTGATGTTACCTGGCGAATACTGAAATATTGGATCATGGTATATCTTAATTTTACGGACTTGAGCGAAGAGGCTCAAAACCGACTTTTAGAACTCTCAAAAAAAGATGTGGAACGAAAATTTGGCGACAGTATTCGCAAATACGTAAGAGAAAATTATACCAGTTTTGAAACGACGGTAGAGGAAGAAGCAATAAGAAATCTATATTCCTATAAGTTCATATTCAACATCTAATTTTCTAAACTTAATAATCACACCTCTAAATTTTGGAGGTGTTTTTTCTGTTCAAGTAATTCCAGTTCAAGAAAAAAACGTATCTTTATTTCGCTGAAATTCAGCACACATAATTTATATAGCTATCCCATTTTTGACTTTCGCTGATAGCTGTATCCATCTATATTTTACATATAGGAATTTCCGAATTCCTAAAAGGGCAATTGGCTTTTTAGCCAGATTGTATGAAATTTTTGTCACGCTTTGGCGTGACGAAAAGGAATAGCAAGAGGGTAACGGGCAGAGCCGCGTTACACATTCCTTTTACTTTTTAAATTATTGATTTTCAACTACTTGAAAATAAATTAATTTATTAGATTTCATCGATTTGCGTCAAATGCCTCGAAACAGCCAGTAAAATGGGATGGATTTGCGTCAAATGCATAAAAAAGCGAAATAAATGGACTCTTTCATCACCATCAGGTTTAAGCGGGATACCGCCAAACGTTTTCAGGAATTTTCAAAAACACACTTCAAATCGCATACCGAGGCAATGGCCGCAATACTCGATTTTTTTCTTTATAATGAGATCTCACCAAAGGAAAAGTTTGGTCCATCGGGACGAACTTTGGAGGCTAATTTAAAAAAGAGGATGAATGCGATTATTGCCATTATGAGAGATATTGAAAAGACCCAAACCAAACCGACTGTGGCAATGTTGGAATCACTTTTTCAAACCGAAGAACCCAAAAACAAACCCTTGATTTTAGAGAAGAAATTTATCGAAGAAAAGAAAGCGGTGCATTTTCAGGAGAAACGACATGCGACGCACGAACCGTAAATTTTTGAGCTATGTATATAACCATTACACCCCAAAAAATGGGCGGGAACTATTCCAAAAGTTCAGCGGATTTTGTAAGCTATCTGGAGAAGGAAAATCTAAGTTTTAACCAAGAAGATTTGGAGGATGGACACCTAGGTATTGAGCATTTTTTCAACCAATATGATGATGAGATTGCAGCAGCAGAAGTGATTAAGGAAATCGATGGCAACACCGCAAAATTGGAAAAGACGGAACCTAGATTCTATTCCATAACGGTCAGTCCCTCTAAATATGAATTGGGAAAATTACAGGACAACAGTATAGATCTAAAAAAATATACCCGCGAGCTGATGAAGGATTATGTAGCCTCGTTTAATCGGGAAATAAACGGTCGTCCGCTTACTATTGATGATATAAAATACTATGCGAAAATTGAGCATCAACGCGCATTTAAAGGATCTGATATACAGGTTCGCGAAAACCAACCTTTTGCCACTAAAATTCTGCAGCTCAAAACGGATATTCGAAAAATTGAAAACGGCACGATGGAAGGCAATATTAAGGGTAAAGCGAAAGAAATAGCAAAATTGGAACGAGAGGCCCCACACCAACAGGACGGGAGACGGATCGTCCAGGGAATGCAGAAGGAGGGAAGCCAAGGTCATATTCATATCATCGTGAGCCGAAAGGATGCTTCCAATAGATTTAGTCTGTCTCCTGGAAGTAAATATAAAGCGTCCAATGTTGAATTGAACGGAAAAGAAATCAAGCGCGGTTTTGATCGGAATAGTTTTTTTGAGAAAGCTGAAAAAACATTTGATAAGACCTTCGGCTACCATAGAAATTTTGCCGAGACCTACCAAGCTAGAAAGGATTTTATCAAGGATCCAAAGATTTATTTTGCAGCGCTGATGAAATTGCCGACCAATGAAAAAGCATTAGCCTTCAAATTGATGGGCAAAGCAGGCGTACCAATGATGCCAAGCATTCCTGTGACACAGGGACAATTAGCAATGAAAATATTTAAGGGACTGAGACGTGGGGTGGAAGTCGCTATCAAATCAAGTTCCATCGGCATCTAATTTTATAACTATGCACCTTGAAAATTTCTTATCAACGCTTTTAATTTTTGGTTTGACCAGTAGTATTTTCTATGGCATGTTTCGGATAAGCAGATATGCTTTTATGATTAATTTTCTGATACTTGGTGTTTTTGTGTTTTATCTAATGGAAGAAACCCAACTCGTTTTATTAGCGCTGTATGTAATTTGTCCTCTAGCATTAATTAATGTAGGGATGTATGTATTCCTGCATAAAACCGACGAGCCCATCAATGGCAACCTCCAATATCAGGTCAACTTTGCCACGGATAAAGGAAATTTCAAACTCGATAACATTAAACGTGGGGCATCAATTATTGGTTCTGCGGGGAGTGGTAAAACGGAAAGCGTTGTCTATGGTTTTCTAAAGCATTTCCGGAAAGAGGGCTTTTGTGGCATCATCCACGATTATAAAGATTTTGAATTGACGGAAATGGCGTACCCTCTTTTCAAGAATGGCAACATCCCATTTAAGATCATTTCCTTTGATAAAATCATCCATAGGGTAAATCCTATTGCGCCACGTTATCTGGAGAACGAGGAGAGCGTCAACGAGGTGTCACGGGTATTGATTGAAAATCTTTTGGAGCAGAGGGAATCTGGAACTTCGGGAACGACCAAGTTTTTTAATGATGCTGCGGAAGGACTAATAGGCGGATTGATTTGGAAATTAAAAACCGACTATCCCGAATTCTGCACGCTGCCTCATTTGATTGCTATATATCAGCACCTAGATACGAATAGCCTTATCAAGTTTTTGGAAACCAATACCACATCAAGAGCAATGGCAGATGCCTTTATCAGTGGTAAGGATTCTGAACGGCAGACTGCAGGCGTAAAAAGCACCTTGGCCAATGCACTGAAACGAATTAGTACACAGCGAATTTTTATGGCATTGTCAGCAGATGAAGTGCCATTGAATATCAATAGTGAGGATAATCCCGCCATCATTTCCATAGTGAACAATCCAAAATTCGAGACTTCCTATTCACCAGTTATCGCTACGATCATCCACACCATCACCAAGCAAATGAGCGTTCGCAATAGCAAACCTTCATTTATTCTGATGGAGGAAGCGCCTACCATTCGTTTATTGAATATGCACCGTATTCCAGCAACATTGAGGAGTTACAACATTTCTACGATCTATGTGATGCAGGACAAGATCCAGAACGATATGATGTATGGCGATAAAGCAAGTAAGGCAATTTTGAGCAACCTTTCATACCAGTTTTTTGGAAAGGTCAACGACCCGGACACCGCTAAATATTACGAACGTTTCTTTGAAATCGTCAAAGATCCGACTAAAAGTGTGAGTCGTGGTTATAATCTGGATTTTGACACGCGAGTAACTACGGGAGAAAAGGAAATACCAAAAATTAGAGCTGATGTTTTCTTTCGGTTGAAGCAGGGGGAGTTTATAACTTATGCGGATGGGAAGGATAAGAGTGTCCAGTTTAAATTGCAGAAGATACAGAGGGAGTTTCCAACAGGCATTAAGGAGTTTTCTAATGCAGATTTAGAAGCTAATTTTGAAAGGATCTATGAAGAGGTGAGGTCATTATTTAATTAACTACAATAAAAACAGAAGCTCAAATAAGTAGGCTTAATATCCTCCCTCTAATTTTGATCGCAAACGCGTGAAGAACTTTAAAGAAAACTGAAAAATTGGACTCAATATCAACGTATAGATAAAGGTTGCCCAAAAGACCGGACCGCCAAGAAGAAATCCAATAGCCAGCACGATGCCTTCCACCATGATTCTTGCTTTAGCTACAGATAACCCCGTTCGTTCTGAAATGGAAAGCATGAATCCGTCACGCGGTCCAGCACCTACACCTCCAGATACATAAAGACCGCCCCCTAAGCCAATCAGCAAAATGCCCAGAAATAGCAGAAGGTAATCTGTCCAAGTATTACTAGCATCTGGCAAGATATCTAACCACAAAAATAAGTCCATAATAGGACCAATTAGCAAGGCATTTAGAAATTTCCCGATATTCACATATTTTTTTCTGACCAGCAATGATATGCTGATGAGAAACAAACCCACGATAATACTCCACGTGCCGATGCTAAGACCAAAATGTTCAAATAATGCTACATTAAGAACATCCCATGGGTGTAATCCCAAATACTTAACCTTAACAGAAACAGCCACTCCCAGTCCAAAGCATATCAGACCGATAAAGAAAAATGTATAACGAATAATATTAAAGTGTAAGATTTTTGCGCTATGAACTTTAATTTAACAGCTTTGGAGAATAAACGTGCAAACTACGAAAAATGAGGTTTTAAAGAAAGGGACTACCATTTTGCATTCATCTAGAATGATAGCCCCTGACCTGATTTGACTTTCGTTCTACAAATTTGTTGGATATTGTTGATAGATCATCAATAGTCAGCCCCAAGGTGGGATATTTTTATGGAAATAAAATTTGTATCTTTTTGGTATGGGAAAGAGAAGAAACACAAGGTTTTTAACTCCAAATGATATAAAAGTAAATGGGAGATGAAAGGGATTTGGGATTCCCAAGTTGGACTTACCTATGGGTTATCCGTCTGAATTTTCAAACCTTTTAATTAGGGAATCCGTTAGTTTGTTCATGAATTTGGTTTTGCTGGATTTCCTCGCCCTGATTTCTATAAAAGTATGGTAATAGTTGCCAAGTTCAATGTTGAACAATTGCTCAAATACGGAGGCCAGCTCTTTAATGTCAGCCGTACCACTGTTTATTGCCCCACTACTATGAAGAGCGTAGATGAGCTCAATTAATTCCGTTTTGTTTCCAGTCCAAAAAAGTTTTGAAGATGAATTTTTCATTGCGTTTTGGTAAGCATTGTTATTTGATTCTAATTTTTCAATTTCCTGTTGTAAATATACGATGAGCATATCGTATGCCATGATCATCGCAACAGTAGTGTCTTGAGAAGTAGCGAATTGATCATCGACAAAAAAATGATACGATTCGGTGGGCGATCGAAGATCGGTCTTGCCCCGAATGAAATATTCTTCATCAAGCGTAGTAGCTCCTCTTCTGTAATAATGGTAAAAATCTAAATTGTCATTGAAATATATCTGCAATTTATTGATGTGGCCATTAAGATATTTGATCTGGAATTTGGAGCTGCTCCGTGGCCGTTTACTTTCAATATTAAACAATTTGACATAGTAGATGAGTTTGCTGAAAATTTGGGGCTTAATATGCTTAAAAAAACAGATCTCCTCCTCTGTACTCTTAAATCCCATTTCCAACACCTTTTGGCGCAAGAGCTTGATACTATTTTTCAGTTTTGGTAATCCCATTTTCGGCCTTGTAAAGGACATCCTCATTTTTAGATTCCAGATGCTCCAACTGGGTCTCGAATTCAGATATCAACTTTTGATATTTCATCTGCAAAGGATTAATCGTTTGATAAAATTTGCCCAGATTTCGATTGAAAACATGGCCAATTATTTTTATGGGATAGAAATTAATATGTTTTGGTATAATTTAACCTCAATTATCCATTATAATCCCGATTGGTCAAATCTTTTTACATTTTAGTCAACTACTAATTCCTATTGTTCAACTTGTTATCCGTTAAAGTCAACTTTTTCTGATGTTAATTTCTTAATTTTGTTAATGCCAATTTTCAAATACTCTACCATGCCCTTTCAGAATGACTTTGCGACTTATGAATTTAATGATGGGATTCTACACGTCAGGTATAAGCACATTGTTTTGGAACATAATGCAGCCCTATGCATTGTCAGGGATAGGCTGGAGATCCAAAAGGGACTGGGCATGCCGGTACTTTGTGATATCAGGGCGGTCAGGGAAATAACGAAATCTGCCCGCTCCTATTTCTCGTTTGAAGGTTCAACCCTTCTGACGGCCGTCGCCTTTGTGGTAGGGCCACCTGTATCAAAAAGCCTCTCCTCATACTATCTTCATACGAACCCTCATGCGGTACCTTCCAAAATCTTTGTGGATATCGATACCGCAGTGAAATTTCTTAAAACGTTTATACAGGACTAAAAACTATGATTAATTTTTTACAATATGGACCGTGAAAGCAGACTTAGAATAGGCTCCATCCATCAGATCTTGTTGCAATTGGCCACTGGCAATTTCCAATATCGGATAGAACGCTCCGAGCGGAACGACGAAATCGAGGGGTTGGTCGTGACCCTGAACATGCTGGCAGAAGAGCTTGGAGATTCCATTGTACATCATGGACGCGACAACAGGGATTCAGAAATACTGGAAATCGTACAAATGAGTTTCATCCTTGACCAAAATGGTCTGATTAGGCATACAAACCAAAAGGGACTGGAGATCTTGGGCATGGATTGGATAGCTGAGGATAAGATGGCATTTGTGGAATTTCTGGACAGCAGGTCGAAGAAAATTTGGAAAAAAATATGGAGCACTTCGGAAGAAAATTTACTTGATGTTGATGTGGAGCTGTCGTTCAAAACCAACTCAAAACTGCTATTGCCAAAGAAAGTGCATGTTGCCCGAATGGTCGGCAATAGGGATAATGGGACGCTTACCTTGGTCACACTTGTCCACCATACAACCAATCAAAAAAAATTACAGGATGACGTGAGGGACAAGGTCATTAAGTCAAAGAAACTAATGGTGAGACAAATTGAGAGCACCAAATTTGGAAATCCAAAAAGACGCGTCACATTGGACCACATCAAGCGTAATCCCAATGTCAGAGACATTGGGATTTTTGTTTGCGGAAAACACCAAGCCGTAGGCTTAAGCGTTTTCCGCAAACAAAAATCAGAAGTGCTTTTTTGCACTTTGGGAGTACATTTGCAGGAGTGGTTTCTATTGGATCAACAGAGTCAATCCAAAAGGGAGATTAAATTTTGATAGTACTCTTAACCGTAGGCTTAAGCGTTTTCCGCAAACAAAAATCAGAAGTGCTTTTTTGCACTTTGGGATTACATTTGCAGGAGTGGTTTCTATTGGATCAACAGAGTTAATCCAAAAGGGAGATTAAATTTTGATAGTACTCTTAACCGCAGGCTTAGGCGTTTTCGGATCAAGTCAAAAAGTTATGGGATTTTATGTTCAATCATGCTTCACACAGCTTTTAGTTTGTGGACTTCTTATTTTTCTCATCTTTGATGAAGGGTTGAAGAAGAAGCCTTTTTTTTAAGTATATAAAAAATTGTGATATCATCTTTTAAAAATTCTACCATGCCAAAACCTAAAGGTCAAAAAAACACTAAGAATAAAGCTAAACACACCAAGCTCCTCGACAGAAAAATAAATAAACAAAAATCTGATCAAGCGCTTCGGAAAGAACGACTCAAAGCTATCATCAAAAAAGCGAAGGAGCAGTAGGCTGCTTATCGCTAAGAACCATCATGGTTGCTAGAATGGCTTTCCGTAAGTTTTGAGCGTTGCCCTTGTTAAATCGGAAATGTGCGGCAGATTTTGAAAGGAAAAACTATTCGAAGGCAATTTACAAAAGCTCCAATATCCGCTCCAAGGCCATACCACGAGATCCTTTTATCAATAGGTATGAATTTTGAATAGAATGATTCTCAAGGTGTGATTTGAGAGCTTCAAAATCTTTAAATTTCTGAATACTTTCGCTCTTTACAATCGTGTTATTAAAATTTCGGCCGACTAAATAGACTTGTCCTACCTTGTTTTTCTCAAGATAATCGACAATAAATTGATGCTCGCTTTCGGCAGTTTGGCCCAATTCAAACATATCTCCTAAAAACAACAGTTTACCATCTTGATGCAGTTGCTTAAAATTTTCTAAAGCCGCTAACATACTTGTTGGATTGGCGTTATAGGCATCCATAATAATCTTGTTGCTGCCTTTTTCTAAAATTTGAGACCGGTTATTTGTTGGTGTATACTCTTCAATGGCTGTTATAATATTTTTAGGCTCCACGTTAAAATAGGTTCCAACTGCAATGGCGACTGAAATATTGTTGAAATTATAGGCACCCGCGAGCTTTGAGTGTATACTTTGTCCGTGATAAGTGATTTTGACGAAAGGTTGTGTACTTTCTAACTCAATAGTCGAATTGGCATTTTGTGCAGTGCCAAATTGGTAGAGATTGGAATAGTGCTGTGATTGTTTGAGTTGTATGGCGTCATTTTCATTTACAAAAATGAGCTTGTTATGCATTTTTAAATGTTCGTACAACTCTGATTTTCCTTGGATAACCCCCTCAACACTTCCAAATCCTTCAATATGAGCTTTGCCAAAATTGGTAATTAGGCCATAATCAGGAAATGCAATATTGCACAAAAACTCAATTTCATTAATGTGGTTGGCGCCCATTTCAACAACACCAATATCCGTAGCAGCGTTCATACGTAATAAGGTCAAAGGTACCCCAATATGATTGTTGAGATTACCTTGTGTTGCCGAGGTATTGTATTTTTTGGACAAAACAGCGTTGATCAATTCTTTGGTGGTGGTTTTCCCGTTGCTGCCTGTAAGTGCAATTATAGGGATCTTCAATTGGTTTCTATGGTACGTGGCCAGCTGCTGTAAAGTTTCCAAAACGTTTTCCACCACTATGTAGCGATTATCTCGTGCATGTTCTTTCTCATCTACAACGCAATACTTAGCTCCCGATTCTAATGCATCACTCGCAAATTCATTCCCATTAAAATTGTCGCCCTTCAGAGCAAAGAAAAGGGAATCTTTTTCAATCTTTCGAGTGTCAGTACAAGCTGAGGAGCATTGTAAAAAGTACTCATAAAGTGTTTCTATAGTCATAAAATAAATGTAATAAAAAAGTCCTAACGCAGCGTTAGGACTTTTTAATAATTTTATAGGAAAAAATTACTGTCTTGTTTTGTTGCCTCCTTGAGATTTTGAACCAACTCTTGACATCGCACATCTAAATCCGATATAGTCTGTAGCCATATCTTGTGGAAAATAACGACGTTGCGCTGGATCAAGCCAATAAGCTCGGTCTTTCCATGAACCCCCTTTATAAACTCTGACTTTGTCATTGATCAAAGATGTTCGGTTATTAGATTTATCCAATGTTTTAACCAACTCACCTGTGGAGTCAATAACTACCTGATGTTTTGGAGAATTGTACATCTGTCTCGTATCAGAGATATCTTCATCTTCATTAAAATTGTCACTGTAGTTACGTGATGATCTTTTATCACCGTCCCTGTAGTTTATATTGTCGCTCTCTGAAAAATTTGTTCTCAAGTAAGTATCGTCTGTTGTGATAGGAACTTGTAAAATTTCACCTGGTAAATTACGAGGAACAATTTTACCATTACTCAACGTGTCATAAACAATGTCTTCACTGGTCACAATTTTCACGGTGCCATCTTCATTTATCGCATTTTTGGTATATACGTTACCACGATAGTAGTTGAAATCATTGAATTCATCATCAACAATAGGTCTGTAAACATCAGCGACCCATTCTGCAACGTTACCCGCCATATCATAAATTCCAAAATCATTTGGCATATAAGATTTTACGGCATTTGTAATATCAGCCCCGTCATCAGACCAGCCTGCGATTCCGCCATAGTCACCTTTGCCTTGTTTAAAGTTAGCCAATTGGTCACCTCTTGTTTTTCTTTTACCAGAACGTGTGTATTGACCACTCCAAGGGTATTTTTTTCTACCACGAATAGTGTTGTAGTTTCTCAATTCATTCAAACCAAGTGCAGCATATTCCCATTCTACCTCAGAGGGTAAGCGATACTCTGGAGATACAATTCCTGATTCTCTTTTTGCATAAACGTTAATTGGGTTGCCTTCGGCGTCTGTTTGCTGTCTTCTCTTACCGCCATCAAGCACATCTGCGTTACCACCATAAGTAGAGCTAGGGCTATTGATATAGGTATCGGTATTAAAATTGGCATCAGCGTTGACATCCGTTAAACGTGCATCTCTCTTTAAATAACCAGCCTCTTCAAGATACAGTTCATTGACCCTGTCAGTGCGCCAATTGGCAAACTCAACAGCTTGAATCCAACTTACTCCCACAACAGGATAATCACCATAACCTGGGTGACGCAAGTAGTTTTCTGTCATCATATCGCTATAGCCAAGACGGTTTCTCCAAACTAAAGTATCTGGTAAGGCACCCTGGTAAATCAACTTGAAATTAGGATCATCTGGCGGATACACACGTTTTATCCAATCCAAATACTCCAAATACATTTTGTTGGTCACCTCAGTTTCATCCATATAAAAAGATTGAATGTGCTGTTGACTAGGCGTGTTGTTCCAGTCGTGCATAGGATCATCTTGCACTTTACCCATGGTGAAGGTTCCACCTTCTACAAAGACTAAACCTGGGGATGTTTCTTGTTCTTTAAAATTGGTGTTGTATTGAAAGCCTCCATTCTTATCATTAATTTTCCATCCAGTGGCTCTGGACTCGTTTGATGATGAAGATCTTTTACACCCAACCATTGTCAAAGAGAGCATTAGGGCAAATGCAATCCTTATGTTAATGATGTTTTTCATATCCATACTTTTTAAGTAAGCTGATTAAATTTAGTGACGCAATATAGCAATTAAAGAGAAAGTAACAACTCTTTTTATCAAATAGATTAAAAAAATGTTGCATTTCATCCCTTTTTTTGAGCACAACATCGGACTTTTGGTGATTTTATCGATGTATTTTGTGTTTCAATAACGCCGTAGAAAAGTTATTATTGTTGTAATTTTAAAGAAAAATTGAAGACCTAATACTAACCTACGGTGGCAAACGTTATTCTTTCTGCGCCATTAACTGTTTCAGTTGGATGAAATAACATTAAATTGCAACCACTTTTTGTAAAAGAATCCTACAGACTAATGAGAATAAAATTACGCTTACTTTTTATTTTGATGTCCTGCCTTGGTTTTTCCCAAGAAAAGCGTTTCGACATTACATGGAACGGAACGACGGTTTTGGAAACGGCATATTCTATCATCACAGTACCGTCTTTTGATAAAGATCATTTTAGTTTTGATACCCACACAGGTATCAAGTTTTTTGCCCAATGGCCCTCAAATGCAATTATCAACAAAGGTTCGGTAACGCTTACCAATGTTTCCTATACGATCATTTCTGCTGATGAACTGAAATCAATTCCTCTTGAAACAATACCCACAGCTCCAAAACTGCATTTTGAAAATACAATTGCGAGAGATAAGGCCTCTGCGTACATTGAATTGACACCTATTATTAACGACAATGGTATTTATAAAAAGATAACTTCTTTTAGCATAACCTATAATACTGCAGCAAATAGAGGTTCAAGTCCCTCTGGCAAAAAACCTTCTGGTATAAGCAATTCTGTTCTCAATTCTGGAAGTTGGTACCGCTTTTACGTGGACAAGTCGGGCGTTTTTAAATTGACCAAGGGCTTTTTGAACAGTCTTGGTGTAAATACAAATTCTGTAGATCCTCGCAATATAAAAATTTACGGGAATGGTGGTGCGATGCTGCCATTGCCAAATGCAGAAGCCTATCCATTAGATCTTACGGAAAACGCTATAAAATTTGTTGGCGAGGAAGATGGAGAATTCAATACTAATGATTACATTTTGTTATATGCAGAAGGGCCGGTGGGATATAATGCCGATAGCAACACCAATTATAATGTATTTACAGATAAAAGCTATTATTTCGTAAATGTGGGCGGTGGCGCAGGTAAACGAATGCAAACCATGACGCAGCCCGAGGGAGCGTCAACGTATATGTTGAACACCTTTCAGGAGTATCAGTTTCATGAAGTGGATGAACTTAATATTGTGCGCGTAGGCCGGCGTTGGTTTGGAGATAAGTTTGATATTGAAAACGAAAAGCAGTTTGAATTTAAGTTTCCTAATCTCGTAACTACAGAACCTGCACGTGTTAAGGTTTATGCAGCATCCACTTCTGAAGTGCCCACGTCAATGGAGATTAAAATTAATAACAGTGTCGTATCCACGCTAGGGTTTGCCCCCATTAACACCCCAGTACTAGCAAATGGAAGGTTTTTTAATAACACTATCACCCTAAACTCACCAGATGTCAATGTGACTTTGACATATAATAATTCAGGTAACCCTACTTCTCATGGGTATTTAGATTATATCTCTATTGAGGCCACGCGCGGTTTGGTGTTTGAGGGAAGTCAGTTGATGTTCACAAACAATCAGGTGGCCAATACACCTGGAATTGTAGAGTATAACATGACCAACGCATCTGAGGTTTCAGAAATTTGGGATATTACCAGTAAATATGACGTGAGTACCCTGGCGAATGCTGATACCAATTCATTGTTCAGTTTTAAAGCGGTATCCGGAATTGCCAAAAAATATGTGGCCGTAACTCCTTCTGATTATTATGAGCCATTGAGAGATAGTAAAGCGAGTGTGGCCAATCAAAATATAAAAGGCAGTATTTTTAAGGATGAGCAAGGTGAATTTAAAGATGTAGACTACATTATAATAGCACCCAACAATTTAGTCTCTCAGGCTGAACGATTGGCGCAAATTAATAGAGACCAAAACAATCTCAATGTGAAGGTGGTGACTTTAAATGAGATTTATACGGAGTTTAGTTCAGGAAATCAGGACGTTGCTGCCATTAGAAACTTAGTCAGTTATGTGTACCATAATGCGAGTGCTCCGGAAAAGCGGTTGAAATATTTATGCTTGTTTGGTGATGCCTCCTTTGACTATAAGGATAGAATTCCCAATAACACCAATATTGTCCCCTCGTGGCATTCAGTAGATAGTTTTAGTCTGACAAATGCTTTTGTCTCTGATGATTTTTATGGCATGATGGATAGCAATGAAGGCGATATGAGTTCTTCAAATAAGCTCGATATAGCCATTGGAAGAATGTTGGTGGAGACGCCACAACGCGCCAAGGCTATGGTAGATAAAATTGAGCTGTACTATAAAGATGCCTCTTACGGGAGTTGGAGAAACAACGTCGTAATGATCTCTGATGATGTAGATATAGCTTGGGAACGTATATTACAGGAAACTACTGATGAGATTGGAAGCACCATTACCGCCGAAAAACCATTTTTAAATGTAGTCAAGATCCATTCAGATGCGTATCAACAGCAAGCCTCAGCCAGCGGAGAACGGTATCCGGCCGTGAATAAGTCGGTTAAAGATGCTATTGAAGTAGGAGCGCTGGTGGTCAATTATTTTGGTCATGGGGGTGAAGATGGATTAGCTTCTGAGCGTATTTTTGACAAAAATGACTCGCAGGAAATAAGAAACACCTGTAAGTTTCACTGCTTTGTAACAGTTACGTGTGAATATACCCGCTTTGACAACCCGTTCCGTCCCACTGCTGGAGAATATACCTATTGGAATACTCAAGGAGGTGCCATTGGATTGATCACTTCCACACGTCAAATTTTTGTTAGCGTAGGGGTCACGTTCAATGTCAAATTGGAAAAGTACCTTTTTGGGTATGGCCCCAACGCTTATCCAACGATGGCAGAAGCTTTGCGTCTCACAAAAAATGATCCTGCTATTTCTGGAGTCACCCAAAAGCGTTTGATGTTTTTTATAGGTGATCCGGCCATGAAGCTTGCCTTCGCAAAACCTAACATTCAGCTTACAAAAATTAACGATGTGCCCTTAGGTCAAATCAATGACACTTTAAAGGCATTGAGCAAAATTAAAATGTCAGGAGAGGTTTTGGATCCGTCGGGTAATTTAATGACAAGCTACAATGGTGTTCTTACCGCTACTATTTTTGATAAAGACATTGAACGTCAAACATTGGCCAATAATAATATTAGTCAGAACGGGCAACTGATTAAAATGGACTTCAAAACTCTGGGCGAGAAATTATTTATAGGCCAGGCTACCGTTAACAATGGTGTATTTGATTTTGAATTTGTGGTTCCAAGAGATATTGGTGTGCCTGTAGGTAGAGGTAAAGTGAGTTTTTATGCGCAAACAGAGGCGCCTTTAGAAGACCAAGCGGGTGCAAATTTTGATATTTTGGTGGGTGGTATCAACAAAAATGCAGAAACAGATAACACAGGACCCGTTGTTAAGATTTATATGAATGACGAAAACTTTGTGTCTGGAGGCATTACCAATGAAGCGCCCACCCTCTTGGTGAAATTGGAGGATAGCAATGGAATCAATACAGCAAGTGGCATTGGTCATGATATCATCGCTATTATTGATGGTGATGAAACCAACCCGTTTGTACTTAATGATTATTACAAAGCGCAAGTGGACGATTATACACGCGGTGAAGTGGCCTACGCCTTCCGGGATCTCGAACCAGGACTCCATACGTTGACGCTCAAAGCTTGGGATGTTTATAACAACTCAGGCATTTCTGAAATTCAATTTATAGTATTTGATAGAGACGAAGAGTTGAAGATTGAAAACGTCCTCAATTACCCTAATCCGTTCATTAATTACACAGAATTTTGGTTCAATCACAATAGTTCGCAACCTTTAGACGTTTCTATACAGATATTCACCATTTCAGGTAAATTAGTTAAAACCTTAAATAGTCAAACCAATGCAGGTGGATGTTGTAATGAAGGTGCATCGTCACTGTCAAGAGATATTGTTTGGGATGGCCGTGATGATTTTGGAGATAAAATTGGAAAAGGTGTCTATGTCTATAAACTCAAAGTGCGTTCAAATCAATTGAATAAGCAAGTTGAGAAGATTCAAAAACTTGTAATACTATAATAATAATTTATATTTGCTAAACAAGGTGCCTATGTGCCTAACAGAACACTTAAGATCTTATGAAAAAATACGTACTAGCGCTTATCACGTTGACCATTTATAATTTTTCTTCAGCACAGGAGGTTGTCATTATTCAGCCAGATGCCAGTAGAGTGATCACCACCGGAACACCATTTTTACTTATTGCATCAGATGCACGCGCTGCGGGTATGGGAGATATTGGGGTTGCCACTTCTGTAGATGCGTATTCGCAACAATGGAACCAATCCAAATATGCGTTTTCTGAATCAAAATCAGGAATAGGTGTGAGTTATACGCCCTATTTAAGCAAATTGGTCAATGACATTTTCTTAGGAAATGTAACTTATTTTAATAGACTTAATGAAAATAGTGCTTTTGCTGCAAGTTTCAAATACTTCAGTTTAGGAGAAATTGAATTGGTTCAGGATGAATTTTCTGAAGCCATCATCGCAAAACCAAATGAGTTAACTATTGATGCCTCTTACGCTTTAAGATTGGGTTCTCAATTTTCAATGGCTGTTGGCATGCGTTATCTGCGTTCCGATTTGAAAATACAAGCGTTGGACAATACAGCAAATGCTGCAAGTTCAGTTGCTGTTGATATTTCTGGATATTATCAAAGTGAAGAAGAGGCTTATGACAGCTTTAACGGAAGAACCCGATTAGGCTTTGCTATTCAAAATTTAGGTCCAAAAATCAGGTATGATGATGGTGGTCGTGAAAACTTTTTACCAACCAACTTGAGATTGGGCGGTGGTTTTGACTTTATTTTTGATGATTACAATACCTTGAGTGTCACTGCTGAGGTTACTAAATTATTGGTGCCAACACCTCCGGTCATTGGTTATGAAGACACTAATGCAAATGGAAGACAGGACGGCAATGAACCAACATTTATCGTAAGAGGCCAATCTCAAGATGTGGGCTTTCTTCAAGGCGTCTTCCAATCTTTTGGAGATGCACCAGATGGATTTAGTGAAGAGCTGAAAGAATTTACTTGGGCTTTAGGTACTGAATACAAGTACCAGGACGCTTTTGCGTTTAGATTAGGATACTTTAACGAAAGCGAAGATAAAGGGGCGCGTAAGTTTTTTGCTTTAGGAGCAGGTTTTAAATACACCACCATCAATATTGACATGTCTTATTTGTTCTCGGCTTCAAAGGTTCAGAGTCCGTTGGAAAATACCTTGCGTTTTTCCTTGACGTTCAACTTTGGAGATGGCGAGTATCGTGAATATTAGTAACGATTTATAACTACCGGATTACAAAAACAAACTATTGTTAATTAAAAGACAATAGTTTTTTTGTCTAAAAAAGCGTCGTATTTTTAAGAATAGATATAAAACCTATGAAGGAAATTAAAATTGAATCCCTACTTACTGTTTATGATAGTTTAGATGAACTTCCAAAAGATGTGGTTTCCTTAATGGAAAAGGCTATGGAAGCACGGGAAAAATCCTATTCACCCTACTCAAACTTTAGTGTTGGCGCAGCCATTCTTCTAGAAAATAATGAGATTGTAACGGGTAGCAATCAAGAAAATGCATCTTATCCGTCAGGTCTATGTGCAGAACGGACGGCAATCTTTTATGCCGGAGCCCAATATCCTGATGTGCCCATGGTTAGAATGGCAATTATTGCTGGATCAAAAATGAAAGTTACTGATGCTCCAGTTCCGCCTTGTGGCGCCTGCCGTCAGTCTATTGCCGAATATGAGGTAAAGCAAAACAGGCCTATTGAACTCTATTTTATGGGAGAGAAGGGGAAAGTTGTAAAATCACATTCTTTGGAAAATCTGCTGCCTTTAGTATTTGGTAAAGCATTTCTATAACGATTTCGTACAAAATTTACGATTTTCAGTTTTTTCATTACTGCTTAAAGTGTTACTTTTGCTATTCGTTTAGTGAAGTACAACTTTTGATAGTTTGAAAAAACAAACCAAAACTTTGTAGTTGAACTAATCTCGCATCTGGCGGGATCTTCAGTTCTCTAAACCCTAATGATTAATGTATTTAATTTTTTAGAAATTATTTCGAATGCAAAAAATAACGAAAGAGGTTTACCTTAAATGGTATGAAGACATGTTGTTCTGGAGAAAGTTTGAAGACAAGCTTGCTGCAGTCTATATTCAACAAAAAGTAAGAGGTTTTCTTCACTTGTACAATGGGCAGGAAGCTGTTTTGGCTGGTGCTTTGCACGCCATGGACCTTACTAAAGATAAAATGATCACGGCCTATCGTAACCACGTTCAGCCTATTGGCATGGGTGTAGACCCAAAGCGTGTTATGGCTGAGTTATATGGGAAGGCCACAGGAACTTCTCAAGGTCTTGGGGGCTCCATGCATATCTTTTCTAAAGAACATCGTTTTTATGGAGGTCACGGGATTGTAGGTGGTCAAATTCCGTTGGGCGCTGGAATTGCTTTTGGCGATCAGTACCATGGTATTGATGCGGTAACCATCTGTTGTTTTGGTGATGGTGCGGCACGTCAAGGCTCATTACATGAATCGTTCAACTTGGCCATGCTATGGAAATTGCCGGTGGTATTTGTTTGTGAAAACAACGGATATGCCATGGGGACTTCAGTAGCACGAACTGCCAACCATACAGATATTTGGAAACTTGGTTTGGGTTATGAAATGCCTTGCGGACCGGTTGATGGGATGAATCCTGTAAAAGTGGCGGAAGCATTTGATGAAGCTATTCAACGCGCAAGACGTGGTGACGGCCCAACATTTCTGGAGTTAAAAACATACCGATACAGAGGACATTCCATGAGTGATGCTCAGCATTACAGAACAAAGGATGAAGTTAAAGAATACCAAAAAATCGACCCTATAACACAAGTCAAAGACATTATACTTGAAGAGAAATACGCTTCTGAGGATGATCTTAAAAAAATTGATAAACGTGTGAAGGAGCAAGTTGCGGAATGTGAAAAATTCGCTGACGAGTCTCCATATCCTGAAAAAAGCCTCATGTATGATGCGGTTTATGAGCAGGAAGATTATCCATTTATACAACATAAAATATAAGCTATGGCAGAAGTAATAAATATGCCGCGTTTGAGTGATACCATGGAAGAAGGAACTGTGGCAACGTGGTTAAAGAAGGTAGGGGATAAGATTGAGGAAGGCGATATTTTGGCTGAAATTGAAACAGATAAAGCCACTATGGACTTCGAATCTTTTCATGAAGGCACATTGCTTTATATTGGCATTAAAGAAGGAGAAACTACTAAGGTTGATAAATTGTTGGCTATTATTGGTGAAGAAGGTGAAGACATTTCTGACCTGATTGATGGTGGATCATCTGATAAAAAAGAAGAAAAGTCAGCGGACAAATCTTCTGAAAAGGAAGCTAAGGAACCTTCTGAAAAATCTGATTCTGATAAAAAAGAGGATTCCAAATCTGAAAAAGAAGAGGATTCAAAAGATGACGCTGATGACGAACAGGACTCTGAAAATGAGGATAGTTCTGATGAGTTGCCAGAAGGCGTTACGGTTGTGACCATGCCACGTTTGAGTGATACCATGGAAGAGGGCACTGTAGCAACTTGGATTAAAAAAGAAGGCGATACTGTTGAAGAAGGCGATATCCTTGCTGAAATTGAAACCGATAAGGCTACAATGGAATTTGAATCCTTCCAATCTGGAACCTTACTTTATATAGGATTACAAGAAGGCGAATCAGCAAAAGTAGATTCACTGTTGGCCATCATTGGTCCTAAAGGAACTGACGCTGCTGCTATCGCCAAAAACTTTAAGACAGCAGGTTCTGAGAAAAAAGAAGCTGCTCCTAAAAAGGAAAGCGCCGACTCTAATAAAAAAGAAACCGCTAAGGCACCTGCAAAAGAAGAAAAAAAAGAAGCTTCAAGTTCAAGTTCAAGTTCAACTTCAGACTCTAGTCGTGTATTCGTATCGCCTTTGGCCAAAAAAATGGCTGAAGAAAAAGGTATTAATATCTCAGAAGTAAAAGGTTCTGGAGAAAATGGACGCGTCATTAAGCGCGATATTGAAAACTTTACGCCTAGTGCCAGCTCTCCAGCTACGGTTGGTAAATTTGTACCATCAGGTCAAGAAGATTTTGATGAAAAACCAAACTCGCAAATGCGTAAAGTGATTGCAAAACGTTTGGTAGAATCTAAGTTCACGGCACCACATTACTATTTAAACGTAGAGTTTGATATGGCCAACGCCCTGGCTTTTAGAGAACAATTCAATTCTATTCCTGATACTAAAATTTCATTCAATGATATGATTGTTAAGGCTTGTGCCTTGGCATTGAAACAGCATCCACAAGTCAATTCTCAATGGTTTGCTGACAAAATGAGATTGAACAACCATGTTCACATTGGCGTGGCGGTTGCAGTTGAAGATGGCTTGGTTGTGCCAGTTGTAAAATTTGCTAACGAGCAAAGCTTACCTCAAATTGGGGCCGCAGTTAAGGATTTCGCAGCACGCTCAAGAAACAAAAAATTAACTCCTCAAGAGATGGAAGGCAGTACTTTTACGGTTTCTAACTTGGGTATGTTTGGGATTGAGAGTTTCACATCAATCATTAACCAACCAAATTCCGCAATTTTATCAGTGGGTACTATTGTTGAAAAGCCAGTTGTAAAAAATGGACAAATTGTTGTAGGCCATACTATGAAACTTTCTTTGGCATGTGATCATAGAACGGTTGATGGTGCTACTGGAGCACAATTCCTTCAAACGTTAAAAGGATTTATTGAAAATCCGGTAACGATGTTAGTATAGCTTAAAATTATTTTTTAGCTTCTGTTCTTAGATCAGAGTGCTAAAAAAAGTTTTTATAATAGAAGAAAATCCTGATTCTCCTGATGCCTATCGGGTTTGAAGCAGGATTTTTTTTATCTTTAAAATTAAATAAAAAATCAAATGAAACATATACTTTTTATCACTGTTCTTTTAGCCATGGTGTCTTGTAAAACCAAGATTCAGGAGTCTCCGGAAACCAACACCATAAATCTGGCAATGACTGAGCAAATACCAGCAAACAAAACCTTAGAGTTCGTTACAAGTGCTGAGCTTAAAGAAAGCGTTTCTTATTTAGCTAGTGATGACTTGCAAGGTCGAGCTACAGGTTCAGCAGGTATTGAAAAAGCAGCCGTTTATATTGAAAATAAATTGAAATCTTACAATGTAAAACCATACTTTGAAACGTATCGGGACTTCTATAAAGCAAAGGGCATGGAAGCCTACAATGTGGTTGGTTTTATAGAGGGGAACGATCCCGAACTCAAAAAAGAAATCATTATTATTGGTGCACATTATGACCATATCGGTTTTGGAGAAGAAGTTGATGGTGATACGATTGCCAATGGTGCCAATGATGATGCTACAGGAGTGGCAGCGGTGTTGGCAATGGCGCGTTATTTTGCCACTAAAAAGAACAACAAACGCAGTATTCTCTTTACCCTATATTCTGGTGAAGAAATGGGCCTATTGGGATCAAAACATTTGGCTGCACGTTTAAAAGAACAAGATATTAACCTCTACACCATGATCAATTTTGAGATGATTGGTGTGCCCATGGTTGATAAAGAGTATGATGCCTATTTTACAGGCTTTGACCTTTCTAATATGGCGCCAAAAATGAATGACTACGTCGATTATAATCTTTTAGGATTACTGCCAAAAGCCAAGGAGTTCCAGTTATTTTACCGTTCTGATAATTATCCTTTTTATAAAGCCTTTAACAAGCCTTCCCATGCTATTTCTACTTTTGATTTTACTAATTTTGACCATTACCATAAAGTAGGCGATGAAGCCGATAAAATGGACTATGAATTTATGGCCGATTTGGTAAACAGGCTAATTCCTGCCTTTGAAACTATGAGTAATACAGCAACCCAAGAAATTAAAATGAATGAGTAAACATATCATCATCACAGGTACTAGCAGAGGTATAGGCTATGAATTGGTAAAATTATTTGCAAAGCAAGGACATCAGGTTTTGGCATTGTCCAGAAACGATGGTCCTGTAAAAGCCTTAAAATTGCCAAATGTATCCGCATTTTGTTTTGATTTAGGAGATCCTGAAGCCTATCAAAAAGTGGAGAACCATATCTCTGAACATTGGGAACACGTGGATGTGTTGATCAATAACGCAGGCCTATTGCTCAACAAACCTTTTGCAACTACGACAACCACCGATTTTGAAGAGGTGTATCGCACCAACGTTTATGGTATGGCAGAGTTGACAAGGGTTCTCATTCCATATCTGGCAAAAAACAGTCATGTGGTAACCATGAGCTCTATGGGAGGCGTTCAAGGGAGCATGAAGTTTCCGGGACTTGCAACCTACAGTTCTAGCAAAGCGGCAGTGATTACCTTAACAGAATTGCTTGCAGAAGAATATAAAGATTCTGGGATTTCATTTAATGTCTTGGCTCTTGGTGCTGTACAAACTGAAATGTTGGAAGAAGCTTTTCCAGGATACAAAGCCCCAACGACTCCAGAAGAAATAGCAGATTACATTGTCGATTTCTCACTAAAGGGACAGAAATTTTACAACGGAAAACTGCTTCAAGTTTCCAATTCAACGCCTTAGTGATGTCTAAGTACAAATGTATTATTTTTGATTGTGATGGCGTTTTAGTAGATAGTGAGACCATCTCCAACCAAGTGTTGGTAGAAATGGCAAATGAACTTGGCGCCGCTATTGATTTGGACTACGCTTTGAGACATTTTAAGGGTGATTCCATACAGAATTGTCATGATAAAATTTCAGAATTGGTCACTCAGGCGCTTCCTCAAGGTTTTATTGCAAACTTCAGGGAACGAAGTTTTGATTCGTTTAAAAAAAATATTAAAGCTGTAGAAGGTATTCAAGAAGTTTTAGATCAGTTGAGTATTCCATTTTGTGTTGCTTCCAGTGGTCCTGAAAACAAGATCAGGCTTAATTTAGAGCTTACTGGGCTATTGCCTTATTTTGAGAATAAAATATTTAGCTGTCACGAAATTGAAAAGTGGAAACCCGATCCTGCCGTTTTTTTATGGGCAGCAAAAACCATGGGATTCACGCCACAGGAGTGTGTGGTGATTGAAGATAGTGTTACCGGCGTTACCGCTGCTAAAAGGGGCGGATTTGATGTGTTCGGTTTTACGGCGCATGATTATAATAATGAACTTGAAGGAAAAGCGACGGTAACCTTCAAGACTATGCCTGAAGTTTTAAACCTTCTCCGTTAACTGTTTAACGGTTTACACCTTGTGTAGTGAATGAAATGCCTTGTTGACCAGAAGTGGAAATCATTACGGCGTCAAAAGTAGGGCCATAACGTTCTTTTTTATGGGCCCATTCAAATATAAAATTGGCACCACTGCCGCCATGCGTGTCTTTTTCATTAATGACAATTTCAATAGTCTCTAAGGGTTTTAGAAAGATAGGATGATCAACATAGGTTCTGATCAAATCGCCTGCGGTATTAAAGTAATTGGCGCTTTCCACATAGATAGTATCTGTGGAGCTGACGTTTCTTATGCTCGCCGTTACGGTCAAATTGATGCTTCTATGCTCTGTAATACTGTAGATTTCTGAATAAACTGATAGGTAACTACTACCTCTAATTAGGCTGTCGCTTTCTTTTAAATTTGCGAGGTGTTTCTCCCAATTAACAGGTGTAAAGCTATCGATGCTTTTCTCTTCGTTCTCACACCCTGACAACACAAAAACGATACTGCATAGTAATAGAACTTTTCTCATTGGATAAAAATATGAAAAATTCGAAGAGGTTTTTTATAAAAGTATTATTTAAAATAGATCAGAAGAATATACGAATTTTTAAAAGAAGGCTTAAAACTTTTAGCACCGTACCAGTGATTTTATAAAGCATTAATTTTTTTGAGAAATAGTATCAACACTCTTTTATTATCAGATCAAAATTGATTTGGATTTCCTTTGAAACGACGATAAGACCAAGCATTTTTTTAGGTGCTTTGAGGCCAAAATCCTTTATGTTCAATTTTAATTGACCAGAAATATGCCAATCTTCTTTCTGATGGAATTCTGTTTCCATGTGATAAGTATGTGTCAAACCGGCTATTTCAATCTCAATTTGGGCATCAGCTGTATGTTCCTTATTTGGTTTTAAATTGATTTGTTTTAATCTGAGAATTATTCTAGGATATTCATCTGACTTTAATAAACCGTGAAAATCTCTATTGATTCCTTTTCCGCCACAATCAAAGCCATTGTTTTCTAAAATGAGCATGGAGTTCTCAAATCTTATAACATCATTTAGCTTTTCATAATGAACACGGATGGGCTCATCAAGGTTTTGTATGTTGTATTGACATGTAAAGTCAGAAACGTTACTGGTACCTTTAATGTGCAATTCACTTTGAGGAGTGATAAGGACCGATGTACTGGTTTTTGCTGGGTTTATCTTAGAAAAAGAAACCAAAACAAGAAACGGTAAAATAAAAAGTAATCTTTTCATGGTACTAGGTATTATAGGATTACAATATATTCTTAAAAAAACAAACCTCAATTATTTAGTGGACTACTAAAAAATTGAGGTTCGCCAATAGTAACAATACTCTTTATTAGAAACTAATTACAGCCTCAGCCACTAGTCCATTAAACTTGCCATCTGCGAAGTTGCTTGTAGCCTTGTACCCATCATACTTTTGGCTTACGTATTCAACTTTCATAAGAATATTTTTTGTCATGAACCAACCTCCAGCGACCTGAAATCTTGAAATCTCCACATCATCTCCGCTCGCTTCTTCAGAATCAACTTTGTTATAGCGACTTCCAATGTAGAAGTTTTCGTTATTACCAAATCGGTAAATGAGCTCACCCGAAAACTGATTGGCTGTTCGTTCTTCTACTTCTGAAGCACCTTTGCCATTAGCTGTTTCGATAGTTCCAAAGAACTCAAGTCCTTTGTATTTTATGAATGGATTGATCATGATGGCAGTAATCTGATTTCTTAAATTAGGATTGTATCTACCTGATCTAAAGTCATCACCTGATGCCGTTGCAGGAATCATCACCCCATAGTATCGAGAACCAGCTCTATCTGCAGAATACAGATATGAATTTGGAACATAGCCTGTGTTATAGATCGATCCAGTTAATCGGAATCTTAAATCTTCATTAATCTGTTTGTCATATCCAAGTTTTGCCAAAAATGAAGCACCTCCTGTAGTTCCGTTAGCTGATTTGTTGATAGATTGATTCAATTTACCATTAGCCATTCCTATCATTCCGATAAAACCATTTTTTCTCAATAACAATTCTGCTCCAACCTCAGTTGTGAAAGCATCCATAATTAAATTCCCTACAAATGGATTATAAATGGCTTGTGCATTATCACTTCTTCTAAAGTGTGCATCACCGTAATTATTCTCCATATGCCCAATTTTAATAGTAGCATATTTCATGAAGTTTTCTAAAAATCCTTCTTTGATAAATTCTAGTTTATCAATTTGAAAATACCCTCCTTTAACATAAGGTTCTGGATGGTGACGAGATGATAAATAGGTGCGTAAGTGCATTCTAACACCGTCATAAAGTGCTACATCCAAGTCTAAATTTGCGGTAGCCAAATTAAAGTTATAGCCAATTTCCTTAAGTTGATAAGGATTTGTAGGCGCCCCTTCAACAATAATGGTAGGGTTTGTATTGCTGTGATCTATTGCTTGGTACTGGAGTGTTGAAGAACCTCCAATTCTTACTTTGACATTGTCAAAAGTGGAAATCGTGTCTTTAGGGCTTTCAAAAACATTGATGCCGTTTTTGTCAGGCTCTCTATAATTGTCAATACTTCTGTCGTTTTTTTGGGCATACGTACTAACTCCTGCAAGAAGTACTAATGCGATTGCTGAGTTTTTAATTAGTGCATTCATGGTCTTATGATTTTTTTAATTTTTGGTTGTTAACTTATTTGATTATTTATTTAGAATGGTATCGAATGTTATAGTAATGTCATCTCCGGTAGTAATAGTTCCAAAAAGCGCTTTAGGAGGTTTTATGCCGAAATCAGTCATTTTAAAGGACTTGTTGCCTTTTAAAGTCACCTTATTGGAAGTGACTAGCATGTCTAAATGTAAACTGGTTTTTTTGGTCACTCCGGCTACGGTTAAATTTCCAGCAACCTCAACTTTATAGCTGTCAGTTCCTGAAGCCTTAATTTCTTTCACATCGGTTAGTTGGAAGGCGATGGATTTGTGTTTATTTGTATTTAAGGCCTTATAAGTGTTTTTATCCATGCCGCCTTTACCACTCTTTAAGCTTTCGGCAATAACGTCAAGAGTCAATTTTTCTATCTTCAATTCATTGGCCATGTTCAAGACAATTTGACCTTTTTGTTGTTCGACATCAATATCCCAATCATGTAAACTGGAGGTTCCAGAGATCGTAAGTTTTGACGCTGAATTATTCAGGTCATACGTTTGTGAAAAAACTTGTGGAGTTGATAAGATGAGCAAAACTAGGAAGCTCAAAAGGGGTTTGGCAATATTTTTAGTAATACTCATAATAGTCTATTTTTAATATTATGATACAAAGTTGGGTAATAAATAGAGTTTAAGAAATGATAAATATCATATCGAAGCAGGATTATTGTAATCTCCCAAATGAGGGTAATTTATATGTACTCAACTCAAATAGAAGAAAAATCACAAGAGATGGATGTTGCTTAGTTTCATAATACGTCAAATAGGGATAGCATGTATTGAGAAATTGTGTGGGGTTAGTTTACTATAGAAACTAAGACGTTAAACACGTTACGGCCACAACTGTTACTTGTTTTTTTAAGAATTGATTTCTTGGAGAGATGTTTTGAAACTGCAATGTTTATGGATAAGGTTTGGAAATCAACCCAACCATATATGTTAATGATCTAGAGCGCGTTAATGGCTTGTGAAGATTATAATCTTTAGGATAGCGAATTTCAAGTAAATTCCTTTTGGAGTTTACTCCTCAAAAATCCGTAATCTGTTTTTTGTAGCAACCAATTCCTCCTGCAGATCATTAATTTTTTCCAAGAGATTCAATACCGTATCAATGCCTTCAAAATTAATGTCCAAATCGTGATGTAATCGTATCATTGCTTCCAGACCCTTAATGTTATTTTTATGGACGCACGGTGATTGTTCAACGCTGGTTATTTCAATCAGTCCATACTCATTTAAACCTTGAAAGAAAGAAGTTTCCACCTTGTAATGGGAGCACAGGGTCTTTATTGGGATATAGATTTCTGTAGTCATGATTTTAAATTTTTAAGTTCATTGAACAGTTCTTTTTCTTTGTCAGAAAGCTTGGTCGGCATTTCAATGTCATAGGTAATATAAAGATCGCCAAAATGTCCTTCCTTTTTATAAATAGGGAAGCCTTTACCTTTGAGTTTAACTTTGGTGCCGCTTTGCGTTTCAGGTTTGACTTTTAATTTGACTTTACCATCAAAAGTGTCAACGGTAACCTCCCCGCCTAAAATTGCGGTATAGAGATCAATAGCTTCTGTAGCATACAAATTGGATCCATCTCTCTTAAATTTTGTGCTATTTCCAATGTTGAATTGAATCAGTAAATCGCCGTTTGGTCCACCATTGGCGCCAGGGCCTCCTTTGCCAGGTATTTTGATAACCTGGCCGTTGTCAACACCAGCAGGAATGGTCAATCTGATATTTTTTCCATTAACGGTCAATACTCTTTTCTGTGTTTCGTAAACCTCCTTCAGGTCGAGCTGCAATTCTGCATTGAAATCCTGACCCCTAAATCCGGCAGTTCTACCACGACCTTGTGAGGTGCCACCACCTCCTCCAAACATCGACTCAAAGAAATCTGAAAAATCGCCTCCAGAGAAATTACCGCCACCATAGTTGCCGCCACCGTAATCTTGTTGTTGATATTGACGTTGTGATTGTTGTTGGCGCTGCGCTTGCTCATAAGCATCACCATGTTGCCAATCTTTACCGTACTTGTCGTATTTTTTGCGATTTTCGGTGTCACTCAATACTTCATTGGCTTCATTTATTTCCTTGAACTTCTGTTCTGAAGTTTTATCATTTGGGTTGACATCAGGATGGTACTTGCGCGCCAATTTCCGGTAGGCTTTCTTGATTTCGGCGGTGGTGGCCGATTTATTAATGCCCAAAATTTTGTAATAATCTATAAATGCCATGGAGTATCAGTTGTTATTTATAAGATTTGAGTTGTTTCAAGTCTCATTTGCGTCTCTTAATGCGATCAACCCTCGTAAAATTTTGCGTCAGATTGCAGAAACTAAAGATAAACATTGAGGAATAGCTATCTTTAATTTTATGGTAAACTTTTGTTACCTAAAATTACAAAAATCTTTAAACTTTCTGCCCAAATCTCTTATTTTTGCCTTTATGCACAATACGCTTCAAGAATACATTCCCTATCAGGCAATTCCTGATGTTATAGAACTTTTAAGGCATGATAATCTGGTAGTAAAAATCAAGAATGAACGCAAAACACGTCATGGAGATTACAGAAAATTGCCAAACAACAAGCATCAAATCACCATAAATTCCTAATTTAAACCACTATCGGTTTTTGGTGACTTTGATTCATGAAATTGCGCATTTTGAGGCTTTCAATAGTTATGGCCGATACATCAAGCCACATGGTAAAGAATGGAAACATACCTTTCAAATATTGATGTTGCCATTTTTGAATCCACGGGTATTTCCAAATGAACTGCTGCCCCTTTTGGCGCGGCATTTTAAAAACCCGAAGGCAAGTAGTGATACGGATGTCAAATTAGCCTTAGCATTGAAACAATTTGATCCGCCTAATGATAAAACCTATATTTTTGAAGTGCCTTTGGGTGGTGAGTTTAAACTTTACAACGGACGGGTTTTTAGAAAGGGGGTCAAAAGACGCACCAGATATGAAGGTGTTGAGGTTGCATCAGGAAAGTTGTATCTTTTCAACCAGAATGCGGAGGTTGAATTAGTCGACGGTTAGAAGTATTAAGTCGGAAGTCAGAGTCAAAAGTAACATTTGAAGATAGCATTCTTCTTCTAATGCTCAATTAAAATAGTGTCCCCTTTGGGAAATCGAAGATTCAACGAAACATAAATAGAGAATAGACTCGGAAGAGTTAGAATGTCAAAAAGACAATGGAAAAAAATAAAAATTATTATGCCATATTAATGGCAGGCGGCGTAGGATCACGGTTTTGGCCTGTAAGCACTCAGGATTTTCCAAAGCAATTTCATGATATGTTGGGAACTGGAGACACGCTCATTCAGAAGACTTTTCAAAGATTGTCACTACTAATTCCAACGGAGAACATTTTTATTCTCACCAACGCTATGTATAAAGACCTGGTATTTCAGCAATTGCCAGAAGTCACCGAGCGTCAGGTGTTGCTAGAACCTGCTATGCGAAACACAGCACCTTGCATTTTGTATGCCTCTCTAAAAATTCAGAAGGAAAATCCCGACGCGGTGATGATTGTTGCGCCAAGTGATCATTGGATTGAGGACGAAGAAAAATTTACCCAAAACGTACAGCAAGCATTTGATTTTTGCGAAACTAATGATGCGTTAATGACTTTGGGCATCCAGCCAACATTTCCTAATACAGGCTATGGATATATTGAATATGACAAATCTTCAAACGCTTCCATTAAACCGGTACAGCAGTTCAGGGAAAAACCAGATTATGAAACGGCAAAATCCTTTATCAGTCAGGGCAACTTTTTATGGAACGCAGGCATTTTTATGTGGAGTGTGAAAAGTGTCGTGAAGGCGTTTCAGTTTCATCAACCGCAATTATTTGACTTATTTGAAAAAGGAATCAATATCTATAACACAGATGATGAAGCTCTTTTTATAGCAGAAAATTACGGAAATTCTGAAAACATTTCAGTGGATTACGCCATTATGGAAAGCTCAGAAAATGTGTACGTATTGCCGGCGGAGTTTGATTGGAATGACTTGGGTACTTGGGGCAGTTTATACGATAAACTTGAGAAAGACCAAAACCAGAATGCAGTGGTCAATGCCAGAACATTGGTGGACGATGCTTCAGGAAACATGATCAGGACCAAAGGCGATAAAATTGTGGTGGTTGACGGTCTTAAAGATTATATCATTATTGATAAAGACGAAGTTTTGCTTATATTTCCTAAGTCAAAAGAACAAGATATCAAGCAAGTGCTTCAAAAAGTAAAAAATAAATTTGGTGATCATAATGGTTAATAACTGAATTGATGGAAGAAAACAAGTTCAATTTTTCAGAGGAAGAAAAATCTAAAGAACAGGATAACGCGGCTGAATCGACTAAGGACGCCGTAAAAAAAGATGCTCAAGGATTGTGGGTAAGCATCAAAAGATTTTTCAGTGAGCTTCTAGATTTCCGTGAAGATACGGATAGAGACGCCACTTTGGCGGCCATTAAAGGTGATATTCCTTTTAAAGGGGCAACGGCCTGGATTCTTATCTGTTCCATTTTTGTAGCTTCCATTGGGTTGAATGCCAATTCTGCCGCAGTGGTTATTGGTGCCATGTTAATCTCTCCCTTAATGGGGCCAATTTTAGGCGTTGGTCTGTCTATTGCCATCAATGACATTGATACGCTCAAACGGTCGTTGATCAATTTGGTCATAATGATTGTGTTGAGTTTAACAACGGCTTTTTTATTCTTCAAATTTTTTCCGTTAAGTGAAGATACTTCTGAATTATTAGGACGGGTAAAACCAGATATTCGTGACGTGCTGATAGCCTTTTTTGGTGGTTTGGCATTAATAATTGCCAGAACCAAAAAAGGAACAATAGCCTCCGTAATTTTTGGGGTGGCCATAGCAACCGCATTAATGCCGCCGCTATGTACAGCTGGCTACGGATTGGCGAAAGGTAATTTTCCATACTTTTTTGGAGCCATGTATCTGTTTACCATCAATACAATTTTCATAGCCTTGGCAACTTTTATTGTAGTCAAAATATTAGGGTTTCCGATGCTTAAATATGCCAATTCTGCAAAACGAAAACGAACATCAAGAATTGCAACCTTGGTGGCCGTCGTTGTGATGATACCGGCTATGATTACCTTTATTGATGTATGGCGACAAAGCAAGTTTGAAAATGCAGCGCAAGCATTTATTAATAAGGAGTTGGAAGGTTTGCCACATGCCGATTATATAAAATCTAATGCTGGTTTTAAATATTCGGGGGTTAAAGACACGCCATCTGTTTTAGAGTTCAACAGTTTTGGATTGGATCAAATCCCGGAAAATACAATTGCAATTTTGAGAAGTCGGATGAAAGATTATCCTGCACTTGTGAATGCAAAACTGGAATTTAACCAAAATCGATCCAAGAATCTGGATAATCTGAGGTACATGTCCCAATTGCGTTATCGTGATTCTTTAGATTTATTGACCCAAAATCAAAAGATTGTATTTCTGGAAGATAAGGTGCGTAAATTGGCCAAATATGAAGCGCTTCAAATTCCGTTTGAAGAATTGACCAAAGAGGTCAATATTAACTATGAGAATATTGACAGGCTATCTTATTCAAGTGTGATTTCTTCCAACTTCAAGCAACTAGATACCATATCTGAATTTACGGTAAAATGGAAGGAGAATGTTAATGAAGCTGTTATTGCCAAAGAACAACAACGACTGAAACGCTGGCTACAACAAAAATATAAGATGGATTCTTTGGTTGTAAGACGTCAAAAGTAAATGATGTATCTGTTGGTATTTATTTAATCAAAAATTTAGTCCCAACCGTAAAATTGAACTAGGCACTGTCAACTGAACACTGAATACTGCTAGCTGAAGGCTGTCAACTGAGGACTGCCAACTGAAGACTGAAAACTCTCTACTGATCCTCCTCCAAATACATTTTTTGCACCCGCTGAAACAAATCAGAAGAGTAGACAAAGTTGGTGACCGCTTCATTATCGGTTTTAAAGATATTTTTGTTGGAACCTTCCCATTCTTTAATGCCATCTTTTAAGAACACGATTTTCTCACCAATTTCCATTACTGAGTTCATGTCATGCGTATTGATCACTGTTGTGATATCATATTCTTGGGTAATTTCTTGAATTAAATTGTCAATTACCGTTGCAGTTCTTGGATCCAATCCAGAATTGGGCTCATCACAAAACAAATACTTTGGTTGATTGACAATAGCCCTTGCAATGGCTACACGTTTTTGCATCCCACCAGAAGCTTCACTAGGTAATTTGTTGTGGGCATCATCAAGATTGACCCTTTTTAAAACAATATTGACCCGATCATTCATCTCACTTTTATTTTGCTTGGTGAACATTCGCAATGGAAATTTCACGTTTTCAGCAATAGTCATAGAATCGAAGAGCGCACTTCCTTGAAAGACCATTCCCATTTCTGCTCTTAATTCACTTTTCTGGTCGGGAGATAATTTAGAATATATTTTTCCATCATACGAAATAGAACCTTGTTCAGGAATGAACAAGCCCAATAACGTTTTTAAAAAAACAGTCTTTCCAGAGCCACTTTGTCCAATGATCAGGTTGGTTTTTCCTTTCTCGAAAACAGTGGAGATGCCTTTTAAAATTTCAGAATCACCAAAAGATTTATGGATATCATTGACTTCTATCATGAGCTTAACAACATTTGGGTTAATATATAGTTAAAAAGGATAATCATCACGCTGGTCCACACAAAAGAAGTCGTACTTGCTTTGCCAACTTCTAACGCGCCACCTTTCATGTAATACCCATAATAAGAAGGAATAGTTGCCAATAAAAAGGCAAACACGAATGTTTTTATAAAGGCATACACCATATGAAACGGTATAAAATCCATTTGAATTCCCGCAATATAATCATCTACAGAGCTGAAACCACCATAAAAACAGGCCGCCATGCCTCCAATAATTCCCAAAAACATAGCTATAGATATTAAGAAAGGATAGAGCATTAGAGCGATAAATTTAGGAAATACCAAATAATTGATGGCATTAATCCCCATAACTTCCAACGCATCAATCTGTTCAGTAACACGCATGGTGCCAATACTGGATGTAATAAAAGAGCCAACTTTTCCTGCCATAATTATGGAAATAAATGTAGGTGCAAACTCTAAAATGACCGATTGCCTTGTTGCGAACCCTACCAAAGATTTTGGGATAAGTGGATTGGTCATGTTCAACGCCGTTTGAATGGTGACAACACCTCCAACAAAAAATGCTATAAAGGATACAATACCTATTGAGTTAATAATCAAATCATCAATATCCTTCAAAATGAGATGCCGCATCACAGACCATTTGGTAGGTTTACGAAAAATTTGCTTAATCATCAAAAAATATTGACCAATATTATGTAGGTAGCTCATATTAAATTTTATTACTGCTAAAGTAAAAAAAACAGCGACGTAATTAACCTTAATTTAAATTATTGATGTTTTAAAAAGCTGTATTTTTGATACTCGAATCCAACTTTATTGACATGAAAAATTTAACTTGTAGCGTTATCATTACTTTGCTTTTTGTATTTACAATTCAGGCACAACAGCAGAATTCTAAAAACAAGACCAACAAAGATAACACTATTCAAACGCAACCAAAATTAATTGTAGGCATTGTTGTAGATCAAATGCGCTATGATTATTTAACCCGTTTCTACAATAAATATAGTAACGGTGGCTTTAAACGTATGATGGACGAGGGCTTTAATTGTAAAAATAATCATTTTAATTATGTGCCTACCTATACCGCTCCTGGGCATGCTTCTGTATACACCGGTACCACTCCTAATTATCATGGTATTATAGGAAATAACTGGTATGATAAAGAAATAAATAAAACTGTCTATTGCACCGATGATGATAGTGTGCAATCCATAGGAACCACTGATGATGCCGGTAAAATGTCACCCACCCGAATGAAGACCACCACATTTGCTGACGAAAACAGACTCTACACACAGTTGCGCGGTAAAACCATTGGCATCGCACTTAAGGATAGAGGCGCCATCCTTCCTGCTGGCCATACTGCAAATGCTGCCTATTGGTTCCATGGTGCAGATGAAGGCCGTTGGATCTCAAGCACTTTTTATATGAAGCAGTTGCCGCAATGGGTTCAAAATTTTAATGCGTCAAATCAAATCAAATCCTATTTAAAGGAATGGAATACATTATATGATATTGCCACCTATACTGAAAGTGGTCCAGATGCGAATACTTTTGAAGGCGGATTTAATGGTAAGGACGCTGCAACTTTTCCTTATGACTTGATGGCTTTGAAAGATAAAAATTCAGGTTTTGATATTTTAAAGGCTACACCTTACGGCAATAGTATAACTGCTGATTTTGCCTTGGCAGCAATAGATGGTGAAGCTTTGGGGAAAGATGAGTTTACAGATGTTTTGGCCGTTAGTTTTTCTAGTCCTGACTACGTAGGTCATAATTTTGGGGTCAACTCCAAGGAAATTCAGGACACCTATTTACGTCTTGACAAAGATTTGGAGCGTTTATTAAATGGTTTGGATGCTAAAGTTGGAAAAGGAAATTACACCGTGTTTTTGACCGCAGACCATGCGGCAATTGAAGTGCCTTCTTACTTGAAGAGCTTGAATATTCCAGCTGGGTATTTTGATGGGAGGGCGTTTAAAGAAAAACTGTCTGTTTTTATGAAAGCCAGGTTCAATGCTGAAGATCTGGTAGAAAATATCAGCAACAATCAAATTTTCTTAAACAGATCAAAATTATTAGAAATGGATTTGAAGCTTGATGATGTTCAGGAAGCTATCGTCAATGAAATTATTGCTTATGATCATATTGATAAAGCGTATACGGGAATGTCAATGATACAGACATCATTTACCAAGGGAGTTGAAGAACTGATTCAAAACGGTTACAATCAAAAGCGGTCAGGAGATGTGATTTATGTGCTTGATCCTGCGGTCATTTCCTATGGTTTGACAGGTTCAACTCATGGTTCTTCGTTTAATTATGACACGCATGTGCCATTATTATTTTATGGTCACGGCATAAAGCAAGGACATACTTACAAAAAAACACACATCACTGATATTGCACCTACCATGTCAGCCATTCTTGGTATCGGGTTTCCCAACGCTGCAACGGGGCAACCTTTGGAATTTGTATTTGATTAGTGGTTTTGAGGAACAGGCATCTGTATAGCCTTATCGCTATTCTCATTTTATTGGGAGTTTACGGGTATGAGTATTTCTTAACAGAATTGGATTCTGCTGAGTTAGTAAAAGAGGAAGCGCGTGTAAAGACTGAAACAAATACATTCTTTTTACCTACAAGTACAACAGGACAAATCATCCATCATAAGGGGTATTCGTTATCCTATAGCGAACCTCATGAACAGGCAGAGTGGGTAGCCTATGAGCTTAAGAAATCACATCTTGCCACCACCAATTTTAAACGTCCTTATTTTGAAATTGACCACGCCGTAAAAACAGGTGCTGCTAGTTGGCGCAACTATAAGAACTCTGGTTATGACCGTGGGCACTTGGTTCCTGCAGGAGATAAAAACTACAGCCAACAGGCGCATGACGAAACATTTTTAACGAGCAATATCAGTCCGCAACGGCACGCCTTTAATGCAGGGATCTGGAATGCTTTGGAACAAAAAGTACGTTACTGGGCCAGTAAATATGATGGGGTCTTTGTGGTAACCGGTGGTGTTTTAACAAGTGGTTTAACGACCATTGGTACTGAAAAAGTAGCTGTTCCAGATGCGTTTTACAAAGTTGTGTTTGATGCCGATCACAACAAAATGATTGCTTTTTTGATGCCACATAAAAATTCAGCTGAACCTCTATATAATTTTGTGGTCTCGGTGGATTCTGTTGAGGTGATCACCGGAATTGATTTTTTTCCAGAACTGGAAGACGATCTTGAAAATCAATTGGAGGCAACAACTGATTATAGTGGTTGGAGCTTTTGATCCTTTATTTGTAAATGTCCAAAAACTCCTTGTCTGCTTTATGTTGATAAAGGTCTAGCAATTTTTTCTTACCGTTTGAACCTAGTTGTCCTCTTAGCGCCTCATTTGCGATTAAACTTTTAATTGCAGATTTAAACTCGTCTTTGGTTTCATATAGTAATCCACATGCAGCGCTCTGTATAAGCTCCTGTTGTGCCTTACATTTTGTTGCTACAATCGGAATTTCGCCATACATATACTGAAACAGTTTATTGGCAACGCCTGAATCATGTTGGGCATTGACTTGAAACGGCGCTAAGCCAATCGTTATTTTTTTCAGGTAAGCCGGCAGATAGTTCACATTTGCCCAAGGAATATAGGTCAGCTTATCTTTCAAAACAGGATGATGGATATAGCCCTGAAATACAGTCTTATCCGCTTTGTCTGTGGGGCCAATGATCAACGTATGAAATTGGTTTCCTTCTTCCAATAGTTCGATAATCCATGGCAGAATGTCCAAAATTCCCCGACGTTTGGCCACTACGCCAAAATAAAATAGGGTTGGCAGGTCTGAGTGAAATTCTACCGCATAATCAGTCTTTTCAAAAGCCTCGAAACTGTCAAAATCAGGCATATTGGGATGCGGATAAATATGCTCTGATTTTAAAAAGGGAAACCGTTTCATTAAATCCTGTTTAAAAGAGTCGCTCAAGACGATGATGTAGTCGGCATAGTTGAGGTAGTAGCCTTCTTTTTTATACCACCTTTGAGGTTGTACCACATATTTTCTCCAGCCCTGAATGGCCCATTGATAAGAGTTTATCGCAGCAGGATAATTTTCGTGAAGATCTAAAGTTAACGGCAAGTTACGCTTTGATTGTTTTATGCCCTGTTTAGCAGCTTTGGCTAAATACAAATCATGAACATGCAGTGCATCTAACTTGTGTGTGGAAATAAACTTGGCTATATGATATTGCCATAGAGCTTCATAAAACTTAAAATTGGTACTCAAGAGCACCAATAGATCTCTGAGCTTTCTAGGGATGATGATCCTGTTTACAATAAAATCCGGATAATCTTTATATGTCTTTTTGAAACCAAAGCAGAGGACAAAAACAGTATGGCCATCATCCCGTAACAAACGTATTTCTTTTTGAACACGATGGTCATGGTCAAATTCATTATCTACAACAACGCCAATATTCATTTTAGTATTGATAAACTATCGTATTGACATGCATGCCTCCACCAACGCTGGCAAACATGATGATATCGCCTTTACTTAGGCTATGGTTTTCTAGTTTATTATTTCTGACCAAATCGAAAAGAGTAGGAATTGTAGCCACAGAACTATTGCCTAATTCGCGGATGCTCATGGGCATAATCCCGTCAGGAATTTCGATATCGTAAAGTTTGTAAAAACGTTTGAGGATGGCTTCATCCATCTTTTCATTAGCTTGGTGAATGAATATTTTTTTCACATCCTTAATGTCAACTCCGCTTTTATCCAAACAAGTTTTCATGGCCAGAGGCACGTGTTTAAGCGCAAATTCATAAATTTTACGGCCATCCATTTTGATGTATCGCGTATCAGGACATAGATCCTTATTATTACTATTGCCAAAATACAAGTAATACGCCTCATCATAGGTAAAGCTTCCAGTTTCATGAGCCAGAATACCACCTTCTTCATCAGTTTCCTGAACAATGGTTGCGCCTGCACCGTCACTATAAATCATGGAATCGCGATCATGTTTGTCAACAACGCGTGATAAAGTTTCAGAACCTATTACCAAGCATTTTTTAGCGATTCCTGCCTTTATAAAAGCATTGGCTTGAATAACGCCCTCAATCCAACCTGGACAGCCAAAAAGAATGTCATAAGCCACACATTTCGGATTCTTGATGCGCAGGCTATGCTTGACACGAGAAGCTAAACACGGCAATGCATCCGTTTGGATAGTATTGTGCTTGACGTCACCAAAATTATGAGCCATAATAATATAATCCAACTCTTCAGGATCAATTTTGGCATCGGCTATGGCTTTTTCTGCAGCAAAAAACGCTAGGTCAGAGGATGTTAAATGGTCAAAAGCATAGCGGCGTTCATCAATTCCTGTAATCGCTTTAAATTTTTCAATAATTACCGAATTTGGGTGTGTTAAACTCGAACCATCGACGTTTAAAAAATGATGCTCATGAAAGTTTTCATTTTTTTCGATGCTACTTGGGATGTAGCTACCGGAGCCAGTAATCTTTATTGCCATTTGTTTTGAAGTTTGTTCAATTTACTAATGTACTTAATATTCGTTTTGGTTGCTGCCAATTGCATTGTTTTTTGGTGATTTTTGCCAAATCTGTAAAAATATCGATTGCATGTAAGGAAATCAATAAAAAAAGCGCTCTTTTAAAATTTTAAGGAGCGCTTCATATTATTGTATTCCAAAAATTAAGCTTCCATATATTCTTCAATAGGGGCACAGGTACAAATCAAATTCCTATCGCCATAAGCATCATCAACACGTCTTACGGTAGGCCAAAATTTATTCTCCTGAATATAATCCAATGGATATGCTGCCATTTCTCTTGAATATGGGAAATTCCAATGATCAGCCGTAAGCATGGCCAGGGTATGGGGTGCGTTTTTTAGCACATTGTTGCTATCGTCTTTAGAAGCGCTGTCAATTTCTTTTTTGATAGAAATCATCGCATCGCAAAAACGATCCATCTCTTCTTTACTTTCACTTTCGGTTGGTTCAATCATCAAGGTTCCTGCCACAGGGAAGGATACCGTTGGTGCATGAAAGCCATAATCCATCAAGCGTTTTGCAATATCAGTTACTTCAATGCCGTGTTCTTTAAATGGGCGACAGTCAACAATCATTTCGTGGGCTGCACGTCCGCGTTCTCCTGAATAAAGCGTATCAAATTGCCCTTGTAAACGTTCTTTGATGTAATTGGCATTTAAGATCGCCATTTTTGTAGCATGTGTCAGTCCTTCAGCACCCAACATTTTGATGTAGCCGTATGAAATTAAACAGACCAACGAAGATCCAAATGGCGCTGCAGAAATAGCCGTAATTGCTTTGTCTCCGCCAGTTTTGATTATCGGGTTGCCTGGTAAAAATGGGACCAATTGTTCGGCCACACAAATTGGACCAACACCTGGGCCACCGCCTCCATGAGGAATTGCAAAAGTTTTATGTAAATTAAGATGGCATACATCTGCCCCAATATTTCCAGGATTGGTCAATCCCACTTGTGCGTTCATATTGGCACCGTCCATATAAACTTGACCGCCATTATCATGAATAATTTGGGTGATATCCTTAATTGCCGATTCGTAAACGCCGTGCGTTGATGGATACGTCACCATCAAACACGATAGATTGTCTTTATGTTCTAGCGCTTTTTCACGTAAATCGTCTATATCAATATTGCCCTCTTCTGTAGATTTTGTGACCACCACTTTCATGCCCGCCATGACCGCACTTGCGGGATTGGTGCCATGTGCAGAGGAAGGAATTAAGCAAATGTTACGGTGGGCATCATTGCGAGATTCATGATAGGCCTTAATGACCATCAATCCTGCATATTCTCCTTGAGCACCAGAATTAGGTTGCAGCGAAGTACCGGCAAAACCCGTAATTTCAGTCAATTGTTCTTCTAAAGCTTTCAAAACAATGTGATAGCCTTCTGCTTGTTCTATTGGGCAAAATGGATGAATGCTTCCCCAGTTTGGCCAGCTTAATGGCAACATTTCTGCGGCAGCGTTAAGTTTCATGGTACAAGAACCTAGAGCAATCATAGAGTGGTTCAAGGACAAATCTTTCCGCTCCAACATTTTGATATAACGCATCAATTCGGTTTCAGAATGATGCTTGTTGAAGACGGCAAGAGTTAAAAAATCTGATTGACGCTGTAAATCTTCAGTGATGCAGTTGGCATTTTCTATTTGCTTCAAGGTAATGGTGTCTTTCTGACGGTTTTCAGCAAAAATTGCAATGATCTCATTGGCATCTTTTAAAGATGTGGTTTCATTGATGGAGATTGTTACAGTGTCTGCATTTGGGTAGTAGAAATTCACTTCATGACGTTCCGCTATTTTTTTGATGTTATCAGCATTGGCATCAATTTTAATAGTATCAAAGAACGATGCGTTTTTTTGCTTATAGCCTAATTGTGTCAAAGCTTTGGCTACAGCTGAGGCTGTATTGTGAACCTTGTCAGCTATAAATTTCAAGCCTTTAGGCCCATGATACACAGCATACATGCCTGCCATAACGGCTAAAAGCACTTGCGCTGTACAGATATTTGAAGTAGCTTTGTCACGTTTAATGTGCTGCTCACGTGTTTGTAACGCCATACGCAGCGCTCTGTTGCCGTTCATGTCTTTAGTCACGCCAATAATACGCCCAGGTAAATCACGTTTGTAAGCTTCTTTGGTTGCAAAAAAAGCAGCATGAGGTCCACCATAACCCATAGGCACTCCAAAACGCTGTGTTGTTCCAACAACTACGTCAGCGCCAAATTTGCCTGGAGCTTCCAATTTTATAAGGCTCAATATATCTGCAGCAACCGCTACTTTAATTTGGTTGTCATTTGCTTTTTCTATAAACGATTTGATATCACTCACCAAACCGTCTTTTCCTGGATACTGCAAAATAGCACCGAAAAATTCAGATGAAAAACTAAAATCGTCTTCATTGCCAACAACCAACTCAATGCCAATAGGTGTAGATCTTGTTTGTAATAAGGATAGGGTTTGAGGTAAAATGGCGTCAGAAACGAAAAATTTATTAACGTTATTTTTCTTTTGGTCACGCTCGCGAACAGCAAACAATAAGCTCATGGCTTCTGCAGCAGCAGTACTTTCATCAAGTAATGATGCATTGGCAATTTCCATTCCTGTCAGGTCCGTAACCATGGTTTGGAAGTTCAAAAGGGCCTCCAATCTACCTTGGGCAATTTCAGCCTGATAAGGTGTGTATGCGGTGTACCAACCTGGATTTTCGAGAACGTTGCGCTGAATAACAGCAGGAACAATAGTGGGATGGTAGCCTAAACCAATATAAGATTTGAAAATTTTGTTCTTTTTTGAAAGTTCAAGAACGTGGTTCAAATACTCATATTCTGTCATTGGCTCGTCAAGATTTAATCCGTTTTTCAATCGGATATCGTCTGGAAGAGTTTCATAAATAAGTTGATCTAAACTCTCAACTCCAATGGTTTTGAGCATCTGATTTTGGTCGTTTTCATCCGGACCAATATGGCGAAGTGCAAAAGCGTTTGTATTCATTAAAATGTAGTTGTGTTTTGAAGCGCAAAATTACGGAAATAAAGCCCATTTTTAGTTAACGAAATCTAAAGTTTTTAACCATTTGGAAGTCTTATTAACACATTGCTTATTTTTGTAAAATGACGCAGTTAAAGCCTTTGTTTGACTTTTATATCAATAGTAGCATTCACGTGGCTTTAGCTGTACTTGCAATGACTTATGTGACACTTTTGGAACTCAATTTACCAACAGATTGGAGTCTGCTTTTGTTTATCTTTTTCTCTTCAATAACGGGTTATAATTTTGTAAAGTATTTCGGGCTGGCAAAGTTTCACCATCGGCATTTGGCAACCTGGTTGAAAGTTATTCAGGTATTTTCATTGGCTTGCTTTCTGTTGATGCTTTGGTTTGCGTTACAACTAAGGCTTCAAACCTTACTTTTTATTGCGGTTTTTGCCATAGTCACATTTTTATATGCAATTCCTTTTTTGCCGAGTCATCTTTTTATGGACCAACAAAAAAATCTTAGGAACATTGGAGGTTTAAAGGTGTATGTGATTGCGCTGGTCTGGGCGGGAGTAACCGTTTTATTGCCGGTATTGAATAACAATCTTGGTTTTTCTCTTGATGTTTGGATCATGGCCGGACAACGGTTTATTTTGGTGATGCTATTAATGTTGCCTTTTGAAATTAGGGATTTGCAATATGACAGTCTCAAATTGGCGACAATTCCTCAAAAAATAGGGGTGAAGAACACAAAAATTATGGGACTTCTAATGGGCATTCTCTTTTTGATGCTAGAATTTTTAAAAGACGAATATAGTTACAAACTGATTTTAATGACCATGGCAGTAACACTTACGATTTTTACTTTTTATTGCGTTTTCAAAATAAAAACAGAAGTGATTATTATAGCTCTTTTTGGGTAGAAAGTGTACCGATACTATGGCTGGTTTTACACTTGTATTTTTTAACTGTTTTTTCAATTGACTGTCGAGTAGTTGACGCTCGCTAGCATTCAGACATTCCAGATTTGAGGTTTTTATTGCTTTGGTCAATTTGTTGTTGCGGTTAACATAAAGCCGTGTGGTTCGGCACCATAAGTATCGAAAAGTCAGTTTGACCTTTTCCCACAGCGTAGATTCACGATATTGTGATTTATCACAGATATGAAACGCTTCTTCCTTTGAAATTAAAAATAATTTTGACATTGCTATGATTATAACCAGTTTTTCTCCATGCATTCTGCCATGGCAGTACGTGCACGATGAATTATGACCCATAAGTTAGACGCAGTGATATTTAATTCATTACAAATAGTTTCTGTTTCATAATTTAAAATTGTTTTCATTTTAAAAACGGTAGCTTGCTTTTCTGACAACTTATCCATGCAATTATAGATGGCATCGCCAAGTTCAGTGTTTTCAAGCGATTCTTGAGCATTTAAGTACCCCTCATCTTCTACCCGTTCTTCGAGCCAGTCGCCTTCATTTTCTTCCATATTATAAGTCATTCGAACTTCAGCCTGGCCTTTCTTGGAGTTAATTTTTCTGTAATAATCGATTATTTTTCTTTTCAAGATAGAAATAAGCCACGTCCGTTCGCTAGCTTCGCCTTTAAAATTTTTCATAGACTTTAGGCCTGCAAAGAAGGTGTCCTGAATTAAATCTTTTGCAATTTCGCGGTCATTGACCCTCGTAATTGTATAATTAAAGAGATAATCGGAATAAAGTTCAATCCACTTATTTGGGTTGATTTGATGATCTGACATCTGTTTTTATAGCAATTTGTATCAAAAATAGGCAAATTAATCCTAATTATGGAGCAAATTCATTAAAGCGTTTTCAATGCATTTAAATTTGAATTTAAAACCATTATCCAACAAACGTTTTGGTATGACGTTTCTGCTTTTAAGGATGAGTTCAGTTTCTGTGCCGATGAGTTTGGCACCCATTTTTAAGAGCTAATTTGGATGCGAAATGCCAATGAAATTAATCACTGGCAGTTTCGGATGGCAGCCGGCATTGAACACTCCTTTATGACCTTACTTTTTTTTGTATGGCATTGTCTAAAAATTTCATCTCGAACACATTTGAAAATTCTACGAAATATCCAATGGCTATCTGTTCATTTTCAAAAGCCCTCAAACTGACAAAACCCAAACCAACTAAAACCGATTATTTTTCAATAAGACCGGCCCGTTTTAATAAAGCGTCTGGTTTTGGTTCTTGACCTCTAAAGCGTTTATAAAGTACCATGGGGTCTTCAATACCACCTTGAGAAAGCACATGCTCTTTAAATTTTGTGGCCACGTTTTTATCAAAAATACCCTTTTCCGTAAAAAATTCGAATGCGTCTGCATCCAATACTTCAGCCCATTTGTAGCTGTAGTACCCTGAAGAATATCCGCCTTGAAAAATATGTGAAAACGACGTGCTCATGCAATTTTCCTTGACATCTGGGAATAACTGTGTGCCCTCAAAAGCGTTTAACTCATGCGTTTTGACATCTGTAATTGGCGTTGGGTCAATGCCATGCCAACTCATGTCCAAAAGACCAAAGCTCAGCTGGCGTAAGGTCTGCATGCCTTCATGAAAAGCAGAGGAATCCTTAATTTTTTGCACCAAATCCATTGGGATCAGTTCGCCGGTTTGATAGTGTGTGGCAAATAGCTCTAACGCTTCTTTTTCATAACACCAGTTTTCAAACACCTGACTTGGCAATTCCACAAAATCCCAAAACACGCTGGTACCCGATAAACTTGGATACGTTGTATTGGCCAGCATCCCATGGAGTGCATGCCCAAATTCATGAAACAAAGTAGTAACTTCATTAAACGTCAATAGTGAAGGCTTGGTTTTTGTAGGTTTTGTAAAATTGCACACAATGGAAATGTGTGGGCGCTCGTTTTTATGCTCTTTCACAAATTGAGGTTTGTAAATGGTCATCCATGCCCCATTGCGTTTTCCTGTTCTTGGAAAGAAATCGGCGTAAAAAATGGAAACCATTTCACCATTGGCATCGGTTACTTTGTAAGTAAGGACTTCATCGTGATATTTGTCAATGCTAGTGATTTCTTCAAATTCGAGTCCATATAATTTTTGTGCGACTTTAAAAGCCCCGTTGATGACATTTTCAAGCTTAAAATATGGTTTTAACTTTTCATCGTCCAAATCAAATCGTTGCTGCTTCAGCTTTTCAGCATAATAGGCAGAATCCCATTTTTCTAGTGTGCTGATGCCGTCTAGGGTATTGGCAAATTCTTGAAGTTCCTGAAATTCACGCAAGGCGGCAGGTTTTGCCTTTACCAAAAGTTCTTCCAAAAAGGCCTCAACTTTTTGAGGCGTTTTTGCCATCCGTTCTTCAAGCACAAAATGGGCATGTGTTTTATACCCTAGTAATTGTGCACGTTCAAAGCGCAATGTTGCAATTTGTAAGACGTTGTTTTGATTATCCAACGCGTCTCCTTTAAATGCTTTTTTTCCGGCAGCTATGGCTAATTTCTCTCTCAGCGCTCTATTGTCTGCATAGGTCAAAAATGGAATATAGCTCGGGTAATCCAAAGTAAATAGCCAACCTTCTTGATCTTTACTTTCTGCCAATTGCTTTGCTGCTTCCAAGACACCTTCTGGTAATCCTGAAAGTTCCTCTTCATTGAGAACCAGCATTTCAAAGTTGTTGGTTTCTGCTAAAACATTCTCACCAAATTTTAATTGGAGTTGGCTCAATTGTTTGTCAATAGCTCTAAGTTTTTGTTTTTTGTCTTCGGAAAGATTAGCACCATTACGTGCAAAGCTCTTGTACTGTTTATCCAGAAGCGTTTGTTGCTCAACAGTTAAATCTAAAGTGTCTTTGCTATCATAAACGGCTTTGACCCTTTTAAATAAATCTTCGTTCAAAGTAATGTCATTACCAAATTCTGATAGCAAAGGCGAAACGTCTTGAGCGATTTTTTGAATGGTATCGTTGGTTTCGGCCGAATTCAAATTGAAAAAGATACTGGAAATCCGATCTAATTGCTGTCCAGAAAACTCTAAGGCTTCCGTGGTGTTCTCAAAAGTTGGTGCTGCTTCAGAAGCGGTGATGGCATTAATCTCAGCCCTAGCGTCTTCAATCGCAATTTTGAACGCGGGCAAAAAATCGGCGTCCGTTATTTGAGAAAAGGGTGCAGTGTTATAGGTAGTATCGAAAGGTGTATTTAAAATAGTCATAACTAATTTTTTCTGATGAGTAAATGTTCTGTGAATGGCTCCCCAATAAAATGTTGAGGGTCCGATTATTAACTTAATATTTTGGTTTTAGAAAGATTATAGTTTTACCTTTGCAAAACAATTTTAAAGAAGTTTTTTAAAAATTCTTTATGATCGTTGATTAATAGCAAGAAATCCCCGGCCTAGGTCGGGGTTTTCTATGTTAATATTCCAAGGTTTTGGACGATTCTAAAACTTTAGCTTTTAAGTCTTCTTTATAGGCTATAATTTTTTCCTGAACCTGAGCATCAGAACTTCCTATAATTTGAGCCGCCAAAATGCCTGCATTTTTAGCACCATTAAGCGCCACAGTAGCTACAGGGACACCTCCTGGCATTTGAAGAATAGAGAGGATAGAATCCCACCCGTCAATGGAATTGCTGCTTTTTACGGGAACACCAATTACTGGCAGTGGCGATAAAGAAGCGATCATTCCCGGTAAATGCGCGGCACCTCCTGCACCTGCGATGATCACCGAAAATCCGCGCGTATGTGCATTTTTTCCATAATCGAATAATTTTTCCGGTGTTCTATGTGCTGAAACAATATCAACTTCGATATCTATATTAAATTGGTTTAAGATGTCAATAGCCTCCTGCATAACTGGCAGATCGCTTTTGCTTCCCATGATGATTCCTATTTTGCTCATATTTTTTAAATTATAAATAATCAAAATTCCAAGTTTGCTTCGGATTTATTGACTGATGACCTTAATTAAATTTTTGACGTCTTCCGCAATTTGCCGCGCTGTGTTCAAGTCTTCATTGACAATCGTGACGTGCCCCATTTTTCGGAAAGGTCGTGTTTGTTTTTTACCATAGATGTGCGGGGTAACACCTTCCATAGCCATAATTTCAGATATATGTTCATAGTGTACATCTCCCGAATAACCTTCAGCTCCAACCAGATTCACCATCACACCTGCAACTTTATAATCTGTTTTACCCAATGGCAAATTTAAAATGGCTCTGATGTGCTGTTCAAATTGCGAGGTGTAACCAGATTCTATGGTATGGTGACCAGAATTATGAGGTCTTGGTGCAACTTCATTGACCAAAATCTCATCGTTTTGAGTCTGAAACATTTCAACAGCCAATAAGCCTACATGATTAAAAGCCTGAGACACTTTAAGTGCAGTTTCCTTTGCTTTTAGGGCTACTGCAGCACTGATTCTCGCAGGACAAATGACATATTCCACTTGGTTGGCCTCTGGGTGAAATTCCATTTCTACCACGGGGTATGTTTTAACATCTCCATCTACATTTCTGCTCACAATAACCGCAAGTTCATTTTTAAACGGAATCATGGTTTCTGCAATACATTCGCCATCTTTCAGCGTTTTCAGATCGGCTTTGCTTCGCACTACTTTTACGCCGTTGCCATCATATCCAAACTGAGCAGCTTTCCAAACAAACGGTAATTGGAGTCCGCCATTATCAATTGCGTCTTCAATTTCAGAGACATAGGCAAATCTTGCAAATTCTGCCGTTGCAATATTATGGTCCACATAAAATAGTTTTTGAGTGGCCTTATTCTGAATAATTTTTAGGGTTTTTGAGGAAGGAAACACTTTTACACCTTGTTTTTCCAAAGTTTCTAAAGCATTGACATTAACATTTTCAATCTCTATGGTCAGTACGTCTACGTTTTTGCCGAAATTGACTACGGTCTCATAATCCATCAAGTCGCCTTGGGTAAATTCATTACAGGCAATTTTAGAAGGCGCTTCTGCACTAGGATCAAGAACACAAGTATAAATATCAAATTTTCGAGTTTCTGTAAGCAGCATTTTGCCCAACTGGCCTCCACCAAGAATACCTAGTTTAAATTTAGAAGAAAAATAATTCATGTTTAAGGTTCTTACAGAGAAAAATCATTTAATTTTAGCTCATTAATATCGCAAAAATACGTCTAAACTCTGAAAGGTGTGGATCAAATCTGGAAATTTCAAGAGTAAATTTTAAATCAAAAGCCTATCTTTGCATCTTCTAAAAACCGAAAACATTGATCAAACTTCACGATTTATATTTTAAGCCCTTTATTTCTGAAAAAGAAATTGACTCCACCGTACAGAGAATGGTGGATGAGGTTGCGGCCGATATAAAAGAAGAGGTTCCTGTGTTTGTGGGTGTTTTAAACGGATCATTCATGTTTGTGAGTGATTTTGTAAAAAAATATCCAAAACCTTGTGAAGTTACCTTTATTAAATTAGCGTCATATGAAGGCGTAAAATCTACTGAAGATATTGAGCGTTTGATTGGATTGACCCAGGATTTGACTGGTAGAATTGTGGTGATTCTTGAAGATATTATCGACACTGGTAATACATTGGAAGAAATTCATCGTATTTTTGAAAATGAAAACGTCAAGGAATTAAAAATAGCCACCCTATTTCACAAACCCGAAGCTTACAAAAAAGACTTTAAACTACATTATATTGGTATTGATATTCCCAAAAAATTCATTGTTGGATATGGATTGGACTACGACGGATTGGGAAGGGATTTGCCTGAAGTATATCAATTAAAAACAACACAACACATGACCAATTTTGTCCTCTTTGGACCTCCAGGTGCTGGAAAAGGAACCCAGGCCAATTTTTTGAAGGAGACTTATAACCTTGTACATATTTCCACTGGTGATGTGTTTAGAAATAATATCAAAAATGAAACCGCTTTGGGCATGCTTGCCAAGTCTTTTATGGATAAAGGCGAGTTAGTGCCAGATCAAGTCACTATTGATATGTTAAATGCCGAAGTTGAGAAAAATGCTGGCGCCAATGGTTTTATTTTTGATGGTTTTCCAAGAACAAATGCCCAGGCTAAAGCATTGGATGAACTGATGGACAACAAAGATTCGCAAATTAATGCCATGATTGCTCTTGAAGTTGATGATGAGGTTTTGGTAACGCGTTTGTTAGACCGCGGGAAAACCAGCGGAAGACCAGATGATGCTGATGAGCAAATTATCAGAAACCGTATTAAGGAGTACTACAAAAAAACAGCTATATTAAAAGAGTATTATATGGCCCAAGATAAATATTGCGGGGTAGATGGTGTTGGTAGTATCTCTGAAATCACAGAGCGGTTGATTAAGGTGATTGACAGATTATAAAATATTCCTGAGCTGGTCAACCCCTAAATTTTCGGTATTATAATTTTTTGTAGAATAATGGATTCTGACCTTTCTTAACAGATCGTATTTAAATTCATTGAATAAAATCCCACACTGGTGGGAAGTGAACATGACTGAAGGAAATTTTGTTGATTATGTAAAAATGAATGTGCAATCCGGAAACGGAGGTAAGGGCTCTATGCACTTGCACCGCGAGAAATTTATCACTAAAGGAGGCCCTGATGGTGGTGATGGAGGTCGTGGTGGGCATGTCATTATTAGAGGTAATGAAAACCAATGGACGTTATTTCATTTAAAATTTAAAAAGCATATTAGGGCCGGCCATGGTGGGCATGGTAGTGGCTCTAGAAGTTCAGGTGCTGATGGTGAGGATGTTTATATTGACGTGCCGTTGGGAACGGTAGTAAGAGATTTTGAAACCAATGAGATCATTTTTGAAATCACTGAAGACGGTGAAGAGAAAATTATTGTTGAAGGTGGAAAAGGCGGGCTCGGAAACTGGCATTTTAAAACGTCAACCAATCAAACGCCCCGCTATTCACAACCCGGTATTCCTTTAGAGGAGCGCGACATCTTGATGGAACTTAAACTTTTGGCAGACGTTGGCCTTGTAGGCTTTCCCAATGCTGGAAAATCGACCTTATTGTCTGTGATTACATCGGCAAAACCAAAGATTGCTGATTATGAGTTTACGACACTTAAGCCCAATTTAGGCATCGTTGAATATCGTGATTTTCAATCTTTTGTAATGGCGGATATTCCCGGTATTATTGAAGGCGCTGCAGAAGGCAAAGGTCTTGGGCACTATTTTCTGAGACATATAGAACGTAATTCCATACTACTATTTCTGGTTCCTGCCGATGCCAAGGACATTCATAAACAATACGAAATTCTCTTGGATGAATTGCGTCGCTACAATCCTGAAATGTTGGACAAGGAACGCTTCATAGTCATTTCAAAAAGTGATATGCTAGATGCTGAACTTGAAGCCGAACTCAAAAAAGAACTTGACAAAACCTTACCAATAGATTATATGTTCATTTCCTCTGTGGCCCAAAAAGGAATCACGGAATTGAAAGATAAACTATGGAAAATGCTGAATGACTAAACAGTACATTTTATAAGGTTTGGTGTCTATAAGTACAAAAAAAGTAAAACCTAAAGATATGCCTGTTATTGTATGGCTTTAAGGTCTACAACCAATCAATAAAAGGCATGCATCTGTCAGTACGGCAAATCGAATAGGCGGTTTCATTTCCATTAACATTCAAATATTAATCTTGGCTGTGGTCATGTATCCCCAATTTCTGTTGGCAGGAAGGTATTATATTTTTCATTCTGATTATAGGTTTGGCCAACGTGTCCATTCCACCAGCGATTATTTGTTCTGCAATAACCAACTCTGTTGATAACACTTAACCACACAACCAGAAGAGAGCTAAGAGCATTAACGCTCCAAAGTTTTAATACAATTTTAGTACTTCTAATCAAGCCTATTTTTTATCGTTTCGTAACTTTGGGTAAAACCATAAAAAATGAAAGATTTAAAAGATAAAGTGGCCTTAATTACAGGCGGGACAAAAGGGATAGGATATGGCGTAGCATTAAGCTTGATGAATGAAGGCGTCAATGTGGCCATAACGAGTAGGGATGAGGCGCGTGCTAAAGAAGCGGCTGAAAGTCTCGAAAAAGCTTCCAAAACTTCAGCAAAAGCACTTGGGGTAATGGCTGATGTCAGAACCTATGAGAGCCAACAAAAGGCTGTTGAACACGTACTATCAAAATTTGGTCAGTTGGATATTGTTGTGGCCAATGCAGGTCTGGGACACTTCGGGTCTATTGAAGACTTGACGCCAGAGCAATGGCAGGAAACGATAGATACCAACTTATCAGGAGTGTTCTACTCCATAAAATCGAGTGTAGAGGCTTTAAAAAAATCCAAAGGATATTTCATCAGTATTTCCAGCTTGGCGGGGACGAATTTTTTTGCAGGTGGCTCCGCATACAATGCCAGTAAATTTGGAGTAACCGGATTCACACAATCCGTAATGTTAGATTTAAGACAGCACAATATTAAGGTGAGTACCATCATGCCAGGATCTGTAGCTACACATTTTAATGGAAATGAACCAGATAACAGTGATGCGTGGAAAATTCAGATTGAAGATATGGGAGAATTGGTCGTTGATATTATCAAAATGAATGAGCGCACCTTACCTAGTAAAATTGAGGTAAGACCAACCATGCCACCAAGTAAATAAAAGAAACACCTAACTTTTTTAATACAATAGTCTTGTTGATGTCGCTCTAGTTTCAGAGCGGTCAGTGAGGCTTAATTTTGACTATCTTTAAAACAAAAAATCATGAAAAAAATAACTGATTATCTCGAGTATTTGTCTTTTTGTTTTATCCTGTGCATCCGTTCGTGTTAACTACGATTATGAGAAAACGACCGATTTTAATGCCTATACAACTTATAATTATTATGGGACGATGGATATGGGGATGAGTGAATTGGATTCAGCAAGACTCTTAGACGCCTTAGACCTAGGTTTGCAAGCCAAAGGATTAAGCTTATCAGATGCGCCAGATTTTTTGATCAATATTAAAAGCAGTGAATTTCAAGAATCCCAACGCAATAATGTGGGTGTTGGAGTTGGCGGAGGTGGTGGTAGCGTTGGGGGCGGAATCTCCATTGGAATCCCGGTTGGTCAAGCAAAAATTAACAGGGAAATTGTTTTCGAATTTGTAGACGAAAATAAATCGGGTTTGTTTTGGCAGGCCATAAGTGAAAGTGCCTATCACCCCAATGCAACCCCACAAGCTAGAGAAACTCAATTCAAGGCAATTGTTGCAAAGGTACTAGCAGCATATCCTCCAAATTCTAAAAAATAAGTGGCACATTGATCATCATAGTGTGATAGGGTTTTTGTTAAAACTATTACAAATTGTCTTTAAAGTTTATAAATCAATATAAATCATACTATTAATCGAATAGTTAATTGCAGTTTTGCAGTTCATCGAAAAAAATTGGATTTTCATCGGCATTATTATACATTCGTTTATAATTGTGCCAACCAAATCTATTTTTATGAAAACTTTCAAACTTACACTACTGCTTTTTACAATGACCATAGTGTCTTTCGGTCAAATTTCAACACAAGAAAAAAATGCACTTATTGCACTTTATAATTCCACCAAAGGGCAAGAGTGGCAAAACACTTGGGACCTTCAAGCTCCAGTTGAGACTTGGTATGGGGTTAAAGTTGTAGATGACAAAGTTGTGGCAGTCAATTTAGATTACAATAATTTGAATGGACCATTGCCAAATGAATTGGGAGACTTGGTTTACTTAGAGGAGTTAAGTATGTTCAGAAATTCAGTTTCTGGAAACATTCCAACAACCATAGGTCAGTTGGGTTCCTTAAAAGAAATCAATTTGAGCTTTAATAAATTGGAAGGCACCATACCTTATGAGCTGACTACTTTAGCAACTTTAGAAACTTTGAGATTATTTATGAATGAACTCTCTGGAAGTATTCCTAAGTCTATCGGAAATCTTGATAACCTAAAAATACTAGAATTATATAGTAATAATTTAAGCGGAATACTTCCAAAATCGATAGAAGACTTAACCGAGTTAGAAGAGTTGCTTCTCAGTAGTAATGCGTTTATTGGGAAGTTGCCATCTGATTTTTCTAAACTCAAAAACCTAAAAGTGTTAAGCGTTTTTGACAATCAATTAATGGGTACCATCCCAGCCTCTATCGGAGATTTGACAAATTTGGAGGAGTTAGTGCTTTCTAACAATGCATTTTATGGCGATTTGCCTTCAGAATTGAGACAGTTAACAAAGCTTAGAGCCCTGCTGTTAGGTAGTAATAATTTTAAAGGAGAATTAGCACAGTTGGGAAAAAGTTTTCCTAACATAGTAGAGTTTGATTTTGCAAATATAAACTCTGTAGGAGTGCTTGCAACCTTAGACACAGAAGATTAACCTTGACGTCAATATTTATTGAACTCCTAGCTTAATATGTTAGGAGTTTTTTATTTAAAAATGTTTTTGTTATCGGAAAAAACCTCATATATTTGCAATCCTAAAATGGTCCAGTCGGCATTATGAACCGAGAGTTAAAAGCTAAGAGAACCTTTAGAGTTTACATCGCGGGATAGAGCAGTAGGTAGCTCGTCGGGCTCATAACCCGAAGGTCACTGGTTCGAGTCCAGTTCCCGCTACTAGCAAAGACAAGGCTTCACAGAAATGTGGAGCCTTTTTTGATAAAAAACAACGATTTCACTGGTTCTCCCGACGCTTCGGGACAGTTCCCGCTACTAGTAAAGACAAGCCTTCACAGAAATGTGGAGCCTTTTTTTATTAGGATAGGTACAACATAGGTACAACATTTTGATGTTTTTCGAATTTCCTAAGAAAAAAAATGACCAGGCCAATGAAATTAAGGCTCATCTTAAAGAATTTCAGTGATGATAGGAAAGGGAAAAAGCATATCGCACACCAGGGCATGTATTTTTCTATTCAAAAAATGATAACGTATTTCTGCTGATTCAAAGCGCCTATAAAATCAAAATCATTAAAATTTCTTTAAACAGGACTGAAAGATAAGGGGAACAAACTCGTCATCAACTATCACGTTACAATTAAAGTTTGCAATTTCTTCAATCGTATATTTCAATATCTAGTCAAAATAAAACGTTGTCTGCATATTTAAAACGCCGTTCGTCTATTGCTTGTTTTTTAAAGTTTACTTAAAACTTACTTTTGAGCAAAATATCTAAATAAACAACAACAGATCATGTCAACAAAACAAAAACAAAGATCAGCATTAGTAATGTCAGCAATAGTGCTTATGTGTGTCACTACTTTTAGCCAAACCAACAAAAAGCCTTCAGATTATTTTAATGTACCAGGACCGATTATGTTTGAGCAAAACTCCTACCATCTGAACTGGAGCAGTCATCCTTCAGCGACGTATTACAAGCAAGAATATATTCCAAAAGGAGAAACCACAGAAGCCTTCAAAACAATGCTCATGCTGGAAGTACTTACTTCAGGAGCTGACGCAAAAACTGCAGTTGCCAATAAACTCGCAGAATTGAAACAGATGAAAGCTGCTAACCCTTTGGTGCAATTTTCAGAAATCAATAACCCTAATAGCGGCGAATATATGATTGAGTTTGTTTTAACCGCCAATGCAGCTGATGGTACTGTGACTATAGCAGAGCGAAATGTGTACCGTTACAAATCTTATGCTGGTAAATCAGGAAAAAAGGGAGTAGTTTTATTTGCAGTGAGTAGCCGAGCCTATGGAAAAGAGGTGCCTGCGTTTTTTTCGTCATTAAAAACGAGTCAAAATAGCTTGGTGAAGAAAGTGATGTCATTTAAATTTCCAGAAATAACGATACGCTAAAAGCAAGTTGAGTATTTCTGAACAAAATACAGGTTTCTGTTTACCTTTTTATCGTGAATGTATTCCATAAAAAATTGATTTTAATCTTAATAAAATAAACTTCATACGATGTATAATTTAACTTCAAAGGAATTGTATTTGGCAAACAGCGGGCAAAAACTGTACATATATAAAGATGGTTTTGGTGATGTTTATAATGCCACTCCAGAAGAAGAAGCCGAATGGGCAAAGGAAGTGGTAGCAAAAAATTTGGTCAAAAATCAAACTGAAACTAACAGCACAAGTTTGCAGTTTGCCATTGAGGCATTGCAGTATCATAAATATCCGGAGCTGGAAGATTTGCTCCTACAGAGTTTAGAGCATACGACTGCGGTATGGCAAATTGTTTTTGCTTCGGCATTATGGACTATGGTGAATAACCAACAAAGTTTTGATATCATTTACCAGAATCTCCTGCAACATAGAGTTGACTGTTTAAACGATGTATTTTTAGGGCTTGGGGATTTTAAAAATCACAATGGAGCAAGACGTTTTGTAATAAAGTGCCTGGAAGGAGATGATGATGAACTCGCTGTTAAAGCGAATGTAACACTTTCAATTTGGGCATGGTCTGGATTGCCGGAGTTAAGAGAAAACAAGTTATTGGACATGCTACAGCCTGAACATAAACAGCAGCCAACATTTAAGCCAGCAATCGAACAATTGAAACAACTATTAAACATCGTAAATTAAGTAGAAGATGGGACTATTTGATTTTTTAAAACCGAAAGTTGAGCCAAGGCAGTCGATACAGATAATTCCTGCAAACCGGCTGGAATGCGATAGCAGCAAAACAGCTATTGTAGCGGCACTTTTCAAAACTCCAAAAGAGCAAAGAGATGCAGTTTGGGACAAAACATTTTACGAAAATGTGGCCCACGCAAGTTTCGCATGCGCTACGCCACAGGTTTTAACTGGACCTGATGGATTTCCTTATTTTATTTTGAATACTCCCGAAGAAAACAAACCATTCGAATCCTTCTGTATCAGCAATATGAAAGATGATTTTTTATTGGCAAATGGATGGGGCGTTGTGTTTAATCCGACAGCATATAATTCTGCTGATTGGGTTTTTACTTACGGCGATATCGTCGGGTTGCATCTGAACAACAAATTTATTGATGAAACAGATCCGTCCGATATAGAAAATATTGAATTTACGAAAACGGTAGGCGCACTAAAAAAGGAAGAAAAAGTCATGATTGCCCAGCCTTCTGTAGACTATCTCCCATTTGCTACGCGCCATGCACTGAAATTATTTCTTCAAAGTAAGGGAATTAAAAAACCAAAGCTGATGTTATTGAATTGTTATACAGAGAGTAAAGTGACTCGTAAACTGGCCTTTAATATTCATCCGGAAGATTATCCCATCACAAGTCAATTGGATTATCTAATGCAACAGGTGGGTTGGTTTCTTCCAAGGCAATACATCATCATTCCTTTACCCAAAAAAAGTCCGCTGGCTTCTGGTTTTTATGACATGTAAAAGATTTAAAATTTTAACTAAAAACTAAAAACTAATGAAAATAAACAACATACATCGCCTTTTGGCAACATCAATCCTAACATGCAGCCTTTTCCTTTGTTTTTCTTGTGGTGACGCAGTGGCACATAATAAGGAGAAAATCGCAATGGTACAAAACAATCCAGACACTCCAAAGCAAGTGATCATCAAGTTTTTGAATTGGTATAAGATCAATTTGAACAAAGCCAATAATTTCCCTTTTCTGATAAAAGATAGTGCGGATAATTTTATGGTTAACACATCGGCCTTTACCGACTACCTGAACTTTCTTGAAACCAGTGACTGTATTTCGCAACAATATATTGATGACTGGACTGTTTATTTTAATGATAAAGCCGAGGAATTAAAAGAGCATCCGCTCCAATCTGATGTCCCTGAAGGTTTTGATTTTGATTTTGTTTTGATAACGCAGGAACCGGATTTATTGTTGAACCAGATTGACAGCATCATATTCACCCCCATTTCTGCAACTGATTCTGTCGCCTTGATCGGTTTGAAATGGCCCGGAGAAAATACTTCGGAATATGAATTTGAAATGTATAAAACAAAAGCCGGTTGGCAAATCGGTTACATCTCGACACCAAATTATGACTAATCAATAACTTCAATCAATGGTGTCCGATAAAGACTTAAGACCGCTACAAGACATAAGACTTGATTCGCAAACATTTGAAAATTAAGGAAATCTAATTTTCATTTTCAAACTCAAAACTTAAAATAGATTTTAGAACTTTAGCAAGGTGTTATATTTTAAAATTTATCCGATATAGAGACTATTGAATTTACGAAAACGGTAGGCGTACTAAAAAAGGAAGAAAAAGTTGTGATTGCCCAACCTTCTGTAGACTAACTCCCATTTGCTACGCGCCATGCACTGAAATTTGTTCTTCAAAGTAAGGGAATTAAAAAAACAAAACTGATGCTATAGAGTTGTTAGCACCAATTTGAGAAAAACGAACTGAAATTATGATTTTATCAATTTTATTAAGCTTAAAATTAATTGGACTTGGAATGATTCATTTCAATTGGGTAATTGGAGGGAAATTTGGATTTTCGGAATCATTACCGACCAAAAAAAACGGAGAAAGAGTCTTGAATACCGAAAAAAATTGATTGCGCTATCGTTGGATTTGGATTAACAGTATTCGGAATTTTTTATATTCTTAAGTCTGGACTTATTGAATTCAATTTACCTGAATGGATTATGACATACGGAAGTTGGATAATTCCTATAATATTTCTTTTACGAGCAGTTGGAGAATTTAAATATGTTGGATTTTTTAAGAGCGTAAAAAAAACGGATTTCGGAAAATTGGACACAAAATTCTTCTCGCCTTTGTGCCTTATAATCGGAATATTTGGAATAATAATTCAACTAATGAAATAAAAAATTGGAGCTAACAATGTATAAAAATAAAGGCTCAAATTTGTGCTTAACCAAAGGTCGATGCAGGTTCACTACATCTGATTTTCCTGCGGAAAATCCTCGCACACAAGCCCGCAACCATTCTTATACAAAACTGTTATACAGAAACTAAAGTGACTCGTAGACTGGCTTTTAATATCCATCCGGAAGATTATCCCATCACAAGTCAATTGGATTTTCTGGTGCAGCAGGGTTGCCAGCTTTAAGACCTATGACCATGGATATGGTGATGAAGATGCAGAAGTTGCGTCTCATAAATATCTGAAGGGTAAAAAAGTGTCCGAGGAGTAAAGTTCAAACAACGTATTCTATGTTATTTCCCTCTGGAAATTTAGATTTCAATTAGTTCTACATAGTTCATAAATGTATTCAATAGCTCTTGTTGTTCCTCTGGTATTGCTTGGAAGCGATAAATTACATCTTTGCCATTTTCAATTACGAACAATGAAAGTCCAGAATGATAGGGTAAAAATGTCGTTTTGTCAAAAATCCATTCTTCTCCAATTTCATGGATTATTCTATCATAATCAGCAAATTTGGTTATAACCCTATATGGTTTGCCTTTCGTTAGTTTATTGATATCTGATTTATATTCCATAATTTTTGATACGACTATTTCAGTATGCTAATGCAAAATAGCAAACAACGTTTACCAAAATTTTTGGTAACAGGTTTCATATTCCAAAATTCGCTATTTCCGCTTTGACAATAAAATTATTTTGTTAACCATTCTCCTAAAACGGGCATATCTAAAATTAAAAAAAGGGATTTCTATTTTTCTTTTTCGATAATTATAAAAACTTTTCTCCCGATTCAAAAAAGAGCAAGACTATTAAGACCAGAAAATTCCTTGGCAAAGGAAAGAACCGTAAGTCTATCTCTCTTATTATCATCAATAATGATAGAATTAAACGTTGCAATTCATCATTGATTTAGCTTCAAATATAAATAGTTACTAAACTTAAAATGTTGTCTGCATAATTAAAACGTCGTTCATCTATTGCTTCTATTTTAAAGATTACTTGACAATTACTTTTGTGCAAAATTTAAATAAATCATGAAAATAAAATCAATGATTTAATACAATTAATATCAATTTTAATAATCAATCAAATCATGAAACAGTTAAGCTTACTAATTATTTTATTCACATCACTTTTATCAGCACAAGAGAATTATACCATAAGTGGTACCATTAAGGATGTAAACAATGGAGAAACCGTATTTGGAGCCTCGGCGTATTTTAAAGATACCACAACGGGCGTATCGTCGAATGAATATGGGTTCTTTTCTCTCACCGCCCCAAAAGGCACTTACACGCTGATAGTCTCTTATATGGGATATACTGACTATTCCAAAACTATTGTCTTGGATCAAAATCAAAGCTTTGACATTGAGCTTACGGAAAACTCTACCCAATTAGATGAGGTCGTCATCACTTCGGAGGAATCAGAGCAAGTGAGCATCAAAAAACCGCAAATGAGTGTCACCAAGTTAAATGCTACTACCATAAAGCAAATGCCAGTTGTTTTGGGAGAAGTGGATCTTATCAAATCCATCCAAATGTTACCAGGAGTCACCAATAATGGAGAAGCCTCCAGTGGTTTTAATGTGAGAGGCGGCGCAGCAGATCAAAATTTAGTTCTTCTGGATGAAGCAATTATCTACAACACTTCCCATCTATTAGGATTCTTTTCCGTTTTTAACGCCGATGCCATAAAAGATGTCAAATTATATAAGGGTGGCATTCCTGCACGATTTGGTGGACGCGTTTCATCCGTATTAGATGTCAGACAAAAAGATGGTAATAATAAAGAATTTGCTCTTACAGGAGGCGTTGGTATAATTTCAAGTCGGTTAGCAGCCGAAGGGCCATTGTATAATGATAAGGGATCATTTTTAGTAGCAGGGCGTAGTTCGTATGCACATTTATTCTTAAAAATGGCAGGAGAAAAAAATAGCTTATCATTTTACGACCTTAATCTCAAAACCAATTACAACATAAATGATAGCAATAAGATATTCCTATCAGGCTATTTTGGTAGAGATAATTTTGATTTTTCTGGGAATTTTAAGAGTAACTATGGCAATCTATCTGGAAATTTACGTTGGAATAAAATTTTCAATGAAAAATTGTTTTCAAACCTATCACTTATTTACAGTAAATATGATTATCAGGTTATCTTCGACGCTGAACAATTGGATTGGGTTTCGGATATCAAAAATTACAATGTCAAGTATGATTTTAAATACTTTACCAGCCCCAAAATAAGTTTTGATTTTGGAGCAAGTACAATTTATTATGAATTTAATCCTGGGGAAGTAAAACCCACTGGCGATGATTCTTCAATAAACTATTTAAAGTTAGATCAAAAGCGCGCTTTGGAAAGTGGCTTATACCTAAATGCAGAACACAAAATTACCGATGTGCTAACCGCAGAATATGGGATTAGACTCAGTACGTTTTCAAGATTGGGTGGTCAGACCTTAAACGAATATGAAAATAATCAACCAGTGGTTTACAACGACGTTTTAGGTGTTTATGAAAGCGGAACCGCTATAGGCGAGACGGTTTATAAAAAAGATGATGAGATTGAATCTTATAGCAATTTAGAACCACGTTTGGCGCTCTCTTATCAAATCAATGAAAATTCATCAGTTAAGGCCAGTTATAATAAAGTGTCCCAATACATACATCTTCTGTCAAACACGGCATCGGTAAGTCCACTCGATGTTTGGGCACCAAGCGGTAAATTCATCAAACCCCAAATTGCTGACCAGTTCGCAATGGGCTATTTTAGAAATTTAAGAGATAATTCATTGGCACTTGAAGCAGAGGTGTATTATAAAACTGTTGACAACCGAATCGATTATATCGACGGTTCCGATTTAATTGGTAAAAACAATATTGAGACGCAAATTCTAAATGGAGAATCAAGAGCCTATGGACTGGAACTGTTATTAAGAAAAAGCAAGGGAGATTTTACAGGCTGGCTGGCTTACACACTTTCTAAATCAGAACAAAGAGCCTTGGGAGGAAACGCTGGAGGACCTGGTATCAACAATGGAAATTGGTACAATACTGCTTATGATAGAACCCATGATATATCATTCACAGGGGCTTATAAATGGAATGACAAATGGACCTTTGGCACTAATTTGGTGTTCCAAACAGGGCGACCAGCAACCTTTCCTAATGGGCAGTATCAGTATGAAGGACAAAGCATTGCCAGTTATTCTGAAAGAAACGCCAATAGATTGACTAATTATCACAGGTTGGATATTTCAGCCATATATACGCCAAATAGAAAGCCGGATAATAAGTTGAGAGGTGAATGGATGTTTGGTATTTATAATGTCTATAACCGTAAAAATGCAGCCTCAATTTCATTTGGTCAAAACAAGGATTCGGGCGAAAATGAAGCCACTCGAACAGCTATTTTTGGTATCGTACCATCAGTAACCTATAATTTTAAATTTTAATATCATGACAACATTAGCAAAATATATATTTTTAGTAATTACACTCACATTCATGTCTTGTGAAGATGTAATCGATTTAGACCTACCAGCTGCAGCACCACGCTTGGTCATTGAAGCCTCTTTAGATTGGGAGAAGGGAACCTTGGGCAATGAGCAAACCATAAAATTGAGTCTGTCAAAACCGTATTTTGATGCCGATGGCATTACTGCTGTGATTGGTTCATCAGTTAAGGTCACCAATGATACCGATGGAACCGTATTTGTGTTTATAGACCAGAACAATGGTCTTTATACGACTGATAGTTTCATACCCATCCTCAATCAATCCTATACACTGGAAGTTATCCATAATGGAGACACCTATATAGCTCATGAAACACTGATGCCAGTGGTGGATATTCAGGATGTTAGACAATCTTTAGAAGGCGGTGATGACGATGAAGCTTTGGATGTGACCATTTACTTCAACGACCCAATCGCAGAAACCAATTTTTACTTACTCAAGTTTAAAGAGCAAGGTGATTTGTTTCCAGCCCTGTTTGATTTAAAAGATGAATTTACAAATGGAAACCAAATGTCTGCATACTTTGAAAAATTCAATGATGAAGAATCCGATGAGGAAGAATTTGTATCAGGCGATGTGGTAGATATTCAATTTTATGGAGTTTCGCAACAGTACTACAATTACCTGCACATATTAATTGGGCAACTAAATTCGGGTGGTGGGCCATTTGGTTCAACTCCTGTAGGTTTAAAAGGGAATTGTCTTAATACGTCAAATCCATCAAAGACGGCATTTGGATATTTCAGATTGACACAGGTAGTGCAGACTTCTTATATATTTCAATAACTTAATGAATTCATTTATTATGAAACCACTTATAAAGACTATAAACAAGCTATTCAATGATTTTTTCTACAGTGTCTATTTACAGTAATTACTGTTGACACTTAATAATCCCAACCTTTCAAAAAAAAGAGCCCAATTCGTTAATAAGAACATCCTATTTTAAGGGTGTTGGGTTGGGCTGTGGAGAGTCTCGATGCACAGCTCTCCAAATAAAAAATGGCTTTGGGGAATCCGTAGACTTTCCAAATGGGTATATCCAAAGCCATGGTTTATAAGGTGTTAGCTGTAGTTGTATTTTTCATCAACATTCAACATAACGTCAGACTATTTTTTATTAGGCTCGACAAAATGGTAATATTATTTCATCTCTTTGTCGATTCTTTTTCTTGCTTCAATTTCAGAAAAACCACGCTTATTGATGTTTGCTTTAAACCTTAATTGCCGTAACGTTTTATCATTTGGTTGTGCATTTCAATAATTCTGACTAACGTTTATGTACAGTTTTGATGGCAGCTATTATTTCCCAACACTCGGTATTTCCGATTGGTCAAGAAAGATTATTTTATTTTCTTGCCTTCCAACGTTCACCATTTCATCTGCACCTGTCGAAGCTCCACTCTAAAGCTGCGGTTAGATTTACCCAATATCGATGCTGGATAAGATTTTGATTTTCATGATTATTTAGTTTTTTCAAGTTGAGACAAAACGAATTCTACACTTTTGGTCATGGCTTCTTTAAAGGCGTCAATCGTTCCACCGAAGTGGGCAATCACGTTATTCATCTTTGAAATAATTTGCTTTTTATCTTCTTCAGTTGCGAAAGGAACGAGGAACCCGTGTCCTGCATCTGGAAAGTCAAGATGTTTTACATCATATTTGTATTCTTTAGCTTTTAATCGATGCTCAATATTATTTGCCATTGCAGTGGAAGGCCAGAATTGATCTTGGCCTCCCGATAATAGAATAACCACTGCTGCTGAATTTTCCATAGGAATGATTGTCTTTTCATCTATTTGTTTTTCCATTGCACCCAAATAGAAATTGACGATGGGATAATAACCACGACTATAATCATAAAGAAGAAAAGGCAAAGGAAGACCATCTTTTGTCCATGAAGATTTTGGAGTAGCATATCCTTCACGATTAACACTCTGCCACACCGCATGACTGGGAGAAGCTGCAACAACTAACTTGATTGACTTGTCTTCAGATGCTAACAGCAAAGCTGCTTCCGTTCCTTTGGATACGCTGATGACGCTGATGTGATTGCCATCTACACCAGGCAATGTTTTTAATTTGGATAAGGCAGATTGGAAATATTCAAGTGGCACTTCTTCCAATTGAGCAGGAAGACAGGGTTCGCCAAAGTAGGCGAGCGCCATGACACCAAAACCTTTTTGTGTCAATACCTTTGCCCATTGTTGTCCAAAGTTCAGTCCACCTTCAGAGCCACCCAAAACGAGCACTGCAGGAAATTTTTGAGATTTTGGTGGAAACCATTCATAAACGAGTGCGCTTGTTTTTGTGTCCTGTACTTGTACAGCATGAGTAATGCCGATTAGAAAAATGACAGAATAGATAAGTGATTTCATACTTGTGTTTTTTTAGCTTTTGTTGTTTCTGCCTTATTTTAAGCTTTCAATTTTTAATTTTTTCGCTTCTTTGAACCAAAATATTTCGAGAATTATTGTGACTACTCCTAATACAATGGCTACTGGTGTATTGTCTGTCCATAACCATTTTATTTCTGTGTTGCTAAAAGTAAACGCAAAACATAAAAGCCCGCACATTAGTGTAGAGCTCATAAATAAATTTCATTTTTCATTGTATTGAATTTTAGTTTGACATTCATTTGTCGATACAAAAGTATGTCGCACTTAAATTAAACGAAAGAAAGTTGGGGTTGAAAAAAGGTTGATGGTAGGGTTGAAAAAAGGTAGGTTATTCGTCTGAATCGTTTATGTCTTTGTATTTCTTCAAAAAGGTAAATTTCACTTTTCCCAAATCAAAGTCGGTAAAATCTGCATTATCATGACTGAAGTTGTTTTAAATTCCACTCGCCATTTTCAATTTCGTAAAGTTTCCTATCGTGATAGCGTGTCTTTTTGAAATCCATGAATTCAATTCGTAAGGGTTTAATTGAAAATCCACCCCAATTATTCGGTCTTGTAATTGCGGTCTTTTCCGAAACTTTTTCCAATACTTTCTTTTCCAGTTGTTCCAGATTGTCAATTTCTTTTCCTTGCTCACAAATCGAAGATACAGCTTGGGAATTCAAGTTGCGTTCGCTGAAATAGTGGTCCGCAAGTTCTTCGGATAATCTTGATGCTATTCCTTGAATTCTGATTTGCCGTTCTGTTTCTGTCCACCAAAATGTCAAAGCCACTTTGTCATTAGTCTCCATTTCAATTCCTTTTCTTGAATTTAGCGAACCTGTAATAATGAAGCAATTATAAATTAATTCTTTATAGGAAACAAATCTTGCGTTTGGAAAAGAATCCATTCCGATAGTGGATAAACTAACTGCGGAAGAAATTCTTGCTTTTGATAGTTTCAATTCTTCGTCAAGCCATTTTTTGAAAATTTCTATTGGTTCCATTCTATTCTTTTCGGTTAATGATAAAACTACTGTCCTGTTTCGTAAAACCTACTTTTGGATAATAGCCCATTGCTGTGGGTACTGAAAGTAGAAGAACCATACATTGTTCACCAACTTTTTCTTTGGTCAACTCAATTAATTTTTTACCTATTCCGAATTTTTTGTAGTCGTGTCTTACGGCGAGGTCAGCAAGATAACAGCTCCAAACCCAATCCGTAATATTTCGTGAAACACCTACCAAAACTTCGTCGTCCCAAGCTGTAATAATGAGGTTAGAATTTTGAAACATTTTTTCTATCCTTTCTTTGTCATTTGTTGGTCTTGGCAACCCAGAATTTTCGTAAAGTGCGATAATTTGTTCCGCTGTTGGTGTTATATCAAGTTTATAGTGTATGTTCATTTTCGATGGTTGTGTAATCTTTTTAGTTTGAAGAGAACTTAAAACAAATCAATTGTTTGGAATGTTTATTTTGCTTGGGTTATAGGTTTAAGATGCTTTTTTGAACCACTTGACGAACTAAATCTTATCTAAAACATCCTTTCTATAGGATTTCCCAATGGGTAATTTGACACTGTTAGATAAGACAATTTGATTGCCGTCAATCAACTTTAAGTGATTGAAATTTATAATATAAGATTTATGTATTTTTAAAAACTCTTTAGGCAACTTGGTCAACACATCTGATAGTGTTTGTGGTGTTAAAATCATTTCATTGGTAAAAATTTTGATATAATTACCGAATGCCTCAATATATTGAATGTCATTAAAGTTAATTTTTATTATTTTCTTATCACTCTTTACAAATAATGAAGTGGTCAATTCTTCCTCAACAATTGGCACCGTACTATTTTGAGTTGGAGATTTTTTCTGCACTTTCAAAACAGCCTTCAAAAAACGTTCAAATGAAAAGGGTTTCAGTAAATAATCAGCAACTGAAAGCTCAAAGCCCTCAACCGCATATTCAGGGTAAGCAGTCGTAATAATAACATCAGGCTTTTGCTGTAGTGATTTTAATAAACTTATGCCTGAAAGTTTAGGCATATTAATATCCAAAAATAAAATGTCCACGTGTGTTGACTGCAAAACCTCCATCACTTCAAAAGCATTTTTGCAAGATGCTGCCAATTCTAAATTGGGAACTTCTTGAATATAATTTTCTAAAATTTGACGAGCAATCGGCTCATCGTCTGCGATAATGCATTGCAATGTTTTCATCTATTTTTTTTTGGCAACTACTTGTTTAAACATAGATACTTAAAGATACACAATATTCGTTTTTCTCTCTCTGTATTTCCAATGTGTGCTTCTCGGGGTAAATTAATGATAACCGTTTTTTTACTATTTAAAAGTCCTATGCCACTTTTCCCCTTTTCTATAGTATCTTCTATTTGAAAAGTATCACTATCAAACGTATTGACACATTTAAAAAAGAGTTGCTTCTATCTATTTCGATTGAGACAACACTCGGTTTTTTTATTTCCAGAAACACTTAAATGCTTGAAGGCATTTTCAACAAAAACAATTAACATCATAGGTGCTATTCTTTTTGTTATATCATTTACTTTATTTTCGAATACAATCTCTGTTTGGTCTTCCAACCGGATTTTTTCCAACTCCATGTAATTTTCCATATAGTGAATTTCTTTTTCCAATGAAACCATAGCTTCTTTAGTTTCATACAAGCTATAACGCAATAAATCCGACAACTTTAGCATCAAACTTGGTAACTTATCTGATTTGGTTACGGATAGACCGTATAGGTTATTTAGTGTATTGAATAAAAAATGGGGATTCAGTTGTGTCTTTTAGCTAATTTTAATTCTGCTTCTTTTTCTTGTTGTCTTCTCGTAAAACTATCCCTTGCAATTTTAATCGTTGAAGCAAAAATTAATGCCAAGACCATCACTCCTAAAAAGTTGATAAACATATTTCCCTTAAATGGCTGATTTGTTACGACTGTGATAAGAAAAACTGCGATTATGGTAAATAGTAGAACATTCAGAATGAATAGAAGGAAAAATACAATTCGGTTTTTAGCAAAAAAAGGAAGGATAAACAAGTTGTTAACATACACGGAAGGAGCCAATAAAAGTATAATCAATAGAGAAGAAGAGACTCTATTTTCAGCTTGAATAACCGACAATAAAATTAAAAAAAGAAAAAACCAAATAGAAGACATTTTGAATAATTTTATTATCTATCCATGTATCTAATTTCGACATTCTGCTTGTATAAAAAATTATTTCAAAAATAGCATATTATAACTCTCATTGCATTTTTTAATGACAAAAGGCACTCGTTTAAGTTTGAACCTTCTTTTTTAAGTGATAAAGGTTATAAGAGGGTTTAGTCATTTTTAAAAGATGGTTGGTCATTCTTATTTTTGTTTAACAACCAAACTTCTCAATTTTGATGTAACAATTAAACCTATAAAAAATGCAATTAGTAATTCATAATGTCTCGAAAAAATACAACAAAAGCAAATACGGAATAAAAGATTTTTCCATAACAATAGAAAACGGGATTTTAGGCTTGCTTGGGCCAAATGGCGCAGGGAAATCGACCTTGTTAAAAATGATAGCAACAGTGAGCAAACCTACCGACGGTATTATAACTTTAAATAAAAACAACATTATTAAAGATGCCAACTATATGAGAAAACAGGTCGGATTTCTACCTCAAGATTTTGGCGTGTATCCTAATTTGAACGCTTTTGAGTTTTTGGAATATATGGCAGCCATGAAAGGCGTTGGTGGCGAAAATCTAAAGATGAGAATTGCTCAATTGTTAGAAGGATTAAATTTAATTGACGATGCTAAAAAACCTATTGGAACCTATTCGGGTGGAATGAAACAAAGAATCGGCATTGCACAGGCCTTATTGAATGACCCCAAGATTATAATTTTTGATGAGCCAACCGTAGGTTTAGACCCAGAAGAACGTGTACGTTTTCGAAATCTAATCTCCGATTTGGCGAATGATTGTATCGTCATCCTATCGTCGCATATTGTATCTGATATCGATACCATTGCAGACCAAGTAGCCATCATGAAAAACGGCCAATTGCTGACTTATGGCAATCAAGAGAATGTCATTAAATATGTAGAAAACAAAGTATACGAGGTTATCATTGAAAAAGAACAATTGTCAGTTTTTAAAACCGTACATATTGTAGTCAGTACAAGCCGAAAAGAGGGGAGGTTACTGGTGCGTTATATTTCTGAAAAGCCCGTAGACATGTCAAAAAGCAAACAAGCGAATTTAGAAGATGCCTATTTATATCTAATTAGAACAAATTAAAATTTTGTCTTTAGTCTGCCTAAAATTTTCAACCAATAACTCTTACAAAACTTTGAATTATGAATTCATTTTTCACCATTATAAAATCCGATTATTTGCAACGAACCAGAAGTTATTCGTTTTTAATAACCTTGTGCGCAAGTTTGGCCATAGCCTATACATTTGTTCCTGAACCAAACACCAATTATACCACAATAAGAATTGCAGATTATGTTGGTTATTACAATTCGGCTTGGTTTGGTTATATCACGGCAATTATGGCGAGTGTCTTTTTGTCGCTTGTTGGTTTTTATCTTATTAATAGTGGCATTAAAAAAGATATTGACCTTAAAGTTGGTCAAATCGTTGCATCCACTTCTATTTCCAATTTCAAATATTTGTTTTCAAAAGTTTTAAGCAACTTTTTAGTACTAATGACCATCATTTGCATTGTATTTACAATGAGTATAATTCTTTTCATGCTCTATAACGATGGATTTCCTTTCGAACCATTTCAATTTATAAAACCTTATTTTTTTATCACAATTCCGACGATGTTCTTAATTTCTGTTTTAGCTGTCGTTTTTGAAGTCTTATTCGGAACCTATTCAGTGCTGCAAAATGTTGCATTCTTCTTTTTATTCACAACCATTATGTCATTGTCAGCTAAAACAGGAAGTGACGCTTCACTGGATTTTTTCGGGAACGATAGTGTGTTGCGCAATTTGGAAGAAAAGGTTAGAGAGATTTCCAAATCTGATGAAAAACCAAATTTGACAATTGGTTATACTATGGGAAATAGGGACGAAAGCAAAAAATTTCATTTCAATGGAATTGATTTTCCTACAAAATTCATCTTTAGTCGATTGGTTCTAATTTTATTTGGTACAATTATAATTGTAGTAATATCTCCCATATTCCATAGGTTCAATGTCAAAGAGCAAGCAGCTTCAAAGAAGTTAGAACCCATTATAGAAAGACAAAAAGTAATAAAAGAAATAAGTCTGCCCAGCCTGCCAAAACCTCAAATAAACTTCGCTATTCTTCCATTGGTAAAGACAGAATTTTTGCTGTTGTTGAGAAAAGGTAAAAGATGGCTTTGGCTACTTAATTTAACAGGAATGATTCTTTTGGCTGTACTTCCATTAAAAATAGCTCATCAAATGGTTCTTCCAATACTTTGGTTTTTGCAAGTTAGCCGATTATCCGACTTAACTACTAAAGAAATAACTAACAATATTCAGTATTTTTCATTAGCATCTTACAGACCGATTAGTAGGTTATTTGTGTCACAATTATTAGCTGGTATCGTTTTAATGCTATTGACAGCGTTGCCGTTAATCGTCCGGTTAGGACTGCTATCAAATTTTTCGGAAGCAGTCTCCGTAACATTAGGCGGAATTCTAATCGTGGTGTCAGCAGCTTTATTCGGCATTATATCAAAAGGAACAAAACTGTTTGAAGTTTTGTTTTTTATGATAACCTATGCCAATATCAATGGTATTGTTTTGGTTGACTATTTCGGGGGGTTTGAACATCATTCATATTATATGCTACAGATAAGCGCACTTATAATTATTGGAATGAGCATTAGTTTTATCAAGAGAAACTATCAGTTGAGACAATGAGATGTATTGTGATCTTTTTTAGTTTTTGTAAAACAAAAATTGCATGTTTATTTCTATATTAGATTTAGGAATGCCATTTCAAATCAGATTTTCAACATAAAAACAGAGATGTTACACTAAGGCTACGTTCAATATTTAGTTTTCTACAAAAAAACGAGACTAAAAGTGGCACAACAAAAACCTTCTTCCTTGCCAAGGTTCTCGCAAACTTCTCGAATTCCGCCTTATCTACAAAATCCGGATCAGTCAACAAATTATATAGCGCTAGCCTATCGGTGCGCCATATACTTAGTTATTGGCAACTAGTTTTTATTTTAATTGCTTTTCTAAAAGTTGATTAATCATATTTAAATCAGACCCAAACATTTCTTTTCCTAATTCTGGATTTGATATTTTCGCATAAATCAGAAACATTGCAAGACCTTCATCTTGTGACCACCATTTACCACCACGCCTCATTCCCTTAACAGCTTTTTGAATATCTAAATTTCCGCCTTTTGGATGGGTTAACCAAGCCACAGTAGTATATTGTCCGATTCCTTCCATTGTTAAAAAAAAATCATCAAGTGTATTATAGATTGCTCTATCATTAACGAAATATTCTTTTTGTCTTCTATTATACATTTCTAATCCTTTGGTGGCTAATTGTTTGGTTTCTAAAATGTTATTGGCATGAAAGGCATCATAAAACATGTTTATTTCTGCTTTAATCTTTTTTGTATAAATACTGTCTTTTTCAAAGTCTTCTTGAATCATATCATCGCTCAACTCAAGCTTAAATTTATTATCACGGTCAAACTGGTCAAGTTTTACTCCAAATATTTTGTTTTGTTGGGTATGTGCAAATTCGTGAAGGAAAACGCTTGTATATAAATTTTCATCTCCAAGTTCTTTGCTCGTTACTTTAGCATTTTTCCAAAATAAAGGAACACCCATAACAAAAAATGCTTTTTCCGAGCCATTACTAATTGGTGCAGTAAACGACATAAGTCCGATTGGAACTCGTTGGTTCGTGGGAAGTGTAAGACTGTCATTGTGTTTGAATTTAGTCCAATTAAGCTCTTTTCCGAAAAATTTTGGACCGTTTATTTCAATACTGTTTTTAGGTGGTTCGTTTGAATTCGTATATACATATTCGTCATCAAAAAACAACATCAACGGTGGCTCGTGAGGTTGAATTTTCAAAATGTCATTTGCAGTTAATTTCCAAGCATTAAACCACTTTTGTACTCCAACTAACTCAAATTCAATTTCTGAATTATTCCTTTCTTTATTTTGTTGTTTACAAGAGCATATCGAAATTAGTATTAAAACAATAACAAGGTTTTTCATTGATAAATATTTTTTCATAGGACGACTGGTCTTTTGCTTTGTTACGCTGTTCATTAAATTGTTGCCAAAGTTTTGGCGCCTACCGAGGTGGCGATTTTCACCACCAAACTTGATGCGGAGAACCAATGTTTGATTAGCCACAAAACTGTCTGCGGAGTACTGAACCGCCACTTTTGCCGGTTCCGTTCAACCGCGGCTTCATAGTATGTCTTTCAGACGCAACGAAGCCTTTGCTGTTAGTGGTAGTTTTTTATTTGTTTTCCAATATAGTTCAAAGCCTTATCGTGTGTTTCAATTCCGTGCCCGACATTATTAAATACTTTTACTTCTTTCAATTTGTTTATTTGTCTTTTTGCATTTTCAATAGACTTTTTAAATGGAAATAAAAGGTCTTTATCCCCTTCAAGTAAATATATATCAACATCAACTTCTTCAAGTTGTTTATCCATATAATATGGTTTTTGTGTATTGTCCTTGTAACGGCTAATGGCAAAAACTTCGTATTCCACCAGCATTTTTTCAGAGCGTTCAGAGAGTTTATGGTTGGGTTTTGAAAAAACAGCTTTGTCAAGAAATTTCAATACATTCTTTTCAGTTGGTTTTAGTATTGGTAGAAGATTAAAATATAGATTTTTAAATGTCAAAGAAAAAGGCTGTAAGCAACCGGGATTTAGTAAAAATGCAGCTTTGATTTTTTCAGGATTTGCAATTCCAAGTTTCATACATATTAATCCGCCAAAAGAAGCACCAGCGATATATGTTTTTTCGATTTTCAACTTTTCTAAAACTTCGTTTGCCCAGTAGCCATAGTCCAAAGATTTAATGTCTGGTGTTTGACCACCACTTAAATTTGGAAGTCCGTTAGTTTCTACCATAAAAATGCGCATTTTATGATTGAAGTTGTCTAGTCCTTTATCAAAGTCCCATATTAAAGCGGTTGTTCTTGCTCCTGGAAAAATTACTAAGGTGTCTAAGTGTTCTTCTTTTGTAAAAAGTCCGCAAACGTGTGTTTTACCAAGGCAGGTTTCAATTTCATATCGCTCGTAGTGTCGGTCGTTATTTTTCTCTAGTTGTTCTACCCAATTTTCAAAATAAATTAGGTCGTTCTTTTCGTCTTTGAAGAACGATTTATTTTTTATTTCCTTGTTTGTATTTGTTGTTTGCTAAAAGTACCACTAAAGTTAGTTTGTGAATTAACTAAAAATATATGTCTGAGCATCGTCTACATCAAATTTTTCTTTAAGTGCTTCTGAATAACGCCACTTTTTGGCTTGGTTTTTTCACAGCATGAATTTCACTAGATGTAAAGAAGTTGGCAATTTAGCAGTACCAAACTGTCTGCTACCACAATAATTTATACGTAGATTAATCCCTATAATTCCTATGTTTGCAAAGGTATTAGTTGCCATTTATTAGTAGGTCGAATTGGGAATTTCGTCCAAATCATAATAAATTTTTAAGCCTCGTTCTTTTGCAATTCTAACATCTTCATCCGCTCCTTTTGATGTACCTTCAATACGGAGAACGGCATCACATTTTTCAAGAAGACGATGTGCAGCTGGGTATTGGATTTGATCCCAAACGCTGGCACCAATTTCCTTTGAACCTGCCAAGTGCATCAGGGGAAGAGCTACCCATTCTCCAATAATAGGAATATGTCCTTTGTAGAACAAGGGTAAGGCAACTGCTTCAAGTTTATCTAAATTCTTTTTTATTAAAACTGGGTCGTCATTTGTTCCTCCTCGATAAGGACCAGATATAAGTATCATCATAATTTTAAATTGTTAATATTATAGTATATTATTAAGTTTTATATGTTGAAGTAACATGATTGTTTTTCCGTCTTTTATGTCTCCGGTTTCTATCATTCTCATTGCTTGGTCAATTGCAATTTCCAAAACTTCAATATTTTCTTCTTCGTGTTCCACTCCGCCACCTTCGGATATTTTCATGTCTTTTGAATATTCCGCAATGAAAAAATATAATATTTCAGTTACAGAACCTGGTGACATATACGCTTCAAATATTTTACGTACTTCTGTAATTTTATATCCTGTTTCTTCTTCTGTTTCTCTTTTGATACAATCTTCGGCGTTGTCTTTATCTAATAAACCTGCACAAGATTCAATTAACATTCCTGTTTCATTACCATTTACAAATGTTGGAAGTCGAAACTGTCTTGTAAGAATAACCGTTTTCTGCTCTTTGTTATATAGCAAAATCGTTGCACCATTTCCTCTATCATAAGCTTCTCTACTTTGCGTTTGAATTGAACCATCTTTCTTTGAATATTGGTAGGTAATTTTTCTTAATGTGTACCAATTATCGGATAGAATTTCGGTATTGGTAATCTTTACTTTGTTTATCATTTGCAACATAGGTTTTTTATGAGAATCGTAAAATCATATAACCAACTAAATGTCAGTTTTGCACTTCAACCGAATTTAAAATCCATCAGCGTTCAAAGCATAGCAAATCTTATTGAGTTCAGTATCGATTACATGTCTCCACCAATTAGAGGAATAAGTACATTCGGTATAAAGTCAACCATAAAATGGGCAATCATAACAGCTTTTAAATCTCGGGTTTTCCAATAAAAGGATGACATGACAAGTCCACCCAAAGTCGCAATTATTATTCCACCGATACCTTGTTGATAATGCATTAGTCCAAACACTACAGATGGAAAAAGAAAAAACACAAGCCAATTACTATTTATTTTATATAGTCTCTCCATGACGTATCCACGGTAAAAAATTTCTTCAAAAATTCCCGCTCTTAGCATCATGAAGGACACAACCCAGAGAGAAACTTGATTGTACTTACCATCACCCTGTCCATAGGAAATACCAATTACTTTAAATAAAGTGAGGCAACCCAAAACCACGGCAATAAAAACAACCATAATTAAAAGACTCCATAAAATCGATTTCCCCCAATGCCTATTATGCAGGCCTATAGATGCGAGATTTAATTTTTCACCTTTAAAAATTATTAGAATTAAAATACCCAATATTGAGAACAGAGCCAATTCCCTAATAATTACAAAAGAATTAGTCAGCGGGTCAGGTGATATTGACCGAAACGCAAGTAGAACTATGAATGGAATCAAAAAAGAAAAACATAATCCTAAAATGGTATATACTGAAACTGGAGTGGATTTTTTCATAACGAATTTATTACATTTTGTTATACAAATTTAAGAATTTACCATTATTCGGAGCTATGTAACTTATAATAATTAACTCACAATCAATGTTTTATAACCGATGTTGATGATAGTTTTTTATAATTTCTCCAATATAGTTCAGAGCCTTATCATAGGTTTCAATTCCGTGTCCAACATTGCTAAATACTTTTACTTCTTTCAATGTCTTAATATGGATTTTTGCATTGTCAATGGATTTTTGATACGGAAATAATAAGTCTTTATCGCCTTCAAGAAGATATGTGTCGACTTTAACGTCGCCCAATTGTTTATCCATATAATATGGCTTTTGGGTCTTGTCTTTATAACGACTGATTGCAAAAACTTCATAATCAACCAACATTCGTTCTGAATTTTCAGATAACTGATGATTCGGTTTTGAAAAAACAGCTGTGTCCAGAAATTTCAGAACGTTTTTAGTATTAGGTTTAATGATTGGCAATAGGTTGTAATATAGATTTTTAAACGACAATGAAAAGGGCTGAAGACAGCCAGGATTGAGCAAAAATGCAGCACTGATTTTTTCTGGATTTACAATTCCTAATTTCATACAAATCAGCCCGCCAAATGAGGCACCAGCAACAAAAGCCTTCTCTATTTTTAAAGCTTCAAATAATTCTGCAGCCCAAATACCGTAGTCCAATGAACGAATATCGGGAGTTTCACCATGACTTAAATTTGGTAAACCGTTCGTCTCAACCATATATATTTTCAGTTTTTGATTTAGGTTATCCAATCCTTTGTCAAAGTCCCAAATTAAGGAAGTCGTTCTTGCTCCAGGAAAAATAACGAGTGTGTCAAGGTCCGTTTCATTGGTATTGAGACCCCAAACTTGCGTTTTCCCGAGTGAAGTTGCTATTTCATATCGTTCGTATGTTCTACCATTATGAGTCTCTAAATTATCGGCCCAATTTTCAAAATATTCAATGTCAGCTTTCGCATCTTTGAAATATGATTTATTTTTTATCTCCATGTGTTTTTAATTTGTTCTTTTTCCAATTTTTATAAGTCATTCCAAAATCTTTTCAATTGCTTTGTCATTGGCTTTTATAAAGTCATAAAATGAATTTGAAATAAATATATCGGGAGTTAATGAACCTTCCTTGTTTTTCCAGTTTTCCCAGTATTTTGTAGAATAAGTAACTCTCATATTTAGAGTAGGCAATTCGAAATTTTTAATCTCTCCAAAGTGATTTATATTCCCTCCTGTAGGCTCTCCTACAAATGTTGCATTTGTTGACTTCTTTAACTCAATTGCATTCATTAATGATGAGGACATAACTTTTTGTCCTATCACAACAAAAAAACTATTTTTAGTATTCAAAACACTTTTTTTAATGGCCGCTATGAACGGATTTAATATGGCTGAATTACCACCACCATTAAATCTCAAGTCTAAAATTAATTTTGTAGGCTTTTTTTCATTAATGACCGCAAATAGTCTTTTGTTAAACGCTGCAAAAGATTCATTTTCGCTTTCAGCGCAACTCCTATAATTGAAATAAAGTACCTTCTTGCTTTCATTGTATTGAAACCAGTAATTGCTGACATTAGTATATGCTAAAATCTGCTTGTAAGGCGCTGCATATTTCCAATTTGTAATAACCTCTTTTTTAATTGCACTCACCGTGGTAATTACTGTGTCCCCTTGTGGTGATAAGAGCCTAAATGTTACTTCTTGAAGATTTTTGATGATGCCAAGTCCTTGTAGAATGGAAGTGTCATTAAAATAAAATGCTTCAAAGAATTTGGAATATGAAGGATTGTCTTGTTTGATAGTCGTTTTCAATAAGGAAATGATTTCTGCAGTAGGAGTATCATCTATTGAAAGTACCCTATAAAGCAAATATTTTGTATGCAAACTATCTGTAACAGTAATTGCAATTCCTTCGTCAAAAAATTTGAACTGAAAAGGAAGGTAGTAATCGGCGTTAGGAAACATTATGGTATGTTCATCCCCAATTGATGCGTTTACTTTTAACAATCTGACGATAACTTGTTCTTTATCTAACTCTGTTACTTCTGAAATCAAAGTATCAAGTTGCTGATTAAAAAACTCTTTCGATATTTTTGTGAACGGACTTTTATGTTTATTGGAAATCGTCTTGCGATACAACTCTATGTCAGAGACAACCTTGTCCTGTGAAAATGCAAGTTGAAAAAATACAGTAAACAGAAAGAAGAAAATTAGACTTTGTGTTGTTTTCATAAAATTGCTTGCTTGTTGTTTTTTTGGAGATTAAAGGTAATTTTCAATCTACCTTTTCAATCCCTCCATTCTTTTATCCGTCATAGTTGCGGTTTTTGACATTCCATTTATAATCTCGAAAACCATTGTTAACGTAATTGCTGGATATAATGCCATTTTTGTTTCTATAAGAATCATAGCCATTGCATTTAATGTTATTTCTAATAATTCTTTTGTGCTTTCAGTATGGAAGTTTTTATTTATGAATTTTCTCGATTCGTATCCGGCTTGTAGTGGCAATAAAAATGGTTTGTTGTTATCTGGAACTCTTAAGTTGAGGTTTCCCCATTCTTTTTCGCCCACGTTTTTAGCGTAATTTTCAAAAATTTCAGTCAAAGATGGAAAAAAATCAGATTCAAATTGCCAATCGATTTTGCTTTTGATTTGTCCAAAGACACACTCTTTTGGTAACTGATTCCAATTGTTGACATTGATTGGCCCAACAAGCAATTCATTGATTTTATCTGAAAATAGTGCTGAACCCGGCTCAAAGTTGTGGTCGTTTATTGAATATTCATTCGCGGCTTCGATACATCGTTCAGCGACTATTGTGGATATTAAACATATCGCATCTTCTACACGAATGCCTTTTTGAGTTTTGACACTGGTATAGACGTAATTCACTATCATTTTTGACTTATTTTCGTCTAGTGGTTTAGTATTTAAAAAATTTGAAATTTCCATTGGTTGTTTTATATTATTTTGGTTAACCCTAATTGGTTTTCTATGTATACAAATAAGGTTCTTACTGTTGAAACATTTTTTTACTTTCAGTAATCAAAGACTCGACTTTCGCCGAGCCCTATCAATAAATTAATCCCCATTAATTAATTTTTTAAAGTATGATACTAAATAGGTTGCGCACTATTATGCATTGAAACAAAATTAATTTTCCATTGCTGGCATTGTATCCTTATTGTGTTGTTTTAACCATACCACTACCTTGTCAAAATCTGGTGGCATTGTAATTTTTTCAGCTTGCGCATCTACAATGATTTTTTCAATAATGTTTGTCAAGTTGTAACCGTTAGAGGTGGTATAATTGTAGTCGGCGTTTGCATCCTCCAAAAGGTAACGCACCACTCGCCAAGTATCGGCCCGCTCCACATTGGTGCCTACTTCATACGCCGCAAACATGACTGGTGTAAAACCGTTTTCGCGTTTTGCATTTACGTTTGCTCCGCTGCGCATCAATAAAATAGCAATATCGTTTTCCCTCTTACTGCTTTTTCCAATCATTCGGAATAAAACCGGATAACCGTCTATTAAACTATGAACATTGGGATTGGCACCTGCGGCTAAAAAATCAGCAATTATCTCTGGTGGCAAATATTGAGTTGCCTCATCCAATGCAGGTGTCGGGTCAGAACCATTTGCAATAAGTATTCGAATAAGTTCTGGGTTACTTTTCAACCTTACAGCAAATTGCAAATAATTTAAACCAGGCCAACCCCAAACTTCAATGCCCTGTATGTTCAAATTTTGTTCCTTTATCAATCCTTTTAACGAAATTGTATCGTTGTTTTCAATGGCTGAAGCAATGGCGATTTGTTTTTTATCCTTGTAATATGTTTCTGCTTCTGATTTTTCCTGTTTAAAGGAAGGAAGATTATTGGAAATTAAAATTCCCAATCCAATTATCAAGGGTAAAACCGCAAAAAACCCACCTATAACTTTGCTAAATGCCGAATGTCCATAATGCAGAGGAACTGCAGCTAACAATAGCACCAGCAATCCAACAATCACTAATACATAAAACCAGCCACTTTCTATAGCATCTACGTTTCTATCGCTGGTATCTACATAATAATAAATAATAAGAACAATTAACGCGATGGCATTAAGACCTACAAGAATCCATAATATTTTAAGCATTTTTTATCTTATTTTGATTGTTGATTTTATAATTGAATTACTCCAAAACAAAAGGCAAGTCATATTCTTTCGAGATGATTTTCGAACTACGTGTCTTCACGTCTACTTTTGCTTTTAAATTTGGACTAATCAGTAGATACGTTTTCACAAATTGATCTTCATGGACCATCCAAGAATGGTCTTCCAACAAATAGTCGTTAGTATCTTTCTTGCTCGCTTGATACGCCCAGCGTTCTACAGCCAATGGTTCAAAGTTTACGATGTTTCCCATAAATACTACTTGCAAACCTGGCTTGTTTTCATTACCAAGTTCCGTGCAACTTATGACTGAAATGGTGATGGCGGAGTTATCCTCGAGGTCTTTGACCGACCATTCTTCGATAATTGTTTTTGTGTTTGACATTTTAATTTATTTAAATATTTTTCTCAAAAGTAGGTTGTTGGCAATCTTTAAAATAGTGGCAATAGACGAACGACGTTTTAAATATGCAGACGACGTCTATTGATTAGTAAGGATTTATATTTACATTTGAAGAAATATCATTCCTAAATGGCAACGTTCAATTGTATCATTATAGATGATGACGAGATTGATAGACTTACCGTGCTATCCTTTGCAAAGAAATTTCCCGTTCTTAATATTCTTGGTGCTTTTGAATCTGCAGAAAGGGCGTTCTCAACTATTGAAAAAGAAAAAATTGACATCCTTTTTCTTGATATAGATATGCCAGGATTAACTGGTATGGAATTGAGACAAAAAGCGCTTGAAATTCCTGTTTGTGTTTTTATTACAGCCCATCCTGAACATGCTGTGGAGAGTTTTGAACTGGACACTTTAGACTTTATTGTGAAGCCCGTAAAACTTGAGCGTTTCTCCCAAACTATGAAGCGCATTGAAGAGTTTATGGAAATAAAACTAAAATCCCAACTTTTTGAATCCAGCATTGGAGGCAATACTATTTACATTAAAGAAGGTCACACACAAACCAAAGTAAAACTGCACGACATACTGTATCTTGAAGCCTTAAAGGATTATACACTTGTGGTCACCAATCAAAAAAGACATTGTGTGTTATCTACTATTGGCGCACTTTTAAAGGAAACGCATTTTCAATCTTTTGTAAGAATCCATAGAAGTTATGCAGTTCAAAAACAATACATTCAAAAAATTGGTTCACAGGAAATTGAATTAAAAAACAATGTTTCAATTCCTGTCGGAAGAAGTTATAAAGACAGTCTTGCTTTCTTATTATGAAAAAAATATTACTGTTCTTGATGCTTTGTTTCACATTGATTTCATTTTCCCAAAAGGAAGGTCAAGCACTCATTGATTCTTTGTTAGTGGAGTTGCCTAAAATGTCGGAAGATACTTTGAAGGTTGCGACTTTAAATAAATTGGCTGTTGCCCATCAAAATTTTAATGCTTCTCAAGGTTTACAATACGGACAAAAAGCACTTACTCTTGCCAAAAAAATACAATGGAATGATGGCATAGCAGAATCTTATAATGCTATTGGAATGAATTATTTTTCAGAAGGAAATTTTTCTGAAACCAAAGATTATTATCTAAAAGCATTGCAAGTAACTAATAATAAAAAGATAAATAATCTGACTTTAAAAAGCTTGGGAGTGTACTATTCTTCTCAAGGAGATTATTCCAAAGGGCTTGATTATTGCTTTCAAGCATTGAAATTGAGTGAGGAATTAAAAGATGAAGAAAACATAGCGAAGGTACTTTCAAACATTGGTGTCAACTATTTCAATTTAAATGATGTCAAAAAAGCCATTGAATATTATGAAAAAGCGTTAAAGCTCAATACGAAAATGGATGCTAAATTGAGCATGTCCAAGAATTTGAGAAATATAGGGAATGCTTATCTCTACTTAAAAGAAAATGATAAAGCGATTGACTATTTTAATAGAGCACTGAAAATTGATAGGCAACTGGGAAATAAAGTAGGAATCGCAGTCAATTTGGCCTCATCATCTGCCATTTATTTCGAATTGAAAGACTATGAGAAGGCCATAGAATATGGCACTAAATCTTTAGCGCTGGCCAAAGAAATCAATCGCCCTAATATCATTGGTATCAACTATAGTAATTTAGGTGGTTTTTACTTACAAATGGCAAAGGAAGAAAATGACAAGGCTACTGCAACTAAATTATTGGATAAAGCCTCCACAAATAGTCTTGAAGCCCTAGATATTTATAAAAAAATGAACGATATAAGTAATTTATATATTGTTTATAATCAACTTTCATCTATAGAAGAATTGAAAAACAGTTATAAAAGTGCTTTAGACTATCACAAATCTTCAGTCTTTTATAAAGACTCTATTTTTAATTCCGACAACAGAGAAACCATAAAAAACCTTGAAGACAAAAGAGAGATAGAGCTCCGCGATAAAGAATTGAAAATTAATAAATTGACTTTAGAAAATAAAGATAGACAGAAATGGTATTTGGTTCTTGGCATTTCACTTCTTGGCGTTATTGGATTTTTACTGCTTTTTCAAAGTATGAACCGCAAAAAAGTCAATCAAAAATTACAACTTTTAAATACCGAACTTGATCAATCAAACAAGATAAAAGCACAATTTTTTGGAATTTTAAATCACGATTTACGAAGTCCGGTTGCTAATTTGATTCATTTCTTGCATCTTCAAAATGATGCTCCAGAATTGCTTAACGAGGAAAGTAAAACCAGATTGAATAATAAAACAATGGTATCTGCCGAAAATCTTCTCACATCCATGGAAGATATTTTGCTTTGGAGCAAAGGCCAAATGGAGAATTTTAAACCTCAACCTAAAAATATTGCGATAAATTCACTTTTCGAAGACACAAAAAGCCATTTTTTTAGTGAGGAAAAAGTGCAATTATCATTTGAAAATAAACAAAACATTCATATTATAACTGACGAATGCTACCTCAAAACCATCATTAGAAACCTAACAGGCAATGCCATAAAAGCAATGGAACATACCGAAAAACCTATTATTGTTTGGAAAGCTTGGAAAGAAAATAATAAAACCTTTTTGTCGATTTCTGACAATGGCTCTGGTGGTTCTCAAGAACAATTCAAGGCTTTGTATGACGATAATGAAGTTGTAGGAATAAAAACAGGATTAGGATTACACTTAATTCGCGATTTAGCAAAAGCAATCGACTGTGAAATAACGGTTGATTCAAAACCTAAAGCAGGAACGACTTTTATATTGTTTTTTAAATAACTATTGATAAGTTAAAACAGGGGTAAACTTACTTAAGATTCGCGATTGTTACAAACTATACTTCAAAGACACAATCAAATTTCGTCCTGCGGTTGCATTCCCTGAAGAATAAGGTTGATAACGCTGATTCTGTGATATTTTCCAAACTTGCTACAATGGTTGCAGCGTCTGTTATCTTATATTGGGTTCCTAAAACTTACGGTTGAATAAGAAACTTATTTGGGTTAGGATTGATAAAAACATAGAAATATTTAATAATTGCACACCTAAAAGTGCAATAAAGACACTATATTGCACATACAAATATGCAGCATGGAGCAATTATTAGAAAAGTCAGCAGCTTTAGTGCAACGGATAAGCACTAAAAAAAAACGCTATCTCTACCATGAGATAAACTGGAATAACAGATTAATAGGTGTCAAAGGTGCAAGAGGCACGGGTAAAACCACACTTTTGTTACAAAAGCTAAAAGAGCTGCAGTTACCACCAACACAGGGCACATATTGGTCTTTAGACGATTTCTATTTTATAACGCATTCCTTGGTAGAAACCGCCGAAGAATTCTTTAAAAAAGGAGGGGAATATCTTTTTTTGGATGAAGTGCATAAGTATGAAAATTGGTCTATACATATAAAAAACTTATACGACTTCTATCCAGACCTGAAGATCGTATTCACAGGATCTTCCATTATCGATATTTCTAGAGAAGAAGGCGATTTAAGCAGAAGAATGGTAATGCACACTTTACCTGGACTTTCCTACCGCGAATATTTAGCATTTAACGATTTGTATGATTTCGAACCTATAACTTTAGAAGACATGCTTTCTGTAAATCGTAAATGGTCAGAAAGGTTTCCTCCCGAATTTAGACCATTAGCCCATTTTCAAGACTATTTACAGTACGGATATTATCCATTTTCAATGGAAGACAAACAAGGTTACGCTTCACGCTTGCAACAATTGGTGCGCTTAATTGTGGAGTATGATATGGCAGAGCTAAAAGGTTTTGACATCCGTAATGCAAAAAAGATGTTACAATTGTTAAATGTAGTTGCCGCTAACGTGCCCTTTCAGCCCAATATTACCAATATTGCTGCAAAAAGTGATATTCATAGAAATTCAGTAGTAACCTATCTTCATTTTTTAGAGCAAGCACAGTTAATAAGACTATTGTATGCATCGGGAATAAGTCTGGCTTCACTTCAAAAGCCCGAAAAAGTGTATTTAAACAACCCGAATCTTGCCTTTTCATTTTCGACGGCTGATCCAAATAAGGGAAATTTACGGGAAACTTATTTTATTTCCCAAGTTGCAGTGCGACATAAAGTCTCATATCCTAAGCAAGGAGATTTTTTGGTTGACGATATGTATACTTTTGAAGTTGGGGGCAAGGACAAAACCAACAAACAAATAAGCGACGTAAAAAATGGCTTTGTGGTTGCAGATGATGTAGAGTATCCCATAACTAAATTGCCACTCTGGTTGTTTGGATTTTTATATTAATAGATATGAATATTATATCCATACAAATAAAGTATTGCACTATCTGTCAGTGAAAGCTATGTTGTTTGCCAATGCAATTCAAATGAAGCATGTTAGTTATCGTTTACGATGGAAAACTCTAATGACGAACATGTTGCCAAGTGGACAAACCATGAAAGTTTGGAACAGGTTTTCAGTATTCTCAATAGAGATCTTAAGAAACTTTTCACACCAGAGAGACGTCTTATTATAGAAAAAATATTTAATTTAAGATTCCAAAAGCTTAAAAGCATTATTCAATGACTATGTTAAAGCGATTTAAAAAATACATTAAGTCTCAGGTCAAGGCAAATGATTTGCCTTGTACTTATGAGCAGATTAATCACAACCCTAAATTTCAATTAAAATATCACGATAACAGTATTGGGTGTTTGAATTTTAGTGATGATGTGTGGTCTTTCATATATGCTGATTGGTTTAAAGATCAAAATGATCTACAACCTCTATTTGAATTTCCTTCAAAAGAAAAATTTTATAAATCAGCTGAATTGTGGCCTTTTTTTGAGAGTCGTATACCTTCAATAATGCAACCTAAGGTTCAGGAGTATCTAGAAAGTCATCCATCAGGTCGAAACAACGAAGTAAAGCTATTAGAGCTTTTTGGAGTGACCTCGGTCAATAATCCTTATAAACTGATTATTAATCTATAAAAAAAAAGGTACGGCAAGCACCTTTTTTTATAGATTGAAATTGTCTCTTCGATATCTAATCTAATATTCCGTAGAATTATATGATTAAGGCTCTTAATTAATGGAGTGAGTATTAATTCATAGGTGAACTAATATAATAAGGAAAGAATTCTCATTTTTGACTTCGAGGTCTTGGTTGTTCTACTTAATTATGAATTTAAAAATATATACTTTTAGGATTATGTATAAGTTTTTTGTTAGTAGATTTCTGGGTTGGACTTACCTAAATTTAAAGAATTAATGATTCGCCGGCTTCATCAAGCTCATGTGATTCCAATTCTTTGAAATAAGACTTGGTAGTGCTTAATTCTTTATGAATTAAACTAGGGCTAATAATTTCTGTGGAACTTCCATTTTACTCATGATATTTGCGAAGGTATGGGCTTGATAACTTTTATTGAAGCCAAACAATCACTTAAATATTAGCTCGAAATAGGATAGATAGTTAAGTTCTTATTTCAACGTTTGTATACGATTAGAAATTGACTACACTATCCAAAGCATCATCGGCATCCTTGTGGATGAAATTGGATTGATAGCGTATGGTAGTGGTTACTGAGGAATGGCTATACAGTTTTGCAACATTTGTATAGGGATTTTATCACCAGAAATATTTCCAAAACTATGTCTCGCAATGTGCATACTTATGTTTTTCTTTATATCCAATTGCAAGATTTTCAATTTGGTTTCGAACAGTTACGGACATATTCCGAATAAACTCTTCTTCAAGAAGGTCGAACGGTTATTGACAGATACCAGCTTGAAATACCACAAGCGCACCTTCAATGGTATCAATCCAAATCATAGGTTCATCAAGCACTAATTTGAATTGGATTTATACTTTTTTTCAAATATCTCATACTTAACAAAAAAACAGAAGTAATAGATTCACATAATTTCACGAGTGTAAATTTTGGAGCTTGGCAAAGTAAATGCACGCGTTATATCTTTTGACTTATCATCAAATTAAAAAGGTCAATATTTAAATCATCTGAGTTAATATTCCTTTTTCATTTAAAAGCGTTATCCCCTAACTTTATGACACCCTGAAAAACAAAGTATTGGGTGCTAAAATTGAAATCTTTTTCTATTCCTACCAGACTTAAAATTAACTTTAAAAAAATTACATATGAATCAAGAAATCGAATACACGGAAAAAACGTTTACAGTAAAAGGGTTTGGAGCAAAAGGAGAAAATAACACGACTTTAGTCGAAATGGATATAGAGCGACCGATGATTAAAGATAATGAAGTCATTATCGATGTTTTATATACGGGAGTTTGCCATAGTGATATACATCAAGTTGCCAATGATTGGGAAAATACACGTTATCCTTGCATACCTGGGCATGAAGTGATTGGCAAAATTTTAAAAGCAGGTGCAAACATCAAAAAATTTAAAGAAGGTGATATAGTAGGCGTTGGTTGTATGATTGATAGCTGCCAGACCTGTGCGCAATGCGAAAATGATGAGGAGCAATTTTGTACAGGACCACATGGACCAACAATGACCTATAACGGCTATTTTGGAGATCCAGATTCAGATTATAATACCTATGGAGGCTTTGCGAGTCATATTGTATCTACTGAAGACTTTTTATTAAACATCCCTAAAGGATTAGATATTAAAAAAGCAGCACCTATACTTTGTGCCGGGGTCACAACCTATTCGCCACTAAAACATTGGAACGTAAAAAAAGGCGACAACATCGGCATTGTAGGTGTTGGAGGTTTGGGTCATATGGGAGTGCAAATCGCCAAAGCTATGGGTGCTAAAGTAACGGCTATCACAACCTCTGAATCTAAAAGAAAAGATGCATTAGAGCTTGGAGCTCATGCTGTAATTATATCTTCAAACCAAGAGGAAATGAAAGCGAATCAAATGACTTTTGATTTTATCTTAATAACCATTCCGGAAGCCTTCGATGTTAATCCTTATGTTAACCTTATTGCACCAAGAGGAAGTTTGGTTACCGTTGGTTTATTAGGTCCATATAAAGAGCCAACAAACAATATGAATGTAGCTATGTATGCACGTCAATTAGGTGGATCGTTCATTGGTGGTATCAAAGAAACCCAAGATGTTCTCGATTTTTGTGCCAAACACAACATTCATCCTGAAGTAGAAATGATCAAGGTTGAAGATGTCAATAAAGCTTTTACTAAGGTAAATGAGGGAAAAGTGCGGTATAGATATGTTATTGATATGAAGGCTTAAGGGTCATTAAAACTATAGAGGAAAATGGAGGGTTTATTTGCATGAATAGTGTTTGGAGAAAATGCCATTGAAGAGCTTACAGAAGAGTGGGAGGAGGAAGATTCACCTTTTGTAACTATAGCAAAACAGTGTATTCCTAAACAGGCAGTGCCTGCTGACGGACATTTTCAGGTAATGGAAAATCTGTCTCTCACAATAAATCAAATCAAAAATAATTAAGTCACTGATTTTAAGCAGTATTATGATTATTTGATGGCGCGCAGGACTAAGCCAATAGACCGAAGTTCACTAGTTTGAGTACAGTTCCCCACTACTAGCAGAACCAAGCCTCTCAAGAAATTGAGAGGATTTCTTTATTCCATAGGCCATACCCTAAAGATATCCTATGTTTAATTAGTCCCTATATTATTATCATCTAGGCAAAATTTTAATTAAAGTCTATTAAAACCTACAAAGAGAACTATTGGTTTAAAAAGAAAATCTAAACCATTTAGGTAGTTCTCTGGCTCCTCGGGGTGCATTTTATTAATAGGATTTTTGAGAGATAAAAAAAAACGAGTAGGTCCAACCGCATATCTAAATTTAGGGATTACACAATTGAAAAAAAAACTTGATTATCTTGGAAGAACTTCTGCTTATCACTAAATTGTGGTTTTCAAAGCATAAATCGCGAACTCATAAATTACTTGATGATAAAATCTAGGCTTTTTGCCCTTTTGGGGCTGTTGCTCATTACATTCACTAACGCTCTAGCTCAAGTTGAATCTGCTGGCGACATGGCCGTACAATTAGAATTTAACAATCCCTCATCTGAAATTAATGACGGAGTTGCCAAGGTAGTGGTAGATGGTGGACTTGCTCCTTATCAATACAAATGGAGCAATGTAGACACACCTTTAGATGCTACACAATCAGTTGGTTTGATTGAGGGCATGGATCATTCCGTAATTATAAGTGATGCCAGCGGGAATACAGTTTCTAAGACATTTAAGATCCCTGCAAAATCAATTACCGAGATTTTCAACAGCAAGGTGCAGCCGGCGGTAGATGTGCTTGGAGCCGTTCTATTTTGGGATGCTTTTGCTGCCCTCGGAATATATGATCCAGTAGTATATTCCTCTTATAAAAATATTCTCCTTCCGCCACGTGAGGTAGTTATCGATGAAGAATATCAAGTAAAAAAATGGTTGTTCGCAGAAGGAAGCCAAGTAAAAGAAGGTGATAAAATTGCATTGCTGGAAGACGAGCAAAATATAGAACTATCTATATATGCTTCGGCCGATGGTACTTTAGAACAGGTAACTAAAGAAGGAGACTTCATTTCCAGATTGCCCGAAACTGGTTCTTACAATGCCCCACTTTTGGCGGTCATCAATTTTCAAACGCCCCAACCGCTTTTACATCCCAATGGCGGTACAAAAACCAATACCATCCCTTTCATTGTTGTTTGGCTTATTTTGGGAAGTATATTCTTTACCCTGCGTTTAAAGTTCGTCAACATTCGTGGCTTTCGACATTCTATAGATTTGGCAAGAGGAAAGTATGACGATCCAAATGCTCCCGGTATGATAACGCATTTTCAAGCAATGGCCACCGCGGTTTCGGCCACAGTGGGCTTGGGAAATATTGCAGGGGTTGCGGTAGCAATTTCCCTGGGTGGTGCAGGGGCTACTTTCTGGATGTTCCTCGCCGGTTTTTTTGGAATGTCTTTAAAGTTTGCAGAATGTACTTTGGGAGTGAAATACCGAATTATTGATGATGATGGCCGTATTTTTGGTGGTCCTATGAACTATTTGCGCTATGGTCTCGAAAAGCAAAACCTGAAGCGTCTGGGAAAATTTTTGGCCGTACTCTTTGCTGTTCTTGGGGTAGGTGCCTCATTTGGCGGTGGTAATATGTTGCAGTCAAATCAGGCTTTTAAAATAGTATCAGAACAACTTCCATTTTTACAGGGCCAGGGATTTTGGTTCGGAATTGGTTTCGCCTTGTTGGTAGGTGTCGTAATTATTGGTGGAATTCAAAGTATTGCCAAGGTGACGGCCAAAGTAGTGCCTTTGATGGCCATTTTATACGTGTTGGGTTGTTTAGTTGTGATAGGCTATCATATCGAATATATTGGTGGGGCTTTTTTAGCAATTGTGGATGGTGCGTTTTCTGCCCAAGCTTTAAAAGGTGGATTTATTGGAGTGCTGATCATAGGTTTACAGCGCGCCGCTTTTTCTAGTGAAGCGGGTGTAGGCTCGGCAGCAATTGCTCATAGTGCCTCCAAAACCAATCATCCCATTGCCGATGGATTTACGTCTTTGGTTGAGCCCTTTATCGATACGATGCTGGTTTGCACCATGACCGCCCTAGTTTTAATATTTACGGGCATGCATATAACGAGTAGCGGACTGGGCGGTGTAGAACTTACTGCTGATGCCTTTGGAAGTGTGGTGTCTTGGTTCCCTTCAGTTTTGGCGGTCGCTGTATTTTTATTTGCTTTTTCCACCATGGTTTCCTGGTCGTATTATGGAATGCGCTCTTGGAGTTTTCTATTTGGAAGAAGTAAAAAGACGGAACTGGTCTACAAAATCCTGTATTTAGTTTTTGTAGTGTTGGGCGCTTCGGTAAGTTTGGGTGCAGTTTTAAGTTTTGCTGATATGATGATTCTGGCGATGTCTTTTCCTAACATCATAGGATTGTATATTATGGCTCCTGAAATAAATGCCGATATGAAAATTTACTGGCAGAAATTAAAAGACGGAAAGTTATATATCAATCCAAGATTTATCAAAGCGAAAGAGTAGTGTATCAAAAATAAAAATCTTGGGGTGGCAAAATCCTGAATATTAAGTTTTTAGGTTGTAGAGTGAAGTAATCGAAATGGGTATTTTCTCTATTTATAATAGCGTATCACCAGTTGTTTCTTTTAATTTTATGTTCTCAAAACCAGGATAAATATCTTTAAATTCGACGGTTTCCCCTTCGTCATTTTTTCCTTGCAATTCATATGTAAAGACCACTTTAGTTCCTAGTGGTGCATAATAATAATAAACAATCCATGCGTCAGATTCTCTTAGGCCAATGCAACCATTGGAGGATGCTTTTTCCAACGTAGCCAAGTTAGTTGTAGGATGGATAAGTTGCCCAACGCTTCGCCCATTTATGGATGGTTCCAGCCACGGAATAGCGGGCAGGGCCGTATTTTTGCCATCATCTCTATTTGTTCTCTCGTATTTATGATTATTCTGAGGATTCATAAATATCGGTTTTTTATTTACTCGGATTATTTCACCTATTCCAGGTTTTGTTCTCATATCTACGTCACCTTTGGCCATAGCCAAATATCGTTTGCCAACTTTCCCCACTCTCACGGGAAATTTATGTATTTCTTGTCCGTCTTGAATGATGCGAAGCCTAAATTCCGGAATGTTCAGTTCTAAAGAAGTGTTGTTTAATTGCGCTTTAAGGTGTTGCGTTTGTATAGAATCAGGAATGATCAAAACTTGGTCTTCTTTCAGTGCTAGCAATGATTGGGAGTCTTCATTAAAAATCCCTTTATCCATGAGATAATAATAATCGGTATGTGCTAGGGTGTCCAAAATCCATTTGTTGTGATGCACAATAATGTACTCATCAATGGCATAGTTATGGGTTTGGTTGTGTTTTGTAACAATGCTGTCCATCCATTTAAAATAGGACCGAATAGGAACATCTTTATGGACGACTATTTCAATTGGTGTTGCTATTTTCTCTACTTTACTATCAGTTTCAATGATCTCATTTTCGTTGTTTGATTTCACTTCCGTATTGACTTTATCGCTGTTTAAGCAACCTACAACTATAAAAGAAAAGATAAATAGTAAAATAGTTTTCATCAGTTTGAATTTAATTTTTTAAAAAAGAACCTATTTAAACAAATGTTCGGAGCACATTTTAGAACTCTTATGAATTTATTCATTAGCCTTTTGAATATAGAATCGGACTTTATGAAGACGTAGATTCTAATTAGAGTCAAACGTATGCAATCAATCGTCAAAAGGACATGACATTGATCACCTGTGCGAATATTTATTTTTAGGTTGAGATGGCTGGGTATTTAATTCATCAAAAGCTTGTTAGCTGATTTAAGTCATACCACTTTAACTAAATCAACATTACATTTGATGCTATACACTTAAATGAACAACGAAAACGCCATCTTATCTAATACGAAGTCATTTTTTGCCGAAATTGGCGATATGACTTTTTTTGCGGGACGTTTCTTTAGAGAAGTCTTCAGTCCGCCATTTGAATTTAAGGAACTGGTTCGTCAATGTTACAATATGGGCAATCGGTCTTTGTTGTTGGTGAGTGTCACTGGGTTTATTTTAGGGCTTGTATTTACGCTACAATCAAGACCTACGTTGATGCAGTTTGGTGCGCAGTCCTGGATGGCCTCTATGGTGAGTCTTTCCATTGTTCGCGAAATTGGACCTGTAATCATTGCGCTTATTTGTGCTGGCAGGATTGGGTCAGGTATTGGGGCAGAACTTGGTTCTATGCGCGTGACAGAACAGATAGATGCGATGGAAGTTTCGGGCACCAATCCTTTCAAATATTTGGTGGTAACCCGTGTTGTGGCCACTACCTTGATGCTGCCGTTATTGATCATTATGGGAGATGCCATTGCGCTTTTGGGGTCTGCCATTGTTGAAAATTTAAAAGGGGATGTTTCTTTTTTGCTTTACTTTAACCAAGTATTTGATGCCTTACAATTCTCTGATTTGCTACCGGCTACGGTAAAATCGGTATTCTTTGGTTTTGCTATTGGATTGGTAGGCTGTTATAAAGGTTATAATTGTGCGAAAGGAACTGTCGGGGTAGGGGAAGCGTCAAATTCCGCTGTCGTTTATATCTCGATGCTGCTGTTTATAATTGATTTTATTGCTGTTTTTGTAACCGATATATTTTTTGACATCTAAATGACATCTAAGAAAAACATAAAACCCGTATTGGAGTTAAAGAATCTTAAGAAAAGTTTTGGAGACAATCACGTGTTAAAAGGTTTTAACCTCAAACTTTTTGAAGGAGAAAACTTGGTGATTATGGGGAAGTCAGGTTCTGGAAAATCGGTGATGGTAAAATGCCTTGTGGGACTTATTCAGCCCGATAGTGGCAGTATTAGGATAAAAGATCAGGATATCATCACCATGGGCCAAACGGAATTGGATTTGCTTCGTACTGAAATAGGGTTCCTGTTTCAAGGAAGCGCGCTTTATGATTCCATGACCGTTCGGGAAAATCTGGAATTCCCCTTACGGCGTCATAAAGATAAAATAGAAAATTTTCAAAGCACAGAATTTTCGGTAAAAGAAGCCTTGGAGAATGTAGGATTGGCGCATACCATAGACTTAATGCCTGCAGAGCTTTCGGGCGGAATGCAGCGCAGGGTTGCCATGGCAAGGGCATTAATCCTAAAACCTAAAATTATAATGTATGATGAACCAACCACAGGGCTGGATCCCATTACAGCTAAAGAGATCATCCAGTTGATGCGGACCATTCAAAAAAAATACAATACCTCTTCCTTAATTATTACGCACGATGTGGACTGTGCGCGGGTCATTTCAAACCGGATGATTTTGTTGGTAGATGGAATCAATTATGCCGAAGGAACCTTTGAAGAACTTTCTAACTCGAAAGATGAGCAGGTACAGGCATTCTTTAAAAGCTAATCGTATGGAAAAATCAAATTCGCAAAAAATAAAAGTCGGCATTTTTGTTGTCGTCGGCACAGTTCTTCTTATCGCGGCCCTTTATTTTATTGGAAGTCGGCAGCAAATGTTCAGTAAGAACATTGACCTATATGGTGTTTTTGAAAATGCGAATGGCTTGCAATTGGGAAACAATGTTCGCTATTCAGGGGTTAATGTTGGTACGGTGAGCATGATAGAAATGGTGGAGGAAGGAAAGATCATCGTGGCGATGTCCGTAGAAGAAAAAACAGCTTTCTTTATCAAAAAAGACGCCGTTGCTTCTATTGGTTCAGATGGTTTGGTTGGGAGTATGGTAGTGAACATCCTGCCAGGAAAAGATATCAAAGCAGGGTGGGTGGTTTCTGGTGATACCATCAAGATCCATAGTAAGGTGAGCACTGATGAGATGCTTTCCACCCTAAATAAAACCAATGAAAATGCAGCGTTATTAACTGCAGATTTGTTGAAGATAACCAATCAAATTGTTGCAGGCAAAGGTACTTTGGGTGCCTTGGTGAGTGATAGTTTGATTGCAAAAGATATTAGACAATCTGCAGCAGAGTTAAAAAGAATGACTTCGGGCGCTACCCACGCCATCTCTCAGATCAATACCATTATTTCAAAAATAAATTATGACGAAAGTGCCGCAGCCTTACTGTTGAGTGATACCGTTTCGAAAAACCAAATCCAGAAAGTCTTTGGCAATCTCGAAAAATCCAGTGCTAATATCAAAGAAGTCACCAAAACCCTTGATGACTATATTAATGAAATACAATCAGGAAAAGGAACTTTGAATTACGTTACACAAGATGAAGTTTTGGTACAAACAATTGACTCTACAATGATCAACATCAAGGAAGCTGCAGAGAAATTGAATGAAAATATGGAGGCATTAAAGCATAATTTTCTTTTCCGTGGCTATTTTAGAAAATTGGAACGGAAGGAACGAAAGGAAGCTAAGGAAAACTGATAGTCTGCTGATAGTTTTTATTTAGGCCATTTTTACTGATATTCTTATTCTTATGGATCCTTGGTTTTGTCTGTCACTCTTAATTAGAAAAGAACAACATCGGTAATTGTAATGACAGCAAAGCAAAACGCCATAAGTCATACACATTGGGTTTTCCTAGTAGTTGTTTGGTTTTAATTTTAAGATTTCTATTTACTTAATTTTATTTTATCTCCTCAATCACACTTCCGCAAGTCATCATTTGCTCCCCATAATAAGGATTTCGAATGTCTTGTTCAGTGCTTAACCAAACAGCGCCTTTGTTGTTATTTGCCATAGGACATTTCTGAACATAGAGCATCGGGTCAACGCCTCCAACATTCATCGCTATCGGAATTATATTTTCGTTCAGGATTACAAAATGAGCACGCTGGTTTTCAAGCTTGTCATTTATAGCAATGGCATCCAGCATCTCGATGCTTTTAATGATGTGGGATTGTTCCATCTTTCCCAAAGCGTCTATTTCTATGGATTTCAGAGACTTTGATGTCGCTTTCGCAAAAATCGAAACTTGAGCAGCATCACTATCTACAAAGGCATCTTTCATTTGAAGATAGGGACTGAAAACTTTCGTAAAATTCTTCTGGAAGCTGGCTGATAATTCTATTTTCATGTCTGCCATTGGCATAGTCTCTTTACCGGTCTTCCCTTGGTTCATCATTGATTTTTTTCCTTGCAGTTGTGCTGCAGCATCAACCGTGAATGTGCCGTTGGTCACAATCTCATCGCCATTTTGAAGGCCTTGGGTAATCGTGTAAAACTCGCCATTACGATTGCCGATGGTGACTTCTCGCATTTCAAAAACAGGTAAGTTGGGATTTGTTTTTATATAAACTAATGATCGTTCTCCTGTCCACATCACTGCGCTTGCAGGAACGGTAAGCGTTTCCGCAGTAGCTTTCATTGCGCCTTTGAGTTTGCCAGTGACGAACATTCCAGGTTTGAATAAATCTTCGGTATTTTTTAGTGTTGCCCTTACCGTCACGGTGCGCGTTGTACTGTTCAATAAAGGGTCAATAAATGATACGCTCGCATCAAATTCTTTATTGGGATAGGCATTGGCAACTACTTTTATTTTTTGGCCTTCCTTTAAATTTGAAATCTGATTTTCATAAGCGTCAAATTCTGCCCAAACCGAATTCAAGTTACTCACTTTAAGAATGGGCTGCCCTTGTTTTACGTAATCGCCTTCCCTTGCCATGACTTCAGAAACAGTTCCGGAAACCGTGGCATAAATAGGAAAGTTATCGCGCACATTACCAGATGATTCTATGGCGTTGATTTGTTGGTCTGATAGTTTCCAGTTTTTTAGCTTGTTACGTACAGCTTTATACAAAGCAGGTTGCGATTCTTTTAAGGAAGCCGTTGTGAGCAGTTCCTGTTGCGCAGCCACTAAATTGGGCGAATAGATTGTAGCCAGTAGCTGACCCCGATTTATTTGCTGCCCTTCATAATTGACATTCAAGCGCTCAATACGTCCGTCAAAATAGCTAGCTTGGACACTGTTGTTTTCTTCATTGGCTGCAATTTTTCCTGAAAGGGAGATCATGCCATCAGCATCAGAAGCAGCCGCATTACCAACCACGGTGGTTTGAATATTGGCAAGCGCCATGGCGTTTTCGGTCATTTTGATTTCATTCATCGCAAGACCTTCGGCACTAGATTCGGCTGGAATAAGATCCATTCCACAAATAGGGCAATCGCCAGGTTCTGGTTGCATGATTTGTGGATGCATGGAGCAGGTCCACATTTGGATTTGTGTTTCCGACGTATCTGAGACATTTTTGGTGTTTGCAGAACCTTCCGAAGAAGTCCCGAAAAACACGTAGCCTAAGACGAGTCCTGCTATTAATAGTGCGATGTAAATGATGTACTTTTTCATAGTTATACTGTTTTTAAACCTAACAGGTTTTCAAAACCTGTTAGGTTTGTAAGCGACGTTTTTTTGCGCTAGGGATTAGGCATGAATTATGTTTTTTTGATCTCGTGAATTAGTTGTTCAACCTTTTTATCAGAATGTTAGTGCGGATCTGAAGCAGTTTTGGATGACAATAAAGTGGTGCCATTTTTTCCAAATAGGAACCAGCCAAGTAAAATGCCAGCAGCTACCGCAAGTATGACATATACACTATTTTTTATCATAATTCCTATATTTCATTAAAATGACTACACTGCGCTAGGGATTGCAGCGGCATCCTTTTTTTGTTCTTTTTCTGAACAAAAAAAGATATAGCGGAAAGCCCGCTCGAGCGCCCAAATTCAAATTATTCAGTATCTAACCTTTTGATCATTTGCTTCATCTCTTCAATCTCCTTTTTTTGAGCTTTGATGATATCTTCAGCCAATTGCTTTACCTCTGGATCTTGAATATCGGCACGCTCACTGGTTAAAATCGCAATGGAGTGGTGCGGAATCATCGCTTTCATCCACAATACATCCCCAATAATGGGTGCTTGGGCGCGTACTAATCCCAACGCGCTTAAAAAGAGAGCGATACTGCCAACAATAATGGCGATATTCTTCTTTTTATTTTGATACATCCCGCGCATGGCCACATACATAATGATTGCCATTGCAGAAATCCCCAAACAACTCATATAAAATCGGGTCAAACTAAAATACACATGATCGATGGCATAGGTGTTTAAATACATTGTGATGTACATTGCCACAAAGGATGCGGCCAGCATTCCCACAAATTTGGTGTAGTTGTTTTGCTTTTTTGAATCGTGATTCATTTTGCCTGTATTTTCCATTGTTATTGGTTTTGGTTACTATTAGTTTATTTTTTTAGTTTTTAATCTTAACGCATTTGCAATTACAGAAACCGAGCTAAAACTCATTGCCAGCGCTGCTATCATAGGCGATAACAAGATCCCGAAAAATGGGAATAATACGCCTGCTGCGATTGGAACGCCAAGTGTATTATAAATGAGTGCAAAAAATAGATTCTGTTTGATGTTTCTCATGACGGCGTGACTCAAATTTTTTGCTTTTACAATCCCGTGCAAATCGCCTTTGACTAAGGTAATCATGGCGCTTTCAATGGCCACATCGGTTCCTGTTCCCATGGCAATCCCAACATCACTTTTGGCAAGGGCGGGTGCATCGTTGATGCCGTCGCCAGCCATGGCAACTACTTTGCCTTGTTCCTGTAATTTGGTTACTTCTTTGAGTTTGTCTTCGGGTAGCATGCCTGCTTTAAAATCGGCAAGGTTGAGTTCACTAGCCACGGCATGAGCGGTGTCGTGATTGTCTCCCGTTAACATGATGACAGCAATCCCTTTGTCTTGCAGTTCTTTAATCGCTTTGGCACTCGTCTTCTTAATTTTATCGCCTATGACGACATAGCCTGAGACTTCGCCATCGACCGCCAAGTAAGAAACGGTTTTGCCTTGTTTCTGAAAGGATTGTACTTCGGTTTCCATTTCAGTTGAAATAGTGGCTTTTGCATAGGCCATCATTTTGGCATTTCCTAAATCGAGTTTTTTGCCATCCACCGTGCCTTCTACACCTTTACCGGTTACGGCACTGAAGTTTTCGGTTTTTGAAATTTCGGTTTTTTGTGCTTTACCGTATTTGACAGTGGCTTCAGCAAGCGGATGCTCACTGGAACTGTTGAGCGACACGATGAATTTCAGGATTTCGCTTTCGGAAAAATTTGCACCGAAAATGCCTATTTTTTCAACCGTTGGTTTCCCTTCCGTAATGGTTCCCGTTTTATCGATGATGAGGGTGTCTACTTTATCCAATTTCTCAAGGGCTTCGGCATTTTTAATCAATACACCGTTTTGCGCACCTTTACCAACACCAACCATTATTGACATAGGTGTTGCCAATCCCAAAGCACAAGGACAGGCAATAATAAGCACAGCAATAGCATTGACCAAGGCATAAACGTAGGCTGGTTCTGGACCCCAAATTGCCCAAACTGCAAAAGTGATTAATGAAATACCGACGACCACAGGCACAAAATAGCCTGAAACCGTATCTGCCAGTTTTTGAATGGGCGCACGACTGCGGCTCGCGTCATTGACCATGTGTATAATTTGAGAAAGCAAGGTATCGCTCCCCACTTTTTCGGCTTTCATCAAGAATGATTGATTGCCGTTGATGGTGCCGCTGCTTACTTTATCAGCTTCGGCTTTGTCAACGGGAATGGGCTCTCCAGAAATCATGGATTCATCTACGGTGGTATGTCCTTCCGTAATCACACCATCCACAGGGATTTTATCGCCTGGTTTTACCCGTAAAATATCTCCTTTTTGAATCTGATCTATGGAAACTTCTTCTTCGGTGCCATCTACTACTTTAATGGCTTTATTTGGTGCGAGTTTTAGTAATTCTTTTACTGCGGAATTGGTTTTGCTATGGGCACGCGCTTCCAGTACTTGTCCCATCAATACCAAAGTGAGAATTACGGTAGCCGCTTCAAAGTACACGTGAACTGCGCCAGATTCTGTTTTAAATTGTTCTGGAAAAAAATCTGGGAACAACATCCCAAAAACACTGAATAGCCAAGCCACACCTGCACCAATACCAATGAGCGTGAACATGTTGAGGTTCCATGTTTTGATACTGCGATAGGCGCGTTCAAAAAACATCCAGGTGGCGTAGAATACCACAGGAATGGAGAGACCGAATTGAATCCAGTTCCACCATTTCTGTTCCATCAGGTCATATAATGGATTGTTTGGAATCATCTCGCTCATTGCCATCAAGAAAATGGGCAAGGTGAAAGCAACTGCAACCCAGAATTTCTTAAGTAGATTTTTATAGGTTTTTTCTTCGGAAGAACTATCGGGTTGCATCGGAACGAGATCCATCCCGCAAATTGGGCAGGCTCCGGGTTCATCTTCTACGATTTCAGGATGCATGGGGCAGGTCCATTGTTCTGAAGTCGTTGCCGATAGGTTTTGCTCTTCTACCAAATCCATTCCGCATACTGGACAATCGCCAGGTTTGTCGTAGGTTTTGTCGCCTTCGCAGTGCATAGGGCAGTAGAATAGCCCTGACCCCCCAAGGGGACTTTTCTCACTCTTATCTTTGGAATTCTTTGGGCTCCTCCCCTCTGGAAAGGTTGTGAGGGGACTCTTATGAATGCTATAGCTGCCACCATCATCTTTAAGAGCTTTTTGAAATTTTTCAATAGGAATATGTGCTTCCATTTCAATTGTAGTTTCCTCTTTTTCCAGATCAACCATAGCCTTTGAAACGCCTTCAACTTTAGAAAGTATTTTTTCAACGTGGCTTCTGCATCCGTTGCAGGTCATTCCATGTATGTGATAGTTGTGTGTCATCAAGCCTTTTCCTTCTGGCATATGGATACTATACCTACCACCATCATCTTTAAGCGCTTTTTGAAATGTTTCGATAGGAATGTGTGCTTCCATTTCGATTATAGCTTCCGATTTTTCTAAATCTACAGAAGCCTTGGTCACGCCATCTACTTCAGAAAGTGTTTTTTCAACGTGGCTTCTGCATCCGTTGCAGGTCATTCCATGTATGTGATAGGTGTGTTTCATTGGTATTGAAATTATTATTTGTTCAAAAATACTTCTCGTTTATCATATTCATTGGTAGAATTTTGGCTACTATTTACACAATTTGGTCAATGGCCTTTCTGTTCCATTGTTGCAGATTTTTAAATGCCGTCATCGACATGCCTGTGACGTTTTTGAACTGCCTTGCCAAATGACCACTGTTATTGTAATCTAAACTGTAGGCTATTTCAGAAAAATTCAACTGTCCCAACTGTATCAGTTCTTTTACCTTTTCAATTTTTAGATTGATTTCATATTTTTCAATGGTCATCCCTTCCGTTTTACTGAACAGCTTGCTTAAGGCTGAAGCCGATTTGTTAAAGGTCTTAGCTAAAAATGAAGAGAGATTTGCGTTGTCTTGATTTTCAATTTTTTTAATAAGTGCAATCTTTATTTCTTCAATCAATACTTCCGTTTCCTCTTTTATGATTTCAAAGCCGTGTTTCTTAAGTGTCTGTTCTAGTATAGAATTGTCACGAGGGATATTTCCGTTAAGAACTACCTGACCCAATTCAAGCGAATTAACAGTATAACCCAAATTTTTTAGTTCGCCTAATACAGTCGACTTGCAACGGTCGCAGACCATGTTCTTGATGTGAAGGATTTGCGTCATGTTATTTTAATTTTTTTCGCATGGCTTCTGAAATATTTTCAGCATAAACACCATAGGCGTCGACCAAAACACCTTTTACTCCTTTTTTTGAATGTACGGCGTAAAGAATACTGTTGTCGTCGGTACTGCTCATGCCTTCAAACCGAAAGACTTCATCGACTTCAAAATCTTCGGGATGTATTTTTAATTTTAATGAATGGCATTCGATATGTTCATGCTTCAAATTAAAATCATAAGTGTAACCACGTTCTTGCAAACTGTTGATGGCTTCTGAAAGGGTGTCGTAATTTTCCATTTGAAATTTGTTTAAGATTAATTATTCTATAGTATCTATCAAGCTATACATATAATTTTCTAATGTGCTCTTGTCTGAATCACTTAAAATGGCATTCCTATGCATCAATGTGTAAGAGTATAGTGGCATTTCAGCGTCTTTCACTTGATTGATAATAGCCTTTAATTTACTCCTTTTCCTTCTATCTGAAAGCTCATCCCAAGTATTAAAATTCAATTCACCTTTACCATGTTTAACGTGGTCTTCCAAAAACCAAGCTGCAGGCTGTATCTTGTTGTACCAAGGATAACCTGTGTTATTACTGTGACAATCGTAGCAGGATTCTTGTAAAATGGCACTGATATTTTGCGGTGGATTGTTGACCAACAAAAAATCAGTATTTGGTACCACGCTATTTTGATTGCGCTCCGTGGGAAAAAATTGGATGGCCACAAAAGCAAACAAAAATAACCAAGCTATGATTTTAAAAATTTTCATCTTTACTTTGTTAAACCGACAAGGAACCCCGCTGAAGGGCGGGGAACACCTTGCAGGTTTATGTGCTGGTTACATAGTGGATTTGATTTCCTTTTGCACGTTACCACAGGTCATCATTTTGCTTCCATAATATGGGTTTTTAATGTCTTTTTCCATACTCAACCACGCACTGCCTCTATCGTACATTGGGCAAAATTGTTGGTATAAGGTTGCGTCGGTTCCCGTAATTGCTACCATATCCATCATATCTTTACTCAAGGATTTAAAATGCTCGCGTTGGTGGTCCATTTCGCTTTTGCCGATATGTTCGGCATGCTCTTTAGCATCTGTAATGATGTCTTTGAGTTCTTTTTGTTGTTCTGCAGTATAACTGCTAACATCAAAGCCCTTTAACGTGCTTACCATTTTATTTCCTGCTTTTGCAGCGGCATCTTTATTGGTCGCCACCAAAGCATCTTTAACCGCCATATAATCTGCCACTACTTGTTTAGCATCCGTGTTCTGCATATTGGAATCCATCATAGTATTGGAGGTGTCCATAGTGTCATTATTCAACATTGAACTATCGTGATCCATTATTGAATCATTATGATCCATCATTGAATTATCATGTTCCATCATTGAATCATCCTGATGCCCTTCTACTTTTTTAGTATCTCTACAAGACATTGCTGTAAGGCTTAAAAAAGCCATTGTCAAAATTGCTGTTGTTACGCGTACTTTTTTCATACTTTTTTGATTTAAGTTTTGATTATAAATTAGTGTTTATTCATTTTTAAAGCCTTATAATTTTTCAATTACTTTCTCGAGCATTGCCGTTATGTCCTTAGCGATCCCGTTCAGCTTTTCATTTTCCACAGCTTGCATTGATGCCATTGGGCTTACAGCTGCTACCTCAATAACGCCGTCTTCAATTTCCTGCACGATGACATTACAAGGAAGCATTGTCCCAATTTTATCTTCTGCCTGTAGGGCTTTGTATGCATAAGGTGGATTACAGGCACCAAGGATTTTGTACTTCTTGAAATCCACATCAAGTTTCTTTTTCATGGTTTCTTTTATGTCGATTTCTGTGAGTATGCCAAAACCTTCTTCTTTCAATCCTTTTGTGACTTTATCGATTGCCTCTTCAAAAGTGCCTTGGATTTTTTTGTTAAAATAATACTTCATTGTTTTTAATTTTTAGTGTTCAACGTTCGTTTTTGTTCTTCAAATTCTTCTTTGTTTATCTCGCCTTTGGCGAACCGGTTGTCCAGAATATCCATTGGATTTTCTCTCTTCACCCAATACAAGCACAACCGGTATCAGTATCCACCACCACATCATCATAACTTTATTGTTTTAATAGCTAACTAATTGTTTTTTATTTGTAGTTCAGAAGAGGAATTTATTGTCCTTTATTTTTCATTTTCCCTTTCATCTTTTGCATCATTTCAGGATGTTTTTCCATCATTTTCTGCATCATTTCTTGCATCATTTCAGGATTTTCATTCATCATCTGCATCATCTTTTCTTTCATCTCATTGTTCATCATTTTATTGTTGTGGATTGTATCCATCAGCATTTTACGACCCATTTCACTCCCCATCATTTTATCGAGCATTTTTGACTGCATCTGTTGCATCATTTCTGGTTTGTTTTCCATCATCATCTCCATTTTTGATTGCATTTGTTGCATCATTTCCGGGTTTTTTTCCATCATCATCTGCATATGGGATTGCATTTTTTCTTTCATGTCGGGATTTTTCTCCATCATCATTTTCATGTTTCCAGATTCCATCTGTTCCATCTGAGCCTTCATCATTATCTTTTTGGCTTCTTCATTTTTTTGTGCTTCATTGATGAAATTGGTCAATTGGACAGGGTTTGAAATGATTTCTTGATAAATAGCCTTTCTATTTTCTTCTACCTGCAATGTCTCGTTGGCATTGAAGGTTGATTTGCAACTGATCATTGTTCCCACTAATCCAATTGCCATCAAAATTTTTACGGTGGTTGTTCTTGCATTTTTCATATGTATTGATTTTAAATTATTTATATGTATTTTTTATTCTGAATCCTGGTTGTGTTTATCGGTTGTCAAAAACCATCTTTCTCCTGAAAGGATAAGCGTCATGGCCACAAATGCCACGATGATGACTGTGATATCTGAGCTTGCTTTGATCCATAAAAAAGCACATAAAACGATGACGTCTAAAAGTATCGCAATTATGATTATAGCTGAATTGGCCTTGACTTCTTTTCTTAAGTTACGTAATATTCCCCATTGGATACCGATATCCATCACTAAATAAAATATGGCACCTAGAGACGCGATACGGCTTAAATCGAAAAATATAGTGAGTATAATTGCAATAATGGCAACATATACCAACATGTGTTTTTGAACATTCCCAGGCATACCAAAATGTTTGTGCGGAATAAGCTTCATATCCGTTAACATTGCTGTCATTCTTGATACGGCAAAGATGCTGGCTATAATTCCAGATATGGTCGCTACAATGGCTATACCAACAGTGAACCATAATCCGTACTTACCAAAAGCCGGCTTGGAAGCTTCGGCCAATGAATAATCCTTTGCTGCAACAATTTCTGAAATAGTTAAATTTGATGACACTGCAAATGCCACTAATAAATATAGTATAGTACATACTAAAAGTGAAATTATAATTGCCCGCCCCACATTCTTTTTTGGATTTGTAATTTCTCCACCGCTGTTTGTGATTGTGGTAAATCCTTTGTACGCCAAAATAGACAAGGCCAGTGCCCCTAAATAATCTGTGGTCGCATACTCTGTCGAATTACTTAATGTAATAGCCGCCTGAAAATAAAATCCAGCAGCGTAGAGCGCTCCTATGGCAAAAATAGCGATACCTCCAACCTTTATGATAGCCATAACTAATGACGACTTTCCAATAATGTTGTTTCCTGAAATATTAATTAGAAAAGCTCCCACAATAAGAAGTACTCCTAATATGGGAACCCAAACACTATTGTTGCCTACATTAAAGAGCTGCAAGGTATAAGAACCAAAAGTACGGGCGACCAGACTCTCATTGATAATCATTGAAAATGCCATTAAAAGTGCACCCGATGCAGCAACGGTTCCTTTGCCATAAGCTTTGACCAAATACATCGCTATACCGCCAGAGGACGGAAATGCATTTGACAGTTTGATATAACCATAAGCACTAAATCCTGAAATTATCGCTCCAGCAATGAAGGCAAGTGGAAATAAATTGCCAGAGAGTTCAGCAACCTGACCCAATAAGGCAAAAATTCCCGCACCAATCATTACACCAGTACCTAATGCTACAGCTCCTATTAGTGATAGACTGTCCTTTTTATAGTTATTATCCATATTTAAAATCTTACTGATAGTCCACCACCTGCGCCGAAACGGTTATCGTAGCTTGCCATCAATGAAAAGTTTCGCGATAAAAAATATTCTATACCTGCATTCCATACGACTTCGTTTGCGAAATCATCTCCCACAGGAAGGTCATTGACCCAACCAAAATCTACTTGATATTCATAGCTACCGAAAATGGCTGTTCTGGGAAAAATGAGTATTTCTCGGCTCAAACCAATCTGTGGTCGCAGTTTATTATCGATACGCACATCGAGATTAAAGAGATAAGGTGTTAGATATCGAACTCCTACGATAGCCGTTGTTGAAATCTCGTCCAAACTATCCTCCATTTCATTTTCAATATTTACACCACCAAAAATCCTTAAATAATCGTGCAGATAGCGTTCATAGGTAACTTCAGCTTCCAGATTTTGATTCCAGCCATATTCTGCCATAATATTGAACTGGTTACGAATGTTTGAAGCAACAAAATTAAACTCTGTCATATGGGAAGCGGCATCCAACATCGACCACGAATAAAACATATCTGCTTCCTTTACCAATTTTGACACTGGAAATTCTTCCATTCGTGGGTCACGAGGCGTATCATAACTGATTACCCTTGCCATCCCACTCATCATGTGATAGAGAATGTGGCAATGAAAGAACCAATCACCATACTCATTCCCATAAAATTCAATCGTCACTTCCTGCATCGGTGGCACATTTACGGTATGTTTCAAGGGCGAATAGTCGCCGTTTTTGTTGATGACCCTAAAAAAGTGTCCGTGAAGGTGCATTGGGTGGTGCATCATCGTAAGATTGTTTAATGTTATTCGTGTCACCTCCTCATGGTTGATTTTTATTTGGTCGGTTTCCGAAAGTGGCACCCCGTTCATACTCCAGATATAACGAGCCATATTCCCGGTAAGGTTTAACAGGATTTCCTTAACGGGAATAGTTTTGTCATAGGACGTATTTTCAAGCGCTTTAAGATAATCGTAATTATATTCTGAAAACATGCCCATTCCTTTCATCTGCATCGTATCCATACTATCTATTTGTGTAGTAGCAACATTCATCCCTGCTTTGCCTCCAGGCAGGTTTATATTATTATTATTATTATTATTATTATTATTATTATCCATCTTCATTTTGGAATGGTCCATCTTATTGCCCATCATTGAATCCTTTGGCATTTCCATAGTCATCTTTGAATGGTCCATTTTAGAATGGTCCATTTTTTTATTCAACGTTGAATCTTTTGGTATATCCATTTTCATTTTTGAGTGCTTCATTTTGGAATGGTCCATTTTCATTCCATCCATCTGCATTCCATCCATCTGCATTCCATATTCTTTTTTCATCTCAAAACGCTCATCTTTTTTGGGTTGGAATTTTAGGGCGTGCGCACCCATCTTCATCTTCATTTTTGCCATTTGCTGCATCATCTGAATTTTATCAGGTTTGGCAACCACTTCTGCAGGTAGCACATCGCCGTTACCAATAAAAGCAGTGGCTGTACCCGAACCATCTTGTGCCATCGCCCTCAACTCAATCTTGCCGTTCTGTGGAATGGTGACTATAAAATCATAGGTTTCCGCAACAGCTATAAACGTTTTGTTCTTTTGTACAGGTTCAACATTGAGCCCATCGGCAGAAACCAATGTGGGCATTCCGCCACCAAAAGTCATCCAGAATTGCGTAGATGCGGACCCATTTATGATTCGCAACCTCACTTTTTCTCCGGCTTTAAAACTGGGATATTCTGGCTGTTGTTGTCCATTAACCAAAAAGGCTGGGTAATAAATATCTGCTAAGTCAGCGCCTTCCATTCGCTGGCGCCAAAAGTTGAGCTGTGCACCAAATGCACCTCTTGCAATGACCCTATTTAGTGGTGTTGATGTCCCCTTTTTCATTTGGTACCATTCATTGCCACGCTTTAGGTTTCGCAGAACGCTCATTGGTTTTTCATTGGTCCAATCGGAAAGCATTACTACCAAATCTGTATCATAATCCAAGAGCTTCTCTTTAGGCTTAATGACGATGGAACCAAACACACCGCTCTGTTCTTGTAACAATGTGTGGGAATGGTACCAATAGGTGCCTGATTGTTTGATGGGAAATTCATACTTGAAGGTTTTACCTGGTAAGATGGGTGGCGTGGTTAAATACGGAACACCATCATAAAAATTGGGAAGGATAATACCGTGCCAATGGACGGAAGTTTCTACGTCCATTTCATTTTTCACATAAATAACGGCATATTCTCCTTCTGTAAACTCCAAGGTTGGGCCGGGAATTGTACCGTTTACGGTCATTCCCATAACGTCTTTTCCTGCTTTGTTTACCATGTCTTTGTTGATGGTCAATGTGTATTCATGAACTGGCCAATTTTCTTCATTTCCCTCCTGGGATTTCTCATAAAGATTTTGACCAAAAATGGTTTGGCATCCCATTATAATAAGTAGCGCTTTGTATTTTATGTTTTTCATTTCGGATAGTCTTTTAAATTGCAATTTATCTCTTAGACCTAACAGGTTTTCAAAACCTGTTAGGTCTGGGGAAACCTGTTAGGTCCTAATAATTCTATTCTAAACTGATTTCCTGAATAACGTCTACGTTAATATTCTTCGATTTTAAGACATACTTGAAATTATCTACATCATCAAAAAATTGGATAACCTCATCCCTTTTTAATAAAGTTTCTTTTTGGCTAATCAAAGCAGCATACGATGAATATTTATAGGTTCTAAAGTCATCTATTTGATGGTGCGATGCGTTTGTGTTCACATATATAATCAGGTTTAAAAAATATTCCTCTTCGGAAATTTTTATTCTTTTCAAATGTTCTTGAAACAAACTGCCTTTTCTGTTGTATCTTTTGTTAATTGCTTTGGTATAGGCATTTAACATATTTGAAAATGGCTGATGCAAAACTGTTTTTTTTTCCTT
>NZ_LZRN01000013.1 GCF_001678675.1 Gelidibacter algens
ATTTCTCAAAAGAATGGTCAATTTGCAATGGGTTAGTAGATGGGATAGATAAATATACTATTCAAAACCATGAATCTGTTTTTTCTAATATAACTGGTGTAATTTCAGGAGGTTTGAATTACTCTAAGACATCGTCAAAAATCACAAAAGAACTTGCTGAAAAAGTATTGAATAATAATGGGTTGTTAATATCTGAAAACTCGCCAAATAAAAGTGAAGATCAATTTTCGGGAAGTAAAGCAAGCAGGATACATGCAGGATTATCAAAAGGAATTATATTAATTCAAAGCAGTAGTTCAGGAGGATCAAAATATACAATTAAGGCATTTTCAGAGTTAAATAGACCATTAGGAGTTATTAATTTTAAGGGTAATAAAACTTTTGAGAATGATGAGTTGTTTTCCGGAAACAGAATGCTTATAAATAAGGGGGTTGATGCCATAGCTGAAATGTGTGAAATTAAAAATATGAAAAGTATAAGGGTTGATAATATAGTATCTATAAGTAGCAAGAGTGATTATATTTTATTTGAGAAGGCTTTAGTGAATTAAATAAAAGGGACTTGAGTTTATTCAAACCAAGGTTGAGGCTTCGGTTCGATTTGTGCCAGTGATTTCGGTTCAAACTGTGCCACTTTTACCTGTGCGGTAAAAGCCTGTAGAGGTTCGATTTGTGTCACATTTCGATCATGCTCACTGTACCGACTTTGAAAGATCAAGTATTAATTATCTTATCGCTTAAAAGCATGCGATATGGCCAACACACTTGATCCAATGAACTAAAACCAAATCATTTCCCTACATAATGATGGGTTTAGCAACCGTAAAATAGGTGCTTAGGGATATCTCGTAATACTGTAAACAATTATATGCGCCTGTTCAAGCCAGTAACCGTTCTTTATATGAACTGGAACCTATTTAAAAGAACTGGCAAAGCTCCTAAAGGCAGATCTGCTTATCATGGATGACTCTGGCCTACAGGCCTTTGACAGCTATTAGAGAGAATCACTTATGGACATAATCGATGACCGTTACAAGAGGTCTTCCATCATCCTCTTGTCCCAGATCCCCATCTCAGCCTGGTAGGATATCATAATTTTAAATAACGGCTCATAATGCTCGTCAATCTCGTACTAGAATTGGTTCTTTATACCAAATTTTAACACTCCTCTTATTTAGATAAAATAATTCAAGGAATATGCAATAAAGGCTTTATGCGTTTAATATTATCTAGAAATCACTCAATAATAAAAATGTTTTTTCATGTTGACTAAGATCGATTCCTCATTGGACATTATTACAAAAAGTTTAACTGTAGCAGTTTTACAGCGCAAACCTGAAGTGTTTTGGTTTCACTTATCAATACGTAAGAATGTTAAAACTACCTTTCCAAATAAATATAAGTTTTATGAATTCTTCAGGGAAATGCTTTGTAGTTCTTATGTAAATTCGAAAGGCCATTTACATTTAGTTATTGAGAATCCTAGTTGGGAAACTGAAGGTTATATGCATTATAATTTTTATGATGCAGTTCATAAACATCCCCGATTTTATATTAAAATCAAAGAATTAGAAGATAATGTGCTCTGTTTTGATATGATGCCGTTCTAGGATTTCCAACTTATCATATTAAAGGAAAAACTCTATTAAAATAAACATTTGTCATTAGCACGTTCTAAGAAGTGCTCTACTAAAACCGAGCGAAGTAGAATAATTTGTAAGCATGCAACTAATAAACGCTCTAATCATCGCATAAATAGCAACAATTACTTCAAGGGGTCTATTAAGAATAGGGAGTTCGAGCATGTCCCTGCTCAAGCTATTCACGAGTTATAAAATTTCAGGTCTAAAACCATGGTATAGCGACGAAGAGCGTTGTTTTAGTATTCGGTCATAAACACTAATTCTAAATTAAAGTTTCAAAAATGGATCGCTAAAGGAACGCCCTGCTAATTGCAGGGTATCCAAATACAGGTTTTCCAATTTAGTCGCGATTCGTCTTAAACGCCAGCGATTTTAACTCCTGTTCAAGTCGAGATATGCCATATTTAGTAGCCACATCTTTCCAATGCCCAACAGCATTCCAAACTTCGTCTATAATTTCATTTGCTCTTTCTTCACTTAATCTAAAAAACACAGCAACTTCCAAAGCAAGATCTAAGTCTAAAGAATTATCTACATCAGAGATGTTAAGTTTTAATCCTGTGCCAGTTTCCACGGGGTTAATGTCATATGCAGGAGATAATATCCATCCATAATTAGTTAATATAAAGCCATGATTCCTAAGGTGATCGTCGGTGTTGGTGACACAAATACTAAATACAATTCTTCGCCAAAGTTGTTCCAAGTCCTGTTCCACATTGGCTCCATTATTCTGAATAAATTCAACCAATTCTAAATAACTGGCACCATCTACATGGTCCTGACCATCGGTATAGCCTAACATAGTCATAGCAGAAGCAAAATGGATGCGCTGTCCATCAGTTCCACGATCAAAACGCTTAGTGAGAAAAGTGTAATAATTAGAAGAAAACTTTTGTGCCTTAGATTCTGCCATGCTAATCCCTGCCATCAGCGCTAACTCGTAGGTTACAATTTCCCAGCCTCCAATATCCCCTTGGTCATTCCTGCTAGGGAATTTCGCAATCCACAATCCACCATCGGTATCGGTTATACTAGCTTTAGGTCTTGCTCCACCCAAGGAAGTTCCTGGGGCAATGAGCATGCTTAACCATCTTAAATACTCAGGATCATCCAAAACATCTTCATCCTCGAGCCTTAAACTTATTTGCTCAAGTTCTCTAAGAGAGGTCCACGGTGGACTGGCCATCGTCTCATTATCGTTTAAAAATGGACCAGCTTCTTCCAGTTTAAACCGCAAGGCACCCATTCTATGGCCATCAAAAACTCCCAGTAAATAATCAGTTTCAAATAACTTATGCTCTTCTCTGGCCTCAACTCTAGCAAGAGCAGCTTCTCTTCTGCGCATCAAAATACGACCCCAACGGTCCGGTGAGGAATCTAAAAATAGTCCAAAATTATCTTGTACCTCATTTAAGTAATGGAGTCCAGAATACAACTGTAAATTTGGATCTAACAATTGTGCAGGGCCATTGCGTAACCAGTCATCATCATACTCGAAAGAAAACACCTCTTTTCCCTTTAACCGATTAGAACTTAAGGTTCCCATGAATAAAGGGAGTTCCATACCTAACCAATGCGCATAAACCTGTATCGATTTTTTAGTGTTCCGCTTAGCCATTCTTGTCGTTTCGTTTAGCCGCCCTTTCATTTACAAGGATACCAGCATCTTGTAACTTTCGGCCTAATGTATCATCTTTTGCCACAATAAGGAAGTCTTTTTCCAATCCTAGCACTTGTAAAACGGATAAATAGGACCCCATACTTACGCTTGGTTTCCCTTTTTCGATGGATACCAAAGTAGGTCTACTAATATTGGCACGTTCCGCCACTTGTTCAGAACTTAATTTTCTCCTCAAGCGTGCGAGCTTAATATTCTCTCCCATTTCATCGATAATTCTTCTGGTTTTTGGTAATAATACTATTTTTACTTTTGCCATAACATTAAATATGATTTACAAATATACGTTTTTTTGTAAACTATATTTATCATTGTAATGATTATTCTAAACCATAAATTCCAGTCTCTACAAATTATTATCTATAAGAAGGCAACCTTATATGGCATCCTCAACATAAACACTGGCAGCTGAACATTGACATCCGAGAAATGACTTACGCTGCGGTGGCCGTAAATAACTTTTTACCTTTATTTTATGGGGTTGATAATATCTGATTCCACACGCCAATTTAACATTGTACAGTCTCAGATTATGAAATCAAGAGTAATAATAATGTTAGGGATGTTAATTTGCGCACCTACATCAATGCCTAATAGAGATACCCCACAAAATCAAACGATAAGGGCTGGTGCAGAGCAAATTCACTTATATTTTCCTTTATTACAAAATAAGAGGGTTGCAATTTCGGCAAATCAAACGTCCATTATTGGCGAATCATAATTGGTTGACCGTTTAAATCAACTGGGTGTTAACATTGTCAAAGTCTTTGGTCAAGAACATGGTTTTAGGGGCGATGCAAGCGCCGGCGCAAAAGTAAGTGACACAATAGATCTGGTCACTGGTATTCCAATCATCTCTTTATACGGCAAAAAAAAATGCCAAGTAAGTAAGGTCTTCAAGATGTGGATATTCTAATTTATGATTTGCGGGATGTGGGTGTTTGTTGAAGGCTTTCATAATCCACTCAGCCCATTGCCACTGCATTCCGCGAAAAGCTCCATTACGGGCAAAGCGCTTCATTAAAAAATCTTGGACCCAACTCCAAAGTTTACGATTTCCATTCCACTTGTCCGCTTATTCCCGAAAAAAGTCGGGAAGCGGTCAAACTCCATTCCAATCTCCAACTTTGAAGTCACTTCCGCTTAACCCCGGCTAAACGAGAACATTTCGTTTTCATAACACGGGAAGCACATTCCCCTGCATTCCGCGAAAAGCTCCATTCCGGGAAAAGAGCTTCCCTAAAAAAGTCTTGGACACAATCCCCAATTTTTAGCTTTCCATTCCGTTAACCCTTCCCGCTACACCGGGAAGGAACACTTCATTCCCTATCTAAAATTGGAAATAGCGTCCGCCAAACTGGAATTCAAATTATAATTTGGCACCACTTCCTATGTTTTTGTACTTCACATTAGCCTTTAGATTTTCATCCGCACCCTCGTCGTCCCTCCCTTTTTTTTGAAAGCAAAATACCAACATTTGGAACTTGAACGGACTGCATAAACCGTTTCGCTGCGCTTCTCTATTTATAAGTCCTCATCAATTCCAAATATTGAAACTGTATCAGCAACAAAAAAAGGTAATAACGAGGGCGCTATGGGAAGTAAATCTAAAATGAATCTTATGAAATCTTACAAAAACATCAAGAAGGAAGCAGCAACCAAAAAAAAAAGGGAAAACACTCAAGATATAATAAGTAAATCACTTACAAAAAAACAGAAAAGTAAACCGTTTGAATAGTTCAGATGGCAATTTTAATTAATTCTTAAATATTTTATTATGAGCACTTTAAAAAATCACGTACAGTTAATTGGAAACGTTGGACAGGAGCCAACCTTTACGAACCTTGAAAGCGGTAAAAAAGTAGCGCGCTTTTCATTGGCAACAAACGAATATTACAAGGATGCCAAAGGCGAAAAAACACAGACTACAGATTGGCACACCGTGGTAGCTTGGGGAAAGACGGCTGAAATTATCGAAAATTATGTAGATAAGGGCAAAGAAATAGGCGTTACTGGGAAACTACGAACTCGAACCTATACGACCGATGATGGCAGTCAGCGCTATGTGACCGAAATCGAGGCAAGGGAGATCCTTTTGCTTGGAACAAAAAATGATCACTAACTATTAAAAGTTAAGAGGGCGTTCTCATGGAAAGTAGCGCCCTCTTATTCATTATTCACACTTTAAAATACATGCACAATGAAATCACAAGTTAATAAAATCAAAGAAGGATTGCAACATTTTCACGGAACGGAGATGTTCTACCAGATCCCATTATTAAGAACACGTTTTACGGACGGACTAAAATATCTTGCTAATGTAGCGGATTGCTTTTGGCTCATTACGGACACTTCCGTCATTGCAAAAAGCCTGATTCCCCGTAGTGAATTTATAACCATAGACTTTAAAAGATTGTCCAAGGAAAAACAGGAGGTCACAGGTTATGAAGCTGAAATTATCTACACCGATGGCAACGATAATATTTTAGAAAAACAGGGCTATCCTGCCACCGATTTTCCACTGGATGAACTGCGGTTATTCTTTGTAAATGATACGCTGATGCTACCTAGCGAATATTAAAATATAAGGTCATGGTATATCTCAATTTTACGGACCTGAGCGAAGAAGCTCAAAACCGACTTTTAGAACTTTCTAAAAAAGATGTGGAACGAAAATTTGGCGACGATATTCGCAAATACGTAAGATAAAATTACACCAATTTTGAAACGAGGATAGAGGAAGAAGCATTACCAAATCTGTATTCCTATACCTTTAAATTCAATATCTGATTTTTAAAAAATAATGATCAAGCACCTCTAAATATTCAGAGGTGTTTTTGTGTTTAATTAATTTCATTTCAATAAAAAAATGTATCTTTATTTCACTGAAATTCAGTACCTATAATTTTATATGGTTATCCATTATTTACTTTCGCCGATAACCATACCCATCTAAAAACAACAAATTGGAAATTTATTTCCGAAAAATGGCAATTGGCTTTTTAGCCAGATTGTACGAAATTTTGTCCCGCTAGGCGGGACGAAAAGGAGTAGCAAGAGGATAACACGCTGCGCGATGTTAAGCACTCGTTTTGATTTTTAAGCCACTGATAATCAGCGACTTGAAATAATTGTAATTTCTTGACTCTCAACGATTTGCGACAAACGCCATGTGAGAGACCATTTTTAGGTTAGAATTTGCGACAAATCGGCGAATTATGGACTCATTTATTGGAATTAGATTCAAAAAGGAAACAGCAAAACGTTTTCAGGAATTTTCAAGAACGCACTTCAAATCACATACCGAAGCCATGGCAACCATGCTCGATTTCTTCTTCTATAATGAGATCTCGCCAAAGGAGAAATTTGGCCCGACGGGACGAACCATGGAAGCTAATTTGATGAAACGGATGAATGCCATTATTGCCATTCAGCGCGATATTGAAAAGACCCAAACCAAACCGACCGTGGCCATGTTGGAATCGCTATTTAAAACTGAAGGATCCACCACGACACCTTTGATCCTGGAGAAAAAATTTAGTGAGAATAACAGAGCCATCGGTTTTGAAGAGAAACGAAATACGACTAACGAACCCTAAAATCTGGAACTATGTATATCACAATTACACCCCAAAAATTAGGAGGCACATACTCACAAAGTTCAGCGGATTTTGTAGGGTATCTGGAGAAAGAAAATCAAGGTCTGGAACAAGAAGACATGGAATATTTTTTCAATCAGTATAGCGATGAGATTTCAGCTAAGGATGTCATAAAGGAGATTGATGAAAATACAGCGAAGCTCAAAAAGATCGAACCGAAATTCTATTCCATTACTGTCAGCCCTTCCAAATACGAACTGAATAGATTACAGAACTCAAGTGAAGAATTGAAACGGTACACCCGTGAGCTGATGAAAGATTATGTATCATCCTTTAATCGTGAAATTAATGGACGTCCAATAGGTATCGATGACATAAAATATTATGCAAAAATCGAGCATCAAAGAACCTATAAAGGAACTGACTTCCAGATAAAGGAAAATCAACCCTACGCTTCTAAAATACTACAGCTCAAAACGGATATCCGAAAAATTGAAAACGGGACAATGACTGGAAATAAGGATGAAAAAGAAAAGGAAATTGCAAAATTGGAAAGGGAAGCCCCGCACCAACAGGATGGCAAACGTATCGTTCAAGGGATGGCCAAGTCAGGTAACCAAAGTCACATTCACATTATTGTAAGTCGCAAGGATGCGTCCAACACAGTTAGTCTTTCGCCAGGGAGTAAATATAAAGCGTCAGAAACCGAGATGCATGGAAAGACCGTCAAACGTGGTTTTGATCGGGATAGTTTTTTTGAGAAGGCAGAAAAAACCTTCGATAAGAATTTTGGTTACCATCGAAACTTCGCGGAGACCTATCAAGCGAGAAAGGATTTTATCAAGAATCCAAAGATCTATTTTGCTGCGCTGATGAAATTGCCCACCAATGAAAAAGCATTAGCGTTTAAAATGATGGGCAAAGCTGGTGTGCCGATGATGCCTAGCATTCCTGTTACGCAAGGACAATTGGCAATGAAAATATTTAAAGGACTGCGACGTGGTGTGGAAGTCGCCATTAAATCAAGCTCCATCGGCATCTAATTTTAGAACTATGCATCTGGATAATTTATTTTCGACCTTTTTCATTATTGGTTTGACCAGTAGTGTTTTCTATGGCATGTATCGCATAAGCAAATATGCCTTTATTATCAATCTTCTAATCCTTGGTGCTTTTGCCTTTTTTCTTAAAGAAGAAATCCAACTCGTATTATTAGCACTTTATTTAATTTGTCCTCTAATTTTAGTTAACGTAGTGATGTATGTGTTCTTGCATAAAACAGACGTTTCAGTAAATGGAAACCTTGAATATCAAGTCAATTTTGACACGGATAAGGGAAAATTCAAACTCGACAACATTAAACGAGGAGCATCAGTTATCGGTTCTGCAGGAAGTGGCAAAACTGAGAGCGTGGTCTACGGTTTTCTGAAACACTTCCGGAAAGAGGGTTTTTGCGGTATCATTCACGATTATAAGGATTTTGAATTGACGGAAATGGCGTATCCTCTTTTTAAGACTGGCAATATTCCATTTAAGATCATTTCATTCGATAAAATCATTCATAGGGTTAATCCTATTGCGCCACGTTACCTGGAGAACGAGGAGAGCGTCAATGAGGTTTCGCGGGTACTGATTGAAAACCTTTTGGAACAAAGGGAATCCGGTACGACTGGTACTACCAAATTTTTCAATGATGCTGCGGAAGGACTGATAGGCGGGTTGATCTGGAAATTAAAAACGGACTATCCTAAATTCTGCACGCTGCCTCATTTAATTGCCGTATATCAATACCTAAATACCGAAAGTCTTATCAAGTTTTTGGAAACCAATACCACATCAAGAGCTATGGCAGATGCCTTTATCAGTGGCAAGGATTCCGAACGGCAGACGGCAGGTGTCAAAAGCACCTTGGCCAATGCTCTAAAACGAATTAGTACACAGCGCATTTTTATGGCATTATCAGCAGATGAAGTGGCATTGAATATCAATAGTGAAGATAATCCGGCGATCATTTCCATAGTAAATAATCCAAAATTTGAAACCTCCTATTCGCCTGTTATAGCAACGATCATTCACACGATAACCAAACAAATGAGCGTTCGAAATAGCAAACCTTCATTTCTTTTGATGGAAGAAGCGCCGACCATTCGCTTATTGAATATGCACCGTATTCCTGCGACATTGCGGAGTTATAACATCTCAACGGTCTATGTGATGCAGGACAAGATCCAGAATGATATGATGTATGGCGACAAGGGAAGTAAGGCAATTTTGAGCAACCTTTCTTATCAGTTTTTTGGAAAGGTCAACGATCCTGACACTGCCAAATATTATGAACGTTTCTTTGAGATCATTAAAGATCCAACCAAGAGTGTGAGTCGTGGTTATAATCTTGATTTTGATACGCGTGTGACTACTGGAGAAAAGGAGATTCCGAAAATAAGGGCTGATGTTTTCTTTAGATTGAAGCAAGGAGAGTTTATAACCTATGCGGATGGGAAGGAGAAAAGGGTGCAGTTTAAGTTGCCGAGGATACAGCGAGAGTTGCCAACAGATACTAAAGCGTTTTCCAAAGCCGAATTAGAAGTTAATTTTGAGCGGATTTATGGGGAGGCGAGATCCCTTTTTGGATAGCAATACTGGATGGATGACTGACAAAATTTGCCAGAATATATCCACCGAAAGTTAGGGCATTGCTGGGGCAATTCTTAAATGTTGGTCTTTCACTAAGGCGAAGTATTCTCAAATTTAATTTTTTCTATTAAATCTGCGAAATATTCGGGACTCCAAATATTTAAGACAGCATCGTTTGGGATGAACTTAACAACATCTTCTTTAATACCGCTAAAGGAAACCGATTTGATCTTGGCGTCCAATAGCCCTATGATCTGTTCGTTAGTAATGCTATCGTCTAGCCAGTCATTAGTGTCTTTTGCTCTGGTTAAGAAATGATTTACATCCAACGGGATTCCCTTTTTGATGTACCATTCCAGGTCATACCAATCCCTTCCTTTGACCCTGTTCAGCCATTTTCTAAATAGCAGGGCATGCATTTTGCCCGCAAACAAACTTGGTTTGGTAAAGCATTTCACATAAAAGGAAAATGGACGGAGCACTAATTTTTCTTCGGTTTTGAAATTTAATGGAGGCTGTCGGTCAACTTCTATTTTTATCTTCAAGGTCTTGTTGGAGCGCACCCCGGTTTCTTTGATGATATCTTCGAGCACAATTTCCTGCCAAATTGTTTCGGCTTTCAGAAATGCAGAATCAATAGCCGTCTGTCTTGTTTTTTTCTTCTCCCTAATGCTAACTGTCAGTCCCAATGACTTAAATTCATCTATAACGGCGTTGAAATAGGGCTCAATTGAAAAATCTGGATCAGCTTTGAGTAATGAAAAATCCAAATCTTCTGAATATCTATCCAGTCCATAAAAAATCCGGAGAGCAGTTCCTCCATAGAAAGCTGCTTTCTCAAAAAAATCAGTTCTTGATAGGCCTGCCAAAGTGATTTCTTGCATTATTTCCCGTAACGCAGATAATATTTCCTCTTCATTTTGAGGTTTATATTCCGCGATCCATTCTTTTATCATAATTTTATCAGCGTTTTAATAAGCATTTCCAGACTACTTTTTTTAGGGGCATGTTCAATCCATAATTCCATGACATTCGTATCTAAAGTGCTTAATGATTCACTGTCCATACGAAGATCTGCCATTAAAAAATCTTCCGTTTGTTTTGTGGTTCTAAGATAGATTTTTGGTGTTAGCACAACTTTGTCACACAAAGCTTTTTCAGGAGAGGCAATCAACATTGTTTGCTTCGGTGAATGTTCTATGTTTTTTATTCCATAAGAATAATAGGGGGTCTTTAATTGCTTGTAACTAAACCGTCCAACAGGAGTTTTATATAACTTTGAAGTTTTTATGGTCACTGAACTTATTTCATAAACTTTTTCCGGTATCATGTTCCAATAGGACAATGCGGATTCCAATGACACATAGCTCGGTCCTCTCAGGTGGTTCGCTATTAGAAAGGGTTCCGGTGCTGGCAAGTCTAATCTAGGTCCGGTCATGTATAGCCCTCTTCTAATGGAAATAAGTTCCTTGCTTTTAAGTAGCTCACTAATTTTATCGTTTGGCCGCTGATAATCACTTAGTAGATCTAAGATCAAATGTCTGGATATAGGCGTTTCAGCATATTCCCTTATCATGTTTCTAAAATCCATAGTGTAATTATTGTGAGTGATAATCGGATTACTTCCGATTTACTAATGTAAATATAGCAGTTAAATGTGAAAAAACAAACACATAATCGGATATATTCCGATTATGTATTTAGATTATTACAATTATTTTATAGTCGGTTATTTTAAATACCTTCAATATTTTCACATGAGAGTATGTTTTACAAAAGTTGCTAGGTTAAAGGCAATCTGATTATAGTCTTTGAAATATCCAATTTTATTTTAATAATGGAAATTGGGAATTAAAGATTTGTAGATGATGTTATTTTGATCAGTCTTTGCGATACATAATTTTTAATGTTCATTATTTTATGCTGTTCAGTGACAATGAACCTTCAGATATAATGAACATATTGAAGTATTTAATTTTATATTTGAGAATTCGATGATTGGAATATTGGGGAAATCTTGTTAAACCTAAAAAGGTCCCTTATCCCTAGGTCCATTATGAGTAACTTTCCATTGCCCATCTTCCTGCACCAATTTAAAAACGCCAGGTTTTGGATCGTAAACTGTGGAATATTTTATCCAGGCCACGTGGCCATCAGTTAATTCATCGATAATCATAAAATGGGACTCTGACTTTTTATCCTGAGCGAACATGTCCTGAATGCTAACAAGATTCGCATAACCTTCAGATGTAGTATATTTTTTAAGGGTTGATTTATCTCCATGATAAAAGCTTTCTACAACTGTTTTAGCGGTTTCTGAAGGAGAAAGCTTCATGTTACCAGAGCAGGAAACAAATATGAGAGCGAGTGAACAAATGAGAATCCTTTTCATAATATTATTAATTTGGGTTATTGATATGTTTATGTGATATTTTGAGTTCTAGGTTTCTTTCGCCATCATTTTCATTCAATTCCAGAATAATCCTGCGGTCATTGGATATTGAAAATTTGGGCAGAACATATACAAAGCGTACCGTTTCATTTTCTCTGACTTTTGTTGGAAGTTTGTGAATGAAAATAGGTTCTTGATACAAACGTTGCAATGATTTCCTTTTTCCTTTTTGCCGTGTTTCAATTGAGAATTTCAAAAAATTTAAATCGTAATCCAAAGTAGAATTATTTTCAATTTGGATAACGAAGTAGAGTTCTTCTTTATCAAAAACAATATTCTCAACACTTAAAACAATACTTTCTGTTTGATTCTTAATCCGCCCGATGCGCTGTTTTCTATCAAGAAGATATCTACAGAATTTTTCATAATAATAGGTTCCATAATCAACACTGCTTTCAAGGGTTTCAACAGGAATTGAATCCTTTACTTTTGGCTTTTCATTCCCTATACTACTAGAGACTGGAATGAAGTAATTGAGATTAGAAAGCTTCTCTTTATAGCTTACAATATACGAAAAAACAGATCCATTTATATTGATTACTAGAAGATTACTTTCTTTCCCGGGTTTTGCCTGGAGCAACCCAAAATACTGTTCTTTTTCTCGATTGTAAGTGAATATAAAATTCTCTGAGCCAGTTATTCCTTGTCGAATAGGTTCAGGAAAAAATAGTGCAACGTTTTTGGTGTCATTGGCATAAAGAGTGTCCAGAACTTGTGCTGAGCAAAGTTGTGGTACAAACGTGCAAATCAGAATAGCTGAAATAATCATATAATTTTTCATAAGAGTAAGATTTTAAAGATCTAATAGGCCTATGGCCTTGGTTTTAGAATTAATTTGTAATTATTAAGTACAATTACTTTTACACTTCGATTGTTGCGTTTTAGAACCTTTGTAATTCCATTGACTTGCGGTACCGATGGTATGTTGATATCTCCAATGATATCATCCAGAACTTCATTGGTTGCTTCAGCTCGGAAATTATTTTCAACATAAATGCCTTCACTGCCATCTTGTAAATCGACAGCTTTGAGCTTTGTGGGATGATGGTCGATATTCTCAATGTTAATTAAAGCGCGATTGGGCTGAAAGCTGATGAATCCGAAGACAAGCGTATTCTTTGGCATCAGTCTATTGTTGATTGTTGCTGCTTTAGTGAGACGCATTCTTAATCGCGTCTTGGCCTTTACAATCTGATCCCCATCAACAACGACGTAAATGCTCTCGTCGGTATGGCCGTGTGTGGCACTATCATTTGGCTTTGGCGAAGCAGCGAAAAACAATTGGTGTTCCAGCCCCAGTTCTTTAGCTTGAATTTTTTGTTCAGTCTTGATTTCGGTGGAATCAATCTGTTTTTTATCCATTCGAGTCACTTTTTCTTTTCCAAAATTTTGATATCGTTTTTCGGAGTATTGGATTTTGCCTGAGTTGTAAATACTATCTACAATGCGCTCTTTTTCACGTTGTGGCAAATCAGGATCGTAAAAGCCTAAAGAATCAATCAGTTTTTCATTATAGATGCTAGGTGCGTTGGTTTCCCGTACCTCATTAAGGTCATTGATGGCATCCAATTTTGAATCATATTGCTTTTGGTTTTCTTGTAAATCTGGGATCGAGGTTTGCTTAAGGTTCTTACTTTCACTTTTATCATCTCCCATGATCATGAGTGAATAGGAAATAAGGAAAATGAAAATCACTGCTAATACTGTTGCAAAGACTATTTTATTTTTTTCTTATTTTCTATTTTGAATTTTTTTTAAGGTGTTTTCGAAGTAATCGGTAATCAATAATCCGTGTGGATTGTTCGGGAAGTTCCGGTCAACCATTATCAATTTCCCTGTGGAGACCAATTCATAGGTGTCGGTTATGACGCCTCTGTTGATTTCAAAAATGGTGGTGGTCGTGAAACTATACGTTCCATCAGCTTCATTTAAATTGGAGTCAATACTGAGTACTTTTTGAACCAATGAGTATTGTAATAATCGATTATAGACGCCATCCGCTTTTTTCTGACGGTAGAGGTTATCAACAGAACTATTGCCTAGCCACAGGGCTTTCTTTAAGTTCCGTTCATAGTTGCTAGCATCAATGTTATAGAAGTAATTGTGGAACTGTTCTAAATGCGCCAATGCTTCTACCGCGAAATTCTCCTTTTGGGAAACGAGCTTCAGCGGAATGATGCTGCCATCGGTGTTGATGGCAAACGCACTATTGAGAGCATTTTTGTTGGTGGTAAAGGCCATCCAAAGCGAAAAGGTGCTGGATAACAAAGTACACACGATAACGGTTAAAACTATGAGCCTGTTTAACTTTAATACGCTATATATATTTCTATAAGGAGTTTTCATATGTGTTAGTTTAGCTATTAAATAATCTGAGCGTGAATGATGTGGCACGACTGTATAATTTAAATTTCAGAAATACTATAAAGAAAACAGAGCCTAACTGTACTACAGGAGCAAAAAAGCCTTGGCCTGCATCAGTACCAAACAGATTTGGCCAAAAATTGGTATTGATTTCGGTATAGATGGCGTTGATAAATATGTTGACCAAAAAAAACGCTGGCACCAGCATATAAACCGCCGCATATAACTTGAAAAATGAATAAGCAAGTGATCGGAATTTTTCAAATACGGCCAAGCTTATGACCAATGGGAAAAACGCTTGCATAATTCCAAGAAGAAAATAGCGTTCGGCTAAAAACAGCGGGTAAATAAATAAGTCCAATATCCATAGAAAGAGACTGATTATAAAAGCCAATATCTTGAAACCATAAAGTGGCGTTATTAATGCTTCATAAAGTAAAGACATTGCATTTTTTGCGGCATCAAAAAGATTTATGTCTTCTTCTATTGGAAGATCCTGCATCTGTAAGGGCAGTAGAGCAGGAGCGGTGGCACGATATTGCCCTTCAATTGCGACCAGGATACCATCAAAGAATCCCAATACTTGAGTTGAAAATATTACTAACAGAACTATTGCAAAATTTTTAGCAAGTTCACTTGGGGTCAATCCCCAGGTATAGCCGTCTTTATCGGCAACACCTTCATTATATTTTTTGAGGATATTGACCAGAAAGAATAGTACAGCAAGCGTTTTCATCCCTGCAATTGTGTATTGCGAGAAGCTACTGTTTTGTATCGTTTGGAAAACCGTATCGATATATTCCAATCCTATTCCTAAAATGATAATTGCGGTCATCTCTAAAATTCGGTTTCACGGTTATTGATTTTATCCTGCATTTTTCTAAACGAAATGATATCCTTGTAGCGTTTTGTTTTGGTAATAATATTGGATACCATCTCCCTAGATTCGAGCTCTTTTTCTTTTAGAATTTCAGCACGTTCGCCATCGCTCATTTTTAAATAGTCGCTCGACAGAATCTCATCTATAAAATCCAATGTATCCAAAGAGTTTTCAACGATCGCAGTGAATGATTGTGACACCCTTGACACTTCATCAGGTTTTATGTATGGACTATTAAGGATTTCCCTCAGATCATTCTGCATTACTTCAAGAAGGCGTCGATTGTTCCTTCCAATTTCACGAACTGCTTTTAATTGCTTTACCACATCGTTGACCTTTTCAATATTTTCTTTCTGGTTTTTCAGGAATTCGACGGTCTTGATAATGTTTGCAGTCTGCTTCCCAGATTCTATCAGTTGTTTTACCAAGCTAATAAAATTGGTGTTGTCATATGTGGGCATCCCTTGGGCTTTACCGCTCAGGCTGAACAGAAGCGTCATTCCTAGTATTAGGATTTTTATTTTACTCACGGACTTCGTCTTGGTAAAATTTTTCTGAATTTTCATTGCGTTTTTCATAGTATTAGGATTTAGAAGTGAATTCCTTTATAGCCAATTCCATATTATTGGTCTTTTCATAAATGGCCATTATGGCCGCGTTTTCCTGTCCGTCGGTTAGATAGGCGGCATAAACCTCCTTAGGAACTTCGAGCCTGAAAATGTTGCTTTCCTTTCCAATCTTGATGAACATCTCGGTATACTTCCTTGGGCCGGAAAGATTGTTCTTGATGGATTTTAATTGGTTCAGATCATGGCTGGATAGGTTGAGCCTTTTAACAAGTTCAGCATAGCCCTTTTCATTGTTCAGACTATAAATGACCTGTGTGTTTTCAAGAATGCTCGCAGAGGTAGAATTATTTGGAAGCTGATTTATGGATTGGAGAATAATACCAATGGCACCGTTTTGTTTACGTATGGCTTGATAATAGAACTCTACACTTTCCAGAACATTTTCGAACTTTAATTGTTTGGCAAACTCATCAAATAGGATGATACCTTTTTCAGCACGATTTTTCCATATCGTTCGTTGGATCGCTGATTTGATCAGCTTCAACATTACGGAAAGAATTTCCTTATTATCCTTGACTTCATCGAGTTCAAAAACAATTAAACGTTTATCCTCGATTTTATAGGTTTGGTCTTCGCTGACTTCAAAAAGAAAACTATATAGACCATCGCCAACGTATTCAGACATGACGTGCAAAAAGCTTGTGACGTTGAAATAGTCAGGATGGATTTTAAGGGTGTCCAAAATATCTTCTTGATTCCTTTCTATAAAATTGTAGAAACCCTCCAAAGAATGGTTTTCCGGAGTTGTATCATAATAATGGCGCAAGATCTTTTTGACTGAAACCGATTGTGCCTTTGTCACTTTTAGGTCCGATGTCAACAATTCAAAAAGAAACACTGATAAATCCTCAAGACGATCCGGTGTCAAATCATTTGCAGCGCTGATATAAAATGGATTTATGCCCAAATTTTTTCCACTCTCATAACGCAGTACGGTATACTGTTCAGGATAGAGTTTCGCGAATTTGGTGTAGGAGCCACCGAGGTCAATGATGACCAAACGAACGCCACTTTCAAAATATTGACGTAGAATATTATTGGCCAGAAATGATTTGCCCTCGCCTGTTGGAGCGAAGATGGCAAAGTTTCGTGCTTTGATGCGTTTCTTGTCATCGTCCCAAACATCTTTTAAAACAGGAATATTATATTCACGGTCGTTAAAGATGATTCCTGTTGTATCCGATTTGTAATTGGTGTTATTGATAAACAGACAGAGTGCGTGTTTTAAATCGGTTACGTATAGATCGTTGTTCGAGAAATTGGAGGAGAAACAGCAATAACTATTCAGGATATAGTTCTTGCGTTCTTCGCCTCGTGGATAATATGGAATGATGTCCAACTCTTTGAACTCTGTTTTAATCTTTGAGGTTATTCTATCCAGATCTTTGGCTTCCTTCGCCCAATACACAATATTGAGATGGCCACGGATGATCCGCGAGCTATCATCAGCATTGATCTGGTCAAGGATGTGTCGTATTTTTCCAAGAACCACCTTGTTCTGTGAACCAAAATTTGAACTTTTGTTCAGTTCCTCAATTTTCTTATCGAGCAGCTTGCGCCATTTTTGTTTGTCATCCAAATACAAGATTTGGTTAACGATATGATTCTCATTAAGCGTAAGCCCTATACCATCAATAAACCCTTGATGAAACACGAAATCGTCAGAAGTGAATCTCTCATTGGTCTTGCTACTCTGTACACTTTCGCCAAAGCACAGTTCGCTATTGATGGCCAGGGCATCAAAATGGTTTTCGCCAATAGTGACGCTTTTCTTATCCAGTAATATGTCGGTATCGAAACCTTCATTGAAGCCATTGAAATAGCCACTTGTTAGCTGTAAAATCTCTTCCGGTATAAGAGGAAGGAACGTCATTTTTCGGCTATTGTTTATAAAGGAAACGGAGTCGCTTACAGAGTTGGCAAAACTTTTTATGTTGTCATCCAATTCCTTTACAATTCCCTTCGATATTTTTCGGAAGGGATTGACATATTTTGGATTATTGAGGGTTTTGTTTTTGTTCAGTATAAAGAATAGATAACATCTGTGTTCAATATGGCCACGACCTTTGAAATGGTCGTGTGTGGCTTTTTCCAAAAACGTTGTATTCGGAAGTTTTTCTGATGAATAAGATTTCTTGAGGTAGACATCCTGTTTGTGAACCACCGTGCCAACTGGTAATGATTTTAGAGCCTGGAACCAAGCCCCGTGTATATCCTCAAAGTCCTTTTCAGAAAGTGAATAGATTTCTGGTAGATCTCCCTCATAACATAGGACTACGTTACCATTGTTGGCAAAAACGGTATTGTCCTGAATATCTGCAATAGGTTGATATGCCGAAAGGTTAATCTTTTCCATAATCGAAGCCTGAATTTCTTTTGTTACTGATGATGCTAGGGAAGGACTTGGCTATCTGAAATAGTTGTGGATTGTTCGTAATCCGAATCAAGCCAATGTAAAGGGCTGCATTAAAAATTAAGATGCTTATAATCAGCGCGAAGCTAAATGAGAAGATGATGACCAATAACGAACCAAGTATGGCAACCATCATTAGCGCAAACAGGGATATGGGCAGTCCAAAAATAACTGCCCGTTTTCTGATGTTTTTATAGACCTCGAATTTTTTCATACAGCTTGGTATTTAAATCCCTCTTAGAGAGTTAGACCACGATTCCGATGAGATAAGTGAAGATTCCCACGACTGCACCCGCAATCAAAACGAATATGAGAACCCTTGTGATCCCTTTTTTCATATCTGCGTTTTCTCCAAAGAAGTGTCCTGCATTAAACAGAAAACCTACAAGGAAAATAACACCAAGGATGATTGGGAAAATAGTTCTGATAGTATCAGAAACGTCACTAACGGAATCTTCGATGCCACCGATTTGAGCAAAAAGCGAAGTGGATAACAGTGACACAAATGTTGCTAAATAAAGTGATTTTTTCATAACGGAAAGTTTAGATTTTTGATTCATTTTCGTTATTGGAAATTTACATATATTTGTTTATAAAACATTGAAAATCAAATATTTGTGAAAAAAATAATGTTTGATTTTGTTTGAATTAATTTGTTATTATTTGACATCAAAATCTATGAGATTTTGAAGTAGAGTTGTCGATAACTTGAAAATTGGAAATGGAAAAAGCACTCAAAAACGTCAGTTTTGTCTTTTTGCTTCTAAAAATGTGTTTCATTTTTGGACAAGAAACGACAACCCAAAAACGAATTGTAATTGATGTTGGACACGGTGGAAAAGATTCTGGTGCGATCGGAATAAATGACATTAAAGAAAAAGATGTTGTACTAGATATCGCTCTTGAAATTTTGAAGCTAAACGAAAATTCAGAAATGCCACTTGATATCTATTTGACAAGATATAGCGATACATTTATTTCCTTACCACACAGAACGCAGCTGGCCAAAGCTTTGAAAACGGATGTCTTTATTTCCTTGCACTGTAATCATTCAAACAATCCAAACGCAAGAGGGATTGAGGTTTATGTAGCCAACAGGACTTCACAGAATTCCGATCATTCCACCTGGTTGGCCTATCAATTTCAAGCGCAATTCAAAAAGCAATTGGGTTTTGATAGTAGGGGAGTAAAGTTCTCAAATTTTCAGGTGTTGCGAGAAACAATTGAAAGCAATTCTTCGATTCTATTGGAATTGGGGTTTTTGAGTAATTGGGATGAGAGTGGCTATTTTTCAAACCTTCAAAATATCCAGTTAACTGCGAGAACCATTTTAAAAACTATAAAAAAAACAGTAAGGCCATGAAAGAAATATTTATAGAATTAACTAGGAATTTGAAGGAAATCACAGCGCAATTTTTTTCTGAGGTCATTGAATTGTTCAGATCTTTCCGACATTGAATTATTTTCTCTTGTCTCCAGCAGACTCATCAAAATCAATGATATTAAATAATTTTCGCATTCGGCTGCGAACACGATGGCCATAGTGTTCTTCCAATTCGTCAGCATCAAGATTTGTAGTCGCATGGGTCTTAATCCGTTGTTTTGACTGGATGAAAAGCTCATATCGGGAGAGCAGAACTTCGCCCATCACATTGAGGTCCTTGCCATAGAATCTTCCCATAGGCTCAATGCCAAGATCATCAAAGCAAAATGATTTTGTATTTCCGTAATCCTCGACCGTTTTAAAACCAAGATGGTTAAAGCTGAAGATTACATTTCTGCAGGGAATGATGTCGTAGGGCCGATTGGTTGGGATAATGTGTCGCAACAATGTCATCAATGTCGTTTTGCCGCAGCCTACAGGACCGGAAAGAAGAATTCCCTTCCTTGGATCAATATCATATTTTTGACAATTTTTCTGGTCTTTGATAAAATAATAGCAAAGTTTATGGATGATATCTTTGTCTTCATCGTAGATTCTGAATTGGTCGCCAAAGAGAAGCTTGCCCTTGGCATTTAAATAAATCGAAATTTTGTCAAAGTCATAGAGAACTCTGTTGCCATCAAAGTCGCCAAGCGAATATTCAATGTCATCTTCGATAATTTTAGAGGGGTTTTCCATAATTTTTAGATTTAGTGGTACGCAAGTTGTCCTTGATTTGGGACAGTTGATTTTTGTTTGGATTGTTTGCTTCGGAATATAGTGCTGATCTATCCATCCAGTTTGCAGCCATGGCACGCCAATCGCGAATGGCTTTTCCGTCGCTAGTTTTCCAATGTCTGGACTCATAATACTCGAAGAATTTTTTTCCTTCATCAGCATTAAAACTTTTTTCTAAAAAAAATTAATAACCACCTGCCAGCCCTTTGGTTGTTTTATAATGTTTACTTGTTTGGTATTGTTTATATTAGATCCCATTTTAAGTCCTGTGGTGGGACTGTAGTGTCCCATTGTTGGTCCATTCGTGGGACTGTAGTGTCCCAAGGAGGTATCGCTTTTGGGACTGTATGTTTCCATTGTGGGACTGTATCTTTCCATTTTGGGACTGTAGTGTCCCATAGAAGGTTCAATTTTGGGATTGTACTGTTCCGCAACCTGTTCCAATATGGGACTGTATTGTTCCACAGCAGTTTCTTCGTCCGTCCCGAAAATAAACATCTTAATTTTGCTTCCCTTGTAAGGGCTTTTTGAAGGGACATAGGACAAATATTCCCAGCAGTCCAGATCTTTCATGCACCTGTGGTAAGTTGATTTTGAGCCAATTTTAGAGGCTGTCATCAACTCCTTTCGACTCACTGTGAACTCATCCGTAAACCGGCTGCTGTTCCAATCCAGAAAAAGGGCCATATACAGACTGATGTGGTTGGGGTTTAAGCGGGCATCACAAAAGAACTTTTCAAATGCAGCATTGAGTAGCTTGATGTAGTTCATGGCCTAAGATTTTAGAGTGTGCTGAACACGGTTATTGGTCAAGATCTCTTGGATTTCCTCGGCGTCGTAGTAAATGATTCCGCCAACCTTGGTATAGGGTAGGATGCCATTGATGCGAAGATTTTGCAATGTGCCTGGACTTACTTGGAGCAGGTCCATTACCTCGGTGGATTTGAGGTATCTTTTCAAGTTCCCCTTAGATTGTTTGGTTAAGAGGTTTTTGATGTCTTCGAGCAGTTCCATTTTGAAATCTCGAAGATCGTCGGTGGTAATAATACTTGTCGGCATAATAACATGGTTTTTGTAGAAAGGGACTATCGCATTGATGTCAATCATTTTGATAGCCCCTGACTTGATTTGACTTTCGTTCTACAAATTTGAAAGGTATTATTGGATTTTATTCCCCATCTCGACCGTAGTACGGTTAAAATTTAACATTTTGAAATTTGATGTGTTTTGTGTCACATTGATGTCTGTTTTTTCAGATTATGACATCAAATGAATAGAAATAAAATGGAAATTAGCGTAAAAAGATGATGACCGTAGGTTAACCGTACTACGGTCTTTTTAAGATTATAAAATATTGATGAAATAGAATTATTCCTCGCTTTTAATTATTTCGGATAACAAGCTTTTAGTAAGCTCATCTAGAAATAAAGTTCTACTATTCTTTCGATTTTTAATGTCCTGATAAGTTTTGTAGATATCTTTGGGTGTGAAGTCAAAAACTTCTTGCATAATTTTGGAAATTCTACTAATACTTAAGCTTTTTTGTTTTGCAAGTCCTGCGGAATGAAACGCATAAGCAAGCTCAACCCAGTCTGTGTTTGTAAATGGCCAATTCAACTTTTCGGGATTGTCAATTGATGTTTCAGTGGCGACCACACGGAATTCTAAATCATGTAGGCGTTGTTCGAGATATAATACTAATTCACTATAGGCTTTAAATTTGCCTAAAAGAATATCCCTAGGTGTAGAGAAATCAGGGTCTTGAAAATAAAATTTAGAAGTAGCTATTCGGTAAGAATCCATAAATTCCCGAGTGTAGTATTCCTTATCAAAATGGGTGTGTTCTGAATCAGTGTAATGAGTAAAGTCCAAATTATAAATAAAAAAACGGTTAACTTTTTGTATTTTTTTCTGATAAATTTACGCTGACAGTCTTTGTCAGCTTTTGGGAATTGAATCTCAAAGGAACGTATTTCAGAAAAATAAATAAGATGCCTTAATGGAATTTGTTTTAGCTTTTTGAAAAAGTAAATTTCATCAGAGTCGCATTCGAAGCCATTGGTCACAATTTCTTTTTTTAATTCTCCTAAAAGATTTGTACATACAGCGATTGAACGGTTTGATCGTTGCACCATTGACTTTGAAGTTTCTTTAATTTCTGATAGCTGCTGTTCTAAATTTTGTGTTAGTAAATGTAATTTCATATTAGATCCCTTTACAGTGTTAGCAACTGTATTGATAGAGTTTATGTGACGTATTACATAGACTATGTAATGGACAATCTATGAACAGTTAGTTTTATGAAATAACAAAAAGCATGCCTCATTTTAATAACACATTGATTTTTAAGTATTTGAGGGGGTTAAAAATATGTTTTGATGTTGATATTTTGAACCTTATTTTTTGCGCCTCTAGAGGTTTGTAATGTTTATATACAAGTATCGAGTTAGATAGGTTTTGGATTTCTTAAAGCCGAAAGACTAAAGAAAAAAAATTCATATGGAATGGGTATGAAATAAGATCAAGTAAGAATTTTTCCTTAAGCATGATAGAAGTAACCGTTTTCTAATATGGCAATTTTTGACTCAAAAGTTTATTGTATTTGGTTGATTTTAAGATTCTCTTCTTTATCGAAATTAGCAAGTTTACTCTTCAGAAGTTGCATATCTTCATTGACTTTTCTATCCAGAATTTTTGCGTAATGCTGAGTGGTTTTTAAAGAGGTGTGTCCTAACATTTTACTCACAGACTCTATGGGTACACCATTGGAAAGTGTTACTGTAGTTGCAAAAGTATGTCTGGCCAAATGAAATGTAAGATGCTTGTTGATTCCACAGAGATCCGCAATCTCTTTAATATATGCATTCATTTTTTGATTGCTTAACACAGGAAGTAAAAGTCCATTTTCTGACAATTCAGAACTATGAGCATATTTTTGCAGAATGGTTTGGGGAATAGGTAAGAGAGGGATGTTACTTCTTGTGTCAGTTTTACTTCTATTTATTTTTATCCATTGGTCACCAGTGATACCCATAACAATGTTGTTTTTAGAAAGCTTTTTCACATCAGCATAAGCTAAACCCGTAAAACAACAAAAAACAAAGATGTCTTTCACATGATTTAATCTATCAATTCGGAATTCTTTTTCAACGAGTGTTTGAAGTTCTTGTTCTGTCAGAAATTCGCGATCCACTATTTTAAGCTTGGCTTTCCAATGTAGGAAGGGGTCTTTATCGATCCAATCGTTAGCATGGGAAATTCGAATGATTTTTTTAAAATTAGTGATATACTTGATGGCCGAGTTGTGGGCACACTTGCGAGTTGTTTTAAGATAGTATTCAAGACCTGTGATAAACTTATGGTCAATATCTTGTACGGGAATATCATTTTTCTTGTATTTCTTCTTTATAAAGCTTGCTACGTGTTTTTTGCAAGTGCGATAACGCTCGGCAGTTCCGGCAGCAAAATCCTTTCCGATTAGACTTTCAACTTCAGTATTGTGTTCCTGGAATATTTCTAGCAGCATTTTTTGAGTTTTGTCTTTTCCTAAGTAGGCATCTCGAAGAGCGATGGCAGTATATTCCTTTTCTTCTCTTTGAAATTGATGTTGAATTGAGTAAATCTTATTTTTAATTACGCCAAGCTCTCGATTGATTTCTTGCGCTACCATAGAATTACCTAGGGCAAGTTGGGTTTTGGGGTTCCATTCACTGGACTGAATTTTTCTATGAATACTGCACTCAGCCCTGCGACCGTCAAGTGTGATACGCAAGTAGATGTTAGCTTTGCCGTGTTCATCGGCCTTGCTTTTTTTGATATAAAACAGAAGAGAAAGAGAATGTGACACCGAATAGATTTTAAATTCTCTTCAATTTAGTAAATTTAATTTAAATCGTTTTAATTTTAAGTATCTATTTATCAATGGCTTAACTTCAATTCGGTGTCAGTTGGAAAGAGAATTTTAGTGACACCGAATTAGCCCCTTTTAGGATGATATTATATGATATCAAATGAAATCATCCAAAATTAAAAACCCTGTAAATCAACGATTTACAGGGTTTTTGGTGCCTTTTGTAGGACTTTTCGCGGAGAAAGAGGGATTCGAACCCCCGGAGGTGTGACCCTCAACAGTTTTCAAGACTGCCGCATTCGACCGCTCTGCCATTTCTCCAGTGTCTCTAGCGTTTGCCTTTTTTCAAGTTTGCCGTTATTGTGAACAAAATATGCTCTCAGCGGGCTTGCCCGGCTATGCAACCACAGGTTGCTTAGGCGGGTGCAAATATAGAACCCTTTTTTAATTCTTTCAAATAAAATCACAACTTTTTATCCAAATAAATTCTTCTATTAAATTAAATTATCGAAATGGTTTATAAATGCAATGGACATGGCTTATTTTTGTCCTAATTGAAATGAATACCAATGGATATAATAGAAAGTTTACAATGGCGCTATGCCACTAAAAAATTTGATAGGAATAAGAATCTTACCGATGAAAAGCTGCAGACTCTTAAACAGGCCTTTAACCTCACAGCCACATCTTTTGGCTTGCAAACCATTTCATTGCTTATCATTGAAAACGAGACCCTAAGAAATGAATTGTTGCCAGCAGCCTACAATCAAAAGCAAATTGTGGAGGCGTCACATTTATTGATCCTTTGTATTAAGGATCATATTAACACAAATGATGTGGATGAGCTCTTTGATAATGTCAGTTATTTGAGGAATACTCCAGAAACTATTTTGGAGCCTTACAGGAATGATCTGAAATCAATGATGCAAAAAATGACTCAGGAGCAACAACAGGAGTGGTCCATTAAACAGGCCTATATTGCCTTAGGGAATTTAATGACTGTTTGTGCTGTGGAGCGCATCGATTCATGCCCAATGGAAGGTTTTGACCGTGCTCAATATGATAACATTTTAAAGCTCCATGAGAAAGAACTGAAATCTGTTTTGTTATTGCCGGTTGGCTATAGGGCAGAAGATGACATGTTCGCAAATTTTAAAAAAGTGAGAAAGGCTTTGAAATATAGCATTATCGAAATGTAAAAGATTTAATGAAGGTGGTTTTAAAACTTTATTCTTATTCGATCATTTTATTACCATTCGCCTTATAATCCTCACCCATTCCTGAGACATACCCTCTAAAAAGCAGATTTTCTAAATTACCAATAAGATCAAACTCAGCTTCCTGAATCATAAAACCAGCTGAAAGTTTGCTATCCACAATTTTCAAATCGTAAAGGTCAAATGCTCCCACGTCAGAAGTGACGCTTCCAGAATAAGCACCTTCTGCATTTTTTGTAATTGTCATAGTGGCTGACACATCCCCTTGTGGTGTACTTTCTATCAACAAGCTCCAAGCACCCAAGTAAGGATCAACTTTTACTACATTTTTGCTGGAACCACAATTGGTTAACATAATCGAAGTAATTAAGACAAATAACAAATAGGACTTTTTCATGGTAAGGTCGGTTTTTACAACCTAAATGTACAAAATTTTTTATTACTGATGAACTTTGGTTTTTGGGCTTTTTAAGGTCATAAAATATGATGTTTCACTTTTTCAATGAACATATAAATCGTAATTTTGAATCATAAATTTATGAATTAATAGCGTAGTTATGCCAGGATTTGAATTGTTTGGAAGTGCTGAACGTAAAGAGGTAAATGATGTGTTGGAAAACGGTGTGTTGATGCGTTACGGTTTTGACGGCATGCGAAACGGACATTGGAAAGCCAAAGAATTGGAAGCAGAGTTACAATCCTCTTTTCAAACTAAACATGTACACTTGGTTTCCAGCGGAACAGCTGCGGTTTCAGTAGCACTTGCCGCTGCAGGAATTGGTGCAGGTGATGAGGTCATCATGCCATCGTTCACGTTTGTGGCAAGTTTTGAAGCTATTATGATGCTTGGAGCTATTCCTATTTTGGTGGATATAGATGATACCTTAACTTTAGATCCAAAAGCGGTTGAAAATGCAATCACGCCAAGAACAAAAGCGGTCATGGTAGTGCACATGTGCGGCAGCATGGGAAATATGGACGCACTGCAGGTCATATGTGATGCACATAACTTAGTTTTAATAGAAGACGCTTGCCAGGCCATTGGTGGAACTTATAAAGACAAGCCTTTGGGAAGTATCGGAGATTTGGGTTGTTTTTCATTTGATTTTGTAAAAACCATTACCTGTGGTGAAGGTGGTGCAGTCATTACGAATACTAATGACTACTATCTCAATGCTGACCATTATACTGATCACGGCCATGACCATGAAGGCAGTGATAGAGGTGCCGAAACCCATCCGTTTTTGGGCTACAATTTTAGGATTTCTGAACTTCATGCAGCTGTTGGGTTAGCCCAAGTGCGACGGTTGCCTGAATTTTTGTCCATCCAAAAGAAAAACTATACAGTGCTCAGGGAAGCCCTTTCTGAAATTGCAGAAGTGAATTTTAGAAGAGTGCCTGATGGTGGCGAGGAAAGTTATGCTTTTTTAAATTTTTTCCTTCCAGATCTGGAAATCGCAAGAAAAGCTTCTAAAAATCTGAAGGACGCCGGCATTGACGCCTGTTTTCATTATTTTGATAACAATTGGCATTATGTGCGTAAGTGGAACCATCTGAAGGACATAAAAAGCCTCTTTCCAATATCTGCTGAAGTAAAAGCTGGTCTGGAGTATTTAGAAACAAAAGCATTTGAACAGTCTGATCATTTTATTGGGAGAAATATCTCGTGCTTGATCAAATTATCATGGACAGAAGAAGAAGTGAAATTACGGGCACAAAAAATGGTGACCGCTATTCAACAATCCTTAAAGTCTTAATAACTTTTATAATCCACAATTTCAAGACCGTAACCAATTATTCCAACACGTTTGGTATGTTCGCTATTGGATAGCAACAACAGTTTATGGATGTTGAGATCGTGCAGAATTTGCGCTCCAATACCAAAATCTTTGTGGTCCATGGCAATACTTGGTGCCTTTATAATATCTGTATGATTTTGGCCTTGTCTCAATGTTTTTAATCGGTTCAACAAATCTGTAGATTGATGCTGCTGATTAATAAATAGTATAGCCCCTTTACCCTCATCATTGATCAATTTGAACATGTCATCCAATTTCTTATCAGCGTTATTGGTCAAGGTGCCTAAAATATCATTGTTTACTAGGGTAGAGTTAACCCTGGTCAAAACCGGTTCATTAGTTTTCCAAGCGCCTTTGGTCAGTGCAATATGCACTTGATTATTGGTGGTTTGTTGGTAGGCTCTCAATCTGAATTTACCAAAGCGCGTCACGATTTCAAAATCCTCTTTTTTTTCTATTAAAGAGTCGTGTTGCATTCTATAAGCTACCAAATCTTCTATGGATACAATCTTAACATCAAATTTCTTGGCTACCTTCATCAGTTGTGGCAATCGCGCCATGGTGCCATCCTCATTCATGATTTCTACGATGACTCCTGCAGGTCTTAAGCCCGCTAAGCGTGCAAAATCTATAGCAGCTTCAGTATGTCCTGTGCGTCTTAAGACACCGCCTTGCTTAGCCACCAATGGAAAAATATGTCCTGGCCGACCTAACTCGTGGGATTTGGTTTCAGGATCAATAAGTGCTTTGACCGTTTTTGCTCTGTCACTTGCTGAAATTCCGGTGGACACACCATTACCCCGCAAATCAACAGAAACTGTAAATGCGGTCTCCATAGGGTCAGTATTGTTATGAACCATTGGATGCAGGTCCAATTCTTTACAACGCTTTTCAGTAAGTGGTGTACAAATCAATCCGCGGCCATGCGTAGCCATGAAATTAATCATTTCAGGTGTTACCATTTCTGCAGCCGCAACAAAATCACCTTCATTTTCTCTATCGGCATCGTCAACAACAATAATCACTTTTCCATTTTTGATATCCTCAATGGCTTCTTCAATGGTATTTAAAATTATTGTTGTTTTGTCTGTGCTTGTGGTCATGTTTTTTGAAATTATATGCAAAGATATAGCTTATTTTATATTTAGGATAGAGCTTCTATCTAAGTCTTCCTTGATTTTGTTTTTGATTAAAAAATGGGAAACCCCATATAATGGCAACCCAACTATCATCAAAAACAGATTTACAGGTTTCACTTTTAAACCAAGATGGCTGTAGAATGAGCTTGCTTTTATAAAAGTCACTACAAAATAGAGGATATATATTAAAAGTGATATAATGCTTAAATCTAAAGCAGCAGATGCTACTTCTGGTAATTTATTGTTTTTGAATATCAAATGTAAAATCAACAAAATGACACCGATGGTGTAGAAAATGAAAGCAAATTTAGAATAATCGACCGTATCAGTAGCCTCTTTTTTAGAGCGGATAAAATCCTCACTTATAATTAGTCCTTGTTTTTGTAGGTCTTCAATAGTTTGGTTGCGCTTCAATAATTGATTCAGAGCAAACGGTTTGATACTCTGATCAAAATCAAGGTCATCATGGTTTTTGATGACATTGATAAGTTTTTCGTTGTGATAAGCATCCAGAAAACTATATTGCACCAGTTCTCCCTCAATGATTACCGAGTTTTTAGGTCGCAAATTCAAGAATTTCTTAATAGGATTGAGATAACTGTCAAAATCGAAAAGTCCTTTATCATTTGTAGCACGCGTTGTGAGATAAACGCCAAGCGGCAACATGATTAATGTAGAAAGCCACGTGGCCAATATTGGATTCAGAGTTCCATCTTCGGCACTGTTTTTAGCAAAGATGCCTATAAAATGGTAGGTCAGGAATAAAAGAATAGCAATAACCAAGGGTAAGCCAATACCTCCTTTTCTTATTAAGGCACCTAATGGCGCACCCACAAAGAAAAGAATAAAACAAGCAAAACCTAAGACATACTTTTCATTGAGGGCAATAAGGTGCTTATTCAGGTTTTTCTCAGACACCTCAAGAAACTGCTGTTTGGTGTCAATAATTTGTGCTGTACTGCTAATTGTATTTAGTGCTAGATTGACCGTTTGCAATTTAGTTCTTGTGTTAAAGAGATCAAACACATCGCCTTTAAAAATACTATCCGTTTCTAACGTCAGGCTACTATTGAGTGTGTTTATCGATGTTCTGGTGTACAACGTTTCTGCCAAATTTTTATATTCGATAGACTTGTTGTTATAAAGACTGTCAATGGTATAATTTAGGCCTCCTACGTCAAGCATATTATATCTACTGGTGTAGCTCTTAGCGTCTAAATCCACATCATTTAATGCCTCCAGATCGACGTTCATGGTATATGTATCAAAATAGCTTCGGGCAGCTGGTTTTTTCTGAACTTCCTGTGGCTTTTTGCTGTAAATTTCTTCGTAATAGTTGCCATTGAACAACACCAATTGAAGAATATTTGAGTTGGGATTGCTTTTTAATTCTCCAGATTCAGCTATAATAACGGTGTAATTTCCAGGACGAGTATCGTTACGCTGGTGCATAAGCACATTCGACAGAAATTGCCCTCGATCTCCACTTTTTTTATCGACTTTAATATTAAAATTACCGATTTCATTAAACTGTCCTTCGGCAATAGCCATTTGTGGTTTGACCTTCGCTATATTTTTTCTCAGATTGTAGGCATTGTATTCCGCCCAAGGAATAACGTTATTTGACAAAAAAAAATGTAGTAACTGAAAGTAAAATTATGAAGATGCTGAGGCCTCTCATGGCGCGTTGTAGCGAAATCCCTGTAGATTTCATTGCTGCAAACTCATAATTTTCAGCAAAACTGCCAAAGACCATTATGGAAACCAACAAGATAGTTAGCGGTAAAATTAATGGGATAAGGGTAGGCGTGATGTAAAGCAGGAACTTGAAGATGACGTCAATGTCCAAATCTTTTCCTGCCAATTCAGAAATGTATAGCCAAACGGCCTGTAAAACAAAAATGAGCATGAGTATAACAAACACGCTCAAAAATGTTTTTAAGTAGGTCTTAAGTATGTACCTATCCAGTATTTTCATAAAGTGAACGCCTTATCTAGTCTAGCTTATTGATGTAATAGCCCTTGTATTTATTGGCGTCAAATGTAAACAAGGTTTTTGAAATAGGCTCATTAGTTTTAAAACTATTTACAGTTAACGTAGTTTGTGTACCGTTTTTGCCCACTTCTATAAGATTGTAAATGTGTTTGGTCTGTGCATCAATACCCAACAGTACTTGTTTAATTTCAGAATTGCTGTCAATAGGCGTCAATTTTACATACTGAATTTTTCTTCCGCCAACATTTTGTATGATATCCATAGCATAGTTGTATCCTTCTTTATAAAATGATAACATCTTACTTGGTGTAATGGTGTTTTCATCTTCAGTATTATTTTTTGAAATGGTCACCTCTTCATCTTCAGGATTCACAGTATATAGTGTTTTGCCGTCGAAAATACGGGTAACACCAAGAATGTTCAGCAAATATTTTTCACCCTCAATAACCACATCCCCGCGGGTTTCCTGATTAATATTTTCACTCGTATTTTTAAGCACATATTTAAAATCAATACTGATGTTTTTATAACCTTTAACCTTGGCATTTACTTCATTCAATAAGGTTTTCGCTTTCTCTACGTCTTGCGCATACGTAGAAAACGATAGTAAGGCAATAGCTAATACAATTAATTTTTTCATTATTAAGTAATTTAAAAAATCCTGTTACGGAATTGTCGTTGTTATATTATTTATTATTGTAGTTCATTTGCTAAAAGTTGATCTAAGGCTACAAGATCGGTAACTAATACTTGGCGTGCTTTGCTGCCTTCAAATTGTCCAACAATACCAGCAGCTTCCAATTGGTCAATCAATCGGCCCGCTCTATTGTAACCTAATTTCAATTTTCGTTGTAACAAAGAAGCTGAGCCCTGTTGAGCTGTTACAATCACTTCGGCCGCTTCCCTGAACAGTTTATCTCTGTCGGAGATATCTACATCAAGACTTGTGCCATTCTCTTCCCCAACATATTCAGGTAAAAGATAGGCGTCTGGATATGCTTTTTGTCCACCAATAAATTCCGTAATCAGTTCAACTTCTGGAGTGTCTACAAAGGCGCATTGCACCCTGGTCAACTCATTGCCTTGAGTAAAAAGCATGTCGCCGCGACCTATCAACTGGTCAGCACCAGAACTATCTAAAATAGTCCGCGAGTCAATTTTTGAAGTCACCCTAAAAGCAAGTCGTGCAGGGAAGTTTGCTTTTATAATCCCAGTAATAACGTTCACGGAGGGTCTTTGTGTGGCAATGATCAAGTGGATCCCGATGGCACGTGCCAATTGGGCCAAACGCGCAATAGGCGTTTCTACCTCCTTGCCAGCAGTCATAATTAAATCAGCAAACTCATCCACTACCAAAACAATATATGGTAAAAATTGATGTCCTTCTTCAGGGTTTAATTTGCGTGCTCTGAATTTATCGTTGTATTCTTTGATGTTTCTGCATAATGCGTTTTTTAACATCTCATACCGATTGTCCATCTCAATACACAAAGAATTTAAGGTGTTGATCACTTTGGTATTGTCAGTAATGATCGCGTCCTCACTATCCGGTAATTTCGCTAAATAATGACGCTCAATCTTATTGAACAAGGTAAGCTCTACTTTTTTAGGATCTACCAAAACAAATTTTACTTCCGCAGGGTGCTTTTTGTAAAGCAAAGAGGTCAGAACAGCATTCAACCCCACAGATTTCCCTTGTCCTGTTGCTCCAGCCATCAATAAATGGGGCATTTTGGCCAAATCGACCACCATGGTTTCATTGCTGATGGTCTTCCCAAAGGCAATCGGTAATTCCATTTCTGATTTTTGGAATTTTTGCGAGGCTATAACGGATCGCATGGAGACAATGGTCGAATTTTTATTTGGCACTTCAATACCAATAGTGCCTTTCCCAGGAATAGGCGCTATAATACGAATGCCCAAAGCTGCCAGAGACAGAGCAATGTCATCTTCTAAATTCTTAATTTTTGAGATGCGTATACCCGCATTGGGAACAATTTCATACAACGTTACTGTTGGCCCAATCGTTGCTTTAATATTGCTGATGCCAATATTATAGTTGTTGAGCGTTTCTACAATTCGGTTTTTATTTTCTTCAAGTTCATCCTGATCAATGGTGATACCTTCAGAGTCATATTTTTTTAACAGGTCCAAAGGCGGAAATTGGTATTTGCTCAACTCCAAGGTCGGGTCAAATTGTCCAAAATCGGCCACTAATTTATCTGAAAGATTATTACTTTCTGAGGCTTCTTCTTTAACATGCTCTACTTCCATCGCCAATTCTTCTTCATCTTCTGGTGGTTCAGCAACTTGAATGTTTAGAGTTGGAGTTACTCCTGTAGGTTCAGGTTTAGGTTTTGCTGGGACAATGTCTTCTTCTTGTTTGGCAGGTTTTAAATCAAATGCTGCCTTGATATCTTCTGCTTCAGCCGTCAGATCATTGTCTAGAGGCGCATAAGTATCTGTAGTATACACGTCGTTTTTAAAATCTGCGTTGATGTTTTTTCTAGCGGATTTAAAAAAGGCCACGATAGAATCACCGGTAACGTTAAACTTAATGGCCGCATAAATGATCAATCCAAAAAAGAGTAGGAGTGCGGTACCGATAATACCGATGTAATCTTGAAAAAAGGAATTCATTTCAAACCCAATGGTGCCGCCAAGAGCGTCGTATTTATGGGCGAAGAATCCGAAGAAAATAGACATCCAAATAGCCGCGAGGGTTCCCCAGATCCAATGGCTTCTTAGTTTTGATTTGTTGATATCGAGTGTTACATAAATTCCGGAAAGGAATACCAAACCCGCAAGAATGAAGGAGGCAAACCCAAATCCTTTCATAATAAAAAAGTTACTCACCCAAGCGCCCAGTTTATTGAGCCAGTTTTGTGCAACTACTTCTCGGGATCCAATTTCAGTGAGTGTACTTTGATCAGCTTCTCCAGTAAAAAAGAAAGATAAAAAGGCAATAAAAAGCAAAATACCGAGAATCATCAACAAGCTTCCAAAAATGAGTTTTTGTTGACTTGTTAGTTTGACCCGCAACTTTCGGGAGGTTTTTTCGGTCTTTTGTAGTGGAGGTGCTGCTTTTAGTCTTGGTTTTTTTCTTCGCCATGTTGCCTTTCCGTGACCACGGAAATCTATTTATTTTTATTCGTACTACTAAAAAGTGTTAGGATTATCTGTTTGCCTAAGGAAACAAAAATACAAATTACTAACGTTAATCCTAATGGAATTAGTATTAAAAAAACCTAGGGTAATAAATGATTGAAGCCACAATAACCGCAGCAATTGAGGCAATGAAAACGGCTCCGGCGGCCACGTCTTTTATGCGCCCAATACTGGCATGAAGTTCAGGATGGATAAAGTCTGCAATGTATTCAATAGACGTGTTGACTCCTTCAATACTCATGACCAGACCGATCATGGCGACTTGAAACAACCATTCTGTTCTGGAGATCTCAAAGTAAAATCCTGCAACCGTCACAAGTATGGCTATAAAAAATTGAATCTGGATGCTGGCTTCAGTCCGCAGTAAAAGCAAGGCGCCTTTAAATGCCCATCCTACACTCTTTAAGCGATTGATCAGGAAGGAGTCTTTTTTATCGGACATAAGAGAAAACTAAGAAAGCGATTGTAACGCCGCTTCATAATTAGGCTCTTCAGAAATTTCAGAAACCTGCTCTGTGTAGATCACTTCAGCTTTTTTGTTGAGCACGACTACACATCTTGAATGTAACCCTTCAAAAGGACCATCAACAATAGTCAGCCCAAAGGATTTTCCAAAATTACCGTCTCTGTAATCAGAAAGACATTCAACATTCTCCAAACCTTCTGCTCCACAAAATCGTGCCAGGGCAAATGGCAAATCTTTAGAAATGCAAAGCACTTTGGTATTCTCCAATCCGCTCGCCTTTTCATTGAAAGTTCTTACTGATTGCGCACACACTCCTGTATCTACACTTGGGAAAATGTTAAGCACCACATTATGGCCTAAATAATCATTCAATGATTTTGAAGATAAATCAGTAGCTACCAATTTGAAATTTGGAACGTCAGTCCCTTTTTTTGGTAGTTCTCCATTAGTAGTTATTGGATTGCCTTTGAGTGTTATTGTTGCCATAATAGATCGTATTTTATATTAAGATTTTAAATTTAAGAATTATTTGAAGTTTTCACTATTAATTAAAACATAATATTTCAAAGATGATAACAGCATTAAAGCATAAATTATCTTCTCAAAAATAAAATAGTTTTTAATCCAACATTTAAAAACTATCGCAGCTTTGCTCCAAGCTGCTCTTCAAAATTGGACTGCAGTTTGTTCATTATTTTATCAACCTGCTTATCTGTAAGCGTGCTGTGTTCATCCTGGAATTTAAAGCTCACCGCATAACTCTTTTTACCAGCTGGGAGATTGTCACCCTGATAGACATCAAATAAATCAACATCTTTAAGTAAACGCTTTTCAGTTTGATTCGCAATGGTGTCAATCATTTCAAAAGTAATAGAGTCATCCAGAAGTAGCGCAAAATCACGTCTTGTTTCTGGATATTTAGGAAGTTCCTTAAAGTTGACGCTGTTGTGCTTGGCCATTTCAATGACATTGTCCCAATTGAAATCAGCAAACAAGACCTCTTGAGAAATATCAAAGTGTTTTATGATTTTTTTGTTGACCAAACCAAAGTCTACCAAAGTCTTTTTGCCCAAGGACAAACTGATCCCTTCACTAAATATATCATTCTGGATTGGAGAAATCTTGATACTGTTCAATCCCAGACGCTCTAAAACTGCGGTGATAATCCCTTTTAAGTAAAAGAAATTGCTTGGTTGCGCAGTAGAATTCCAACGTTCGGAATCTTTGTTGCCCGTCAAAAACAGCGCCAAGTGTTTGTTTTCAATGTGCTTATCGCCATAAGTATGATAAGTTTTGCCAAACTCAAAAAGCTTAAGGTCTGAACGCCTTCTGTTAATGTTTCGGCTTACGGCTTCCAAACCAGAAAATAATAAGCTTTGACGCATGACGCTCAAATCATTGCTCAATGGGTTGAGCATAACCACATTGTGTGCCTCTTTCAAATTTTCAGTTAAATTGACATAAGCAGGTGAGGTTAAAGAGTTGGATAATATCTCATAAAATCCTTGTGCTGCCAATTGATTTCCAACGATATTTTGAAGTTTAAAATCTTCAAAACGCGAGGTGTTAGAGATGGAGGCATTTAATTTTTCGGTCGTGTTGATGTTGTTGTAACCATAAACTCTCAAGACTTCCTCAATGATGTCTGCTTCACGAACCACGTCATTTCTATAAGCAGGAACAGTGAGGCCCAAACCTGTCTCCGTCACATTATTGATTTTGATATCTAAAGACATCAGAATCCTTTTTATAACGTCCTTCGGGATTTCTTCACCGATTTAAGTTTTTGGGCTATTTTACAAAGCTCATGCGTACTTGAAAGTCTTCTATTTTTTTGGGATAGATGTCCACAAGGTTACTGGTGATATTACCTCCGGCAACTTCCTGTATCAACAAGGCCGCACGCTTAAGGGCGTATTCTGTAATATTAGGGTCAACACCGCGCTCAAACCTGAATGAAGCGTCTGTGTTCAAATTATGTCTTTTGGCCGATTTTCTGATACTTACTGGATTGAAGTAAGCACTTTCTAAGAAGATACTTGTGGTATGTTCAGTAACTCCTGAATTTTCGCCACCAAAAACACCTGCAATACACATTGGTTTTGTCGTATCACAAATCATTAAGTCTTCTTCATGGAGTTCACGTTCAATACCGTCTAAGGTTTTAAACTTGGTCCCTTTTGGCAGTGTTTTTACTACCACTTTATTTCCTTCAATTTTGTTGGCATCAAACGCATGAAGGGGTTGGCCAAGTTCATGAAGCACATAATTGGTCACGTCAACAATATTGTTTTTTGGCGTTAACCCAATCGCTTTAAGTCTGTTTTGCAACCAAGCAGGTGAGGTGCCTACCTTAATACCTGAAATGGTAACGCCACAATAGCGTGGTGCCAGTTCTTTATCTTCAACTTCGACATCAATTTTCAAAGTTCTATTATCAACGCGAAAGGCACTCACTGAGGGGGTTATCAATTCTACCTGAATATCTTTTTGTAAAAGTCCAGCCCTTAAGTCTCTAGCGGTTCCAAAGTGACTCATTGCATCAGCTCTATTTGGGGTTAGGCCAATCTCAAAAACCTGATCGTTTTCTACTTCATAAAGCTCAGCAACCAAAGTACCAACCGTGATGTCGTCAGGCAAAACCAAAATACCCTCATGGGAGGTACCAAGTCCTAACTCGTCTTCGGCACATATCATTCCATGACTTTCTTCGCCTCTTATTTTTCCTTTCTTGATGGTCCAGGCTTCCCCTTCATCTGTATAGAGCGTGGAGCCAATGGTCGCCACAGGTACTTTTTGACCTGCAGCTACGTTTGGTGCACCGCATACAATTTGTAATGGTGCGCCAGAGCCAATGTTTACGGTAGTAATTTTAAGACGGTCAGCATTTGGGTGTTGGATACAGGTGAGTACTTCACCCACCACAATGTCTTCCAATCCGCCCTTGACTGATTGAAAATTGTGAATGCCTTCAACTTCAAGTCCCAAATCTGTCAGGAGCTCGCCCGTTTGTTCTGGAGTCCAATTACTATTGACAAATTGCTTTAACCAATTATAGGAAATCTTCATTTTTTGATTGTTATGCTATAGGCAGTTGTAGTTTATCCAAATGTTTACAGTAAGAATAATCTAAAGACGGCCAGTGTCGCGTCTAATTTTAAATATGGGGTAAAGATAATAATAGTATATAGTTATGGAAATTGTAAATTATTTTATTTTATATGTTTTTTTGTCTTTATTTTCGGCCTCAAATAAAAGTCCCTAGTTCATTATGAAGTATATGCTTATAATTTTATCCGCTCTAACTCTGGTTTCCTGCAACAAGGATTATTCAAAAAAGATGCAGCACGGTAAATGGTTGGGTCAAATGCAGGTGAGCGCCGATGAGAAATTGCCTTTTAATTTTGAGGTCACTTCAGATAGAAGTTTGAAAATTATAAATGCCGAAGAAGTGATCTTGGTAGATGACATCACCTATAAAAACGATTCTATTTTTATTAAAATGCCAGTTTTTGAAGGATATTTTGCTGTGAAGCTTACGGAAGAAGGGGTGAGCGGTCATTTTATCAATAAAAGTATGGATATTAACATCCCTTTTAAAGCGATTTATAATTCTAAAGCCCGTTTTGAAACCAAACAAGCGGCAAAAACCGATATTACGGGAAACTGGGAAGTGGTATTTAGCCCTGATTCACATGAAGATATTTACTTTGCGAAAGGAATCTTCCAGCAAAAGGGACAACAGGTAACGGGCACTTTCAGAACTAAGATAGGCGATTACAGATATTTGGAAGGCGTTGTTGACGGGGATACATTGAAACTATCGGCATTTGATGGGGCACACGCATTTTTGTTTGTGGCAACAGTCAAGGATAGTACGCTGAATGGTGTTTTTTATTCTGGAAATAATTGGAGTGAGCCTTTTAGTGCAAAACGGAATGACAACTTTGAGCTACCAGATGCCAACGCACTTACTTCAATGGCTGATAGCTATGAGCGCTTGGAATTTAGTTTTCCCAATGAGGCAGGTCAAATGGTTTCTTTAGCTGATGAAAAATTCCAAAATAAAGTAGTTGTGGTACAGCTTATGGGAACATGGTGTCCAAATTGTTTGGACGAAAGCACTTTTTTCTCTGAATACACCAAAATAAATTCTGAAAAAGATGTCGAATTTGTAGCGCTTGCTTTTGAAAATGCCAAAACAGATTCTCTGGCATTTGTGGGAATTAAACGTTTAAAAGATCGATTGGGTATTGAATATCCAGTGCTGTTGGCGCAATATGGAACTTCTGATAAGTTGGAAGCACAGACAAGGTTGCCCATGCTCAATGAAGTATTGTCTTACCCAACCACCATATTTGTTGATAAAACAGGTCAAGTCCGAAAAATCCATACCGGTTTTAATGGTCCTGCAACGGGAGAGAAATATGTGGCGTTTAAAAATGAGTTTAGGACATTTATAGATGAACTTTTGGCTGAGTAGACCTCAATAAATTTTGGCCTATGCAGTTTTTGATTGACCATTTTGCCGGTAATGTTTATTTTTTAGCTTCCACCTTCAAGCTTCAAGCTTCAACCTTCCACCTTCCACCTTCCAGCTTCCAGCTCCCAGCTTCCAACTTCCAGCTTCCAACATCTCGTTACTACCCGTGTATACTTTCAGATTTCCCATAACTCTTAATCAGTTCCCCTTCAAATTCTACCAATTCTTTCCAGCGTTTGTCCACATCAATATCTTTTCCATATTTGCGCGCATAGCTTATAAAAAGCGTGTAATGGCCAGCTTCACTCACCATTAAATCATAGTAGAATTTTGAAAGCTCAGGGTCTTTTACGTGTTGTGAAAGCATTTTAAAGCGTTCACAACTTCTGGCTTCAATCATGGCAGAAAATAAGAGTCTGTCTACCATACTCTGTAAATGGTTGCCACCTTTGTTCATAAATTTGTAAAGTTCATTGACATAGCTGTCTTTGCGCTCCCTGCCTAAAGTATAGCCTCTCTTTTTGATGATCTCGTGCACCAATTGAAAATGTTCCAATTCTTCTTTGGCAAGCTCCAATAAATCGGTTACCAAATCTTCATACTGCGAATTATGTGTAATAATAGTAATTGCATTAGTAGCGGCCTTCTGCTCACACCATGCATGGTCTGTTAAAATTTCTTCGATATTCTCTTCCGCAATGACAGTCCATCGCGGGTCAGTTTCTAGTTTGAGGTGTAGCATTTTGTATAATTATAATCGAAGAATAAGCTTTCGGATATTTAGGCGCGAAGATAGTGCTATTTAATTTGAATTGTTGAAGTGCAATTAGCATGTGATCTGTTTTGGGGCGTTAGTTAGGAAATATGCAAGATTGGAGAAAGGCGTTAACACTGAGCAAGTTTAATCATCAGTCTATTGGGCTGAAGCGGTCTCAACATAGTTTAGAGGTAATATTTGTTTTGCTAAATGTAAAGTTTATTTGTCTAAAGGTTTAATTTGTTTTACATTTGTTCAAAATATAATTAACACCTTATGTTATGAAAGCAAATTATCTATTTCCCAATAGGTTTAAACAAATCGGTTGGTTTATGCTTATTCCTTCCGCAATTATTGGTCTAGTAACCCTAATATATGAGTATGAGCCAAACTTTTTAGATTATGATGTTCCGGCTATTTTTATTGATGAGCTTTTAGGCAATAAGCAACTGTTCGGAATGGTCAGTAATAATATCCTGAATGAAATCTTCGGGGTTTTAATTATTATTAGTTCCTTGCTCGTCGCATTTTCAAAAGAAAAATTAGAAGACGAATATATTTCAAAAATAAGACTGGAGTCTTTGGTTTGGGCTGTTTATGTTAACTATGGTATTCTTTTATTTTCGTTTTTATTTATTTTCGATTTTTCCTTTTTATGGGTTATGATATTTAATATGTACACAGTTTTGCTCTTCTTTATCGTCAGATTTAATTGGCAAATTTCTAAACTTAAAAAATCAGCGAGTTATGAAGAATAGTATTAAAGTGGAACGCGCGAAAAAAAATATTACGCAAGCGGAGCTGGCCAATTTGATACATGTCAGTAGACAAACCATCAATGCTATGGAACTGGGCAAATATGTGCCCTCTACGGTTTTGGCGCTGCGGTTGGCCAAAATTTTTGAAGTTGAAGTAAGTCAGATTTTTATCTTAGAAGAATCAGATTGGACTTAGGAAACACGATTGGCAATTACGAAATATAATTCCAAATGTTTTTATACTTGCCCAATTGTCCATACGTATAACGCAATACTTTATTTTCGGACGCGGCAAGGGAAGGGTCAGCCTTCAGGATTGCTTTGGCGTAATAACGAGCATGCTGTAAAATATCCTTATCCTTGATCACGTCAGCTATTTTGAGGTTCAACACACCACTTTGCTGTGTACCCATCAAATCTCCCGGACCTCTAAGTCTCAAATCCACTTCGGCAATTTCAAAGCCGTCATTGGTGCTGACCATGGTTTGCAGCCTGGTTTTGCTGTCTTCGCTAAGTTTGTGGCTGGTCATCAAAATACAGTAGCTTTGTTCAGCGCCACGGCCAACACGTCCTCTCAATTGATGCAGTTGTGATAACCCAAAACGTTCAGCGCTTTCAATAATCATGACGGATGCATTCGGAACATTGACGCCAACTTCAATAACCGTGGTGGCGACCATGATTTGAGTTTCGCCTTTAACGAAGCGTTGCATCTCAAAATCTTTATCGGCAGGTTTCATTTGGCCATGAACAATTGAGATTTGATATTGAGGTAAGGGGAATTCCCTAGAGATACTTTCATAGCCATCCATCAAATCTTTATAATCCATTTTTTCGCTTTCTTGAATTAATGGATAGACGATATAAATTTGCCGTCCTTTTTCAATTTCATCTCTTATGAATCTGAAAACTTTCAGCCGATTTTTATCATACCTATGGACGGTTTTGATGTCCTTTCTTCCGGGTGGCAATTCATCAATTACCGATACATCCAGATCGCCATAAACAGACATGGCTAAGGTTCTCGGAATTGGGGTAGCAGTCATTATTAAAACGTGGGGAGGCGAGGTGTTTTTATGCCACAATTTACTCCGTTGCGCAACACCAAATCGGTGTTGTTCATCAATGATGGCGAGCCCTAAATTTTTGAATTTTACCTTATCTTCAAGCAAGGCATGCGTGCCAATTAAGATGTCCAATTCGCCATTTTCGAGCGCTTCGTGAATTTTTCGTCTTTCTGAAGTTTTGGTTGAACCAGTGAGTATTTTAATACTGATGTTCAGTTCGTTACATAGTTGAACTAAACCATGATAGTGTTGTACTGACAAAATTTCAGTCGGTGCCATCAAACAGGCTTGAAAACCGTTGTCAAGTGCCATTAACATTGACATGAGCGCTACTATGGTCTTTCCTGATCCAACATCGCCTTGCAAGAGGCGGTTCATTTGGGCATTGCTGCCTAAATCAGCCCTGATTTCTTTCAGAACCCGTTTTTGTGCGTTGGTCAAATCGAAGGGCAAATGCTCTTGAAAAAAGGTGTTGAAATAATGCCCGACATGCACAAAATTGAAGCCTTTAATTTTTGATTTATGAATCAGATTCTTGATGATCAATTGCAACTGAATATAAAATAATTCTTCAAATTTCAATCGGAATTGTGCCTGTGATAAGAGCTCTTGATTCTCTGGAAAATGGATGTTAAATAACGCTTTGTTTTTGGAAATTAATTTGAGTTCAGACAGTAAATTTTCAGATAGAGTTTCTTCAAATTGTCCCTTGGTTTCCAGAAATAATTGCTGCATTATTTTATTTAAAACCCGATTGGAAATTCCTTTATTTGCCAATTTTTCGGTAGACGGGTAGATGGGTTGCATAGCTGAACGTAAATTCTTTTCATGCTCCTCTAGCAGTTCCATTTCAGGATGTGGCATATTGAAAACACCATTGAACCAATTGGTTTTTCCAAAAATCACATATTTTTTTCCAAATTTCAGGCTCTCCCTGACCCATTTGTGGCCTCTAAACCAAACCAGTTCTATAATTCCAGTCTCATCTTTAAAGGTAGCAACCAATCGTTTCGCTCTCCCTTCTCCCATGTCTTTCAAGCTGGTAATTTCTCCTATAATTTGAACATCAGCAGTATTGCGCTGTAATTGGTTGATTTTATAGTATTGGGTTTTGTCAATATAACGGTTGGGGAAGAGGTTGATGAGGTCTTGATAGGTGTGAATGCCAAGTTCGCTTCGGAGCAAATCTGCACGATTTGGGCCGACACCTTTAAGGTAATCGATTGGCGTTTGAAGTTTGGCATTCATAGTGCGAATTTAATCAATTCCTACGAATGCAGGAATCTCATTGAGAATTGAATTGCAGTCTGGGTGAGTAAAGCACAACACTTTTATAAAAGTGCATGAGATTAAATGCACAAAGTGTTTATAGTTAAATATAGCGTCGTGGCACTAACAATAGCAATATTTTTTTCTTATTTTGGTCATATCTTAACCAAACTCTGACCATGAGATGCTTTTTATCGCTTTGCTTCATTCATTTATTTGGACTTGTCTCTGCGCAACAAATTGATCATGTTGATTTTGAAAAGATTGACGCTGACCTTAGTTTTAAGAATTTGGGTGAAGTTTTTGGTGACGTTTCTGTTAGGTTTAAAATTTTAGAGGATACGGATTCTATCTATCTCGATGCCGTAACGATGGATTTCAAAAAAATGGAATTGCGTAATCTTGCCAAAGATGCAGTAGAGACAATGGTTTACAGGGCTGATGCTGATAAGATTGTGATCTTTAATACGTTCAATAAAAATACCGATTACAATTTGCAGTTCTCATATTCTGTCCAGCCAAAAAAAGCACTGTACTTTGTGGAAGATCAGATTTGGACACAAGGTCAAGGAAAATATACGAGCAATTGGTTGCCAAGTATCGATGATATGAATGACAAGATTGAATTTGATTTATCTATTTCTTACGATGCTGGTTACGAAGTTTTGGCCAATGGAATACTTACAGAAAAAGAACCCATCACAGCAAACAGAACCAAATGGCATTATGATATGCAAGCGCCCATGAGCAGCTACCTTGTTGCACTTGCGATTGGTAAATACCATAAAAAAACTGAAACTTCAACCAGCGGTATTCCCTTAGAATATTACTATTATCCCAGAGATTCAGGGAATGTGGAGTCAACATATCGCTATAGCAAACAAATGTTTGATTTTTTAGAAGATGAAATCGGCGTCCCTTATCCATGGGAAATCTACAAACAGGTGCCTGTTCAGGACTTTTTATATTCTGGGATGGAGAATACCACGCTGACTATTTTTTCAGATGCTTTAGTGGTGGATGCTATAGGTTTTAACGACCGCAATTATGTTAACGTCAATGCCCATGAGCTTGCCCATCAGTGGTTCGGAAATTTGGTGACTGAAACTAGCGGCACACACCATTGGTTACAGGAGGGTTTTGCGACATATTACGCGCTTTTGGCAGAACGTGAGGTGTTTGGAGATGACTATTACTATTGGCGCTTGCACGAATACGCACAACAACTTTTAGAGCAGGAAAACGCTGGAGCAGGCACAGCTTTGCTCAATCCGAAATCCAGTAGCTTGACGTTTTATCAAAAAGGCGGTTGGGCCTTGCATGTGCTGAGAGAGCAGGTTGGGGACGAGGCTTTCAAATCGGCGGTAAAAAAATATCTACTAAAGTATCAATATAAAAATGTGGAAACTGCTGATTTTATAGAGGAGGTAGAACGTGAGAGTGGTCAGGATTTGACAGAATTTGTAAAGGTTTGGCTGGAAGATGTGATGCTTCCTCAAGATACGATGGTCAGAAGTTTGAAAAAATCAGAGTTTATCCAAGAATATATGGATGTGAGTTGCGAGACTTATCCTTCAAAATGTAAAGATTATTTGGTTTCTGATATTTCGGATAAAGCGAAAGTCAAAATTTTGTCACAAGAGACGTATGCAGTCAAATTGGAGGATTTTAACAATAGTATCGAGGTTCGGCAGGCCATCGCACAAAAACTAACAAGCATTCCGTCAGAATTTAAAAGAACCTATGAGACACTCTTAAATGATGCATCTTATGTGACTGTTGAAACAGCATTGTACAATTTATGGGTCAATTTCCCTGAGGATCGCGCTAAATATCTGCAGCAGACTAAGGCCATCTATGGCTTTAGTGATTATAACGTGAAATTGCTTTGGCTGGCCTTGCATTTAAATACCATAGAGTATCAACCAGAAAGGAAGCCAGAGGTTTTGGAGGAATTAAGAGGATATGCTGATCCAAAGTTCGGTTTTGAATTGCGGATGAATGCTTTTAATTACCTAAAATTGATCAATGGTTTTAACGAGTTGTCTTTGAGAAGCCTAATCCAGGCCACGACGCATCACAATTGGCGTTTTCAGCAGTTTGCAAAACAATTGCTTCAAGAGGTTGAAAAGAGTGAAGAATACAAGGAGATTTTGGTCAGAATAATGAATAACGAATAAAGAATAATGAATAATGAATAAAGAATAATGAATAAAGAATAATGAATAATGAATAAAGAATAATGAATAACGAATAAAGAATAAAGAATAAAGAATAAAGAATAAAGAATAAGTTCAACTTAAACAACACACAACACACAACACACAACACACAACACACAACACAACAAACAACAAACAAATTGAGAGCATTAGTCATATCAGGTGGTGGAAGTAAAGGAGCGTTTGCAGGAGGTGTGGCGCAATATCTTATAGAAAACAAGAAGTTGGATTACGACCTGTATATTGGCACCTCTACTGGGAGTTTGTTGGTGTCTCATCTGGCGTTGCATAAAGTCAAGGAGATCAAAGAGATCTATACCAATGTTACCCAAGAGTCTATTTTTAATGTGTGTCCGTTTAATATCAAAAGGAAAAAGGGTATAGAGACCATCAGCATCAATCATTTTAACGTCTTGCGAAATCTTTTCAGGGGCAGCAAAACATTCGGTGAAAGTCATAATTTGAAAAAACTGATCAGGTCACATGTTACGGAAGAAGGGTTTAAAGCCTTAAAAGAACTTAAGGCTGATGTGGTGGTGACTGTTTCCAACCTCTCGCTTAATCAGGTCGAATATAAATCGGTCAAGGATTTTGACTATGAAGAATTCATGGACTGGGTTTGGATATCCTGTAACTACACGCCTTTTATGACTTTGGTAAAAAAGAATGGCTGTGAATATGCTGATGGTGGCTTAGGGTCAATGGTGCCCATAGAAGAAGCCATTAAGCGAGGTGCAACGGTTGTAGATGCCGTTATTTTACAAACTGAGGTTTCACAACTCAACAGAATGCCGTCGTTAAATGCCTTCTCTTTACTGACCAATATGTTCTCATTTATTCTGGACAGGATTGAATTTCAAAACATACGCATTGGGAAGTTTGTAGCAAAAAATCAGGATGCGATTATTAATTTTTACTACACACCAACGGTCTTGACAACCAATTCGCTGGTTTTTAATAAAGAAAAAATGACCTCATGGTGGCAAAGTGGCTTTGATTTTGCGAAATATAAAAACGAAGAAACGAGTCCATTGGAGCCAGAGAAAACTGAGTAAAAATACCTTTGGATCAGCTCAGATTGAGATATAGTTATCCTCCCAAAATGGGTATCATTCATTTGTCCGCCATAAAGAAAGATGAGATTTCGTTTAGAGAAAGCTTACCACATGTCACTTACTTCTTGTTTAATGAAGGAAAGAGCAGCATCGCTTGGCGCACGTTTTTCCATCATCTCAGTCAAAACCACCTCTCTTAATTTGTTCGCAGTATCAGTTTTTTCTAAAAGACTTGCTTTTCTAATGAGTTGAATTGTGGCGTTTTTTGCGGCAGATATAATGTTCCAACACTCATCAGTAACATAGATTTGTTGTGACAAATTATGCTCAAATTCCTGTTCAATGCTTGCAATAAGTAAATTCTCATAACTATCTTTATCAGAAGATGTTGGCGTTATTCTGATCATTAATTTTGACGGTGTAATGCGCTCTAAAAAAATAGCCATTCGCTCATAGGCCTGTAATCGCAACGGCATGGTGTTGACTTGCATATCTTTTTGCAGTAAAAAGCGTCTTCTGCCATCTTCGTTTTTGGTATGTTCCTTAAAAAAATAATAAGCGATAATACCGGTTATCAAAGCGGGAATTGCGTAAAGTAGCGCATCAATTAGTTTTGTTCCTAATTCCATAATGGGATGTTAAGTTTTACCAAACATAAGATGTTTTTTATAAATTTCACAAAGAATTTTAAAAAACAGAAGTTTTGAAGCTATCGGAATATGGGTTTTGCGTTATTCTGAACTTTTTATTTTAATCTTTAAAACATGTTTCTAAAAGTATATCTTTAACTCATGACTAGACCTTTAAGAATTACATTGATAACGGTACTCACGCTATTGGTGCTCGCTATTGCTGGCTATTTTGTAGCGGATGCGATTATTTCTTCAAAGCTTGAAAATTTCCTGAAAAAAGAGTTTCCTGAGACCGTTAGCGTCGATTATGAATCATTGGATGTTAATATCTGGAGTGGCAGTGTGGTGATGGTGCGGCCAAAAATTATCAATAGAGGCACTCATACTTCAAAAACAAATGCTGAAATAGAACTGGATACGCTCTTGGTGGATGGTTTTGGCTATTGGAATTACTTGGTCAATAACAACATCCAAATAGAAAGTGTACAGTTGAGAAGTCCGAAATTGCTCTACAATCACAACAGTTCGGTTCCTAAAAATGAATATAAGTATTCTGCCTTAGAACAGCTGAAGCAAGAGATCAAGGTTGGTCGGTTTAATATTCAAAATGGGGAGCTTCATATCAAGGATATTGAAACAGACTCGCTTTTGCTGCATACTAGCAATCTGACAGCAAATGTAATGGGTATTCATCTCAATAGTAACACCGTAAAGAAACGCATTCCATTTAATTATGAAGATTATAATCTCTCTTTCAATGACTTGTTCTATAGTATGGGAGACTATGAACATCTAAAAATGACTTCGGCCAACATCACCCAGGATAAAGCAGCATTCAATCAGTTGAACTTATTTACCAAATATTCAAAAGAAAAATTGAACCAGATGATTTCGATTGAGCGTGATCATTTTAATGTCTCTATACCTTCACTGGTTTTGGAAGCTCAAGAATTTGGCTATAAAAGCGATTCCATCTTTTATTTCAAAAGTCCTAAAGTGATTATTGAAAGTCCTGAAATGTATATTTATAGAAACAAATTATTAGCTGATGATTCCACGCGTAAAAACCTATATAGTAAAATGTTAAGAAGTCTTAAGTTTGACTTAACTTTAAGTGCTATTAAATTGGAAAACGCCACCATTGTCTATTCTGAAAAAGTGAATGCAGACATGGAAGCTGGCGAAATTTCATTTACTCAAATGAATGCTGATATCAAAAATATCAGTAACACTTATGGCGCTTCAGAAAAAACGACCTTGGCTATTGATGCTATTTTTATGGCAAGAACGCCAATAAAAGTGGATTGGACTTTTGATGTCAACGACGTTAATGATGCGTTTGTTTTTAAAGTTGATATTGGCAGACTTCCCGCTCCGGATTTGAATCCGTTTTCCAAACCCAATTTAAAAGTGCAATTCGAGGGCGAGCTTTTAAAAACCTATGCCACAATTTCAGGAGATGCCAACACCGCAAGAGTAAATATGAGGGCCAATTACGAAGAGTTCAAAGTGAATGTGCTTGATAAGGACGGGAAAGATGAAAACAAACTCCTTTCGGCCATTGCAAATCTATTTATTAAGAAAGATAGCAACAAAGCTTCCGACGACTTTAGAGAAGGCTTTAAGGAAGGCATAGCCCGCGATTACACCAAATCAGTCTTCAATTTCTTGTGGCTAAGTTTAAGATCAGGACTGATCAGTATTATGACGGGAAATGGGAAAAAGTAGACCTGAGATTTGAGATGTTAGATACTAGATTCTAGATTCTAGATTCTAGATTTGAGACCTTATTGGCTAAAAAATACGAAGCCTAATTTTGATTCAAATAATCCAGTGCCAGTTGTGTCATCGTTTTGACGCCCAAAAGCATTCCACTTTCATCAATGACAAAATCAGGAGTGTGATGCGGAAATACCTCCGTATTTCCAGGGGTCATACCTCCCAAAAAGAAATAAAGTCCGGGAACAACTTCTTGAAAATATGAAAAATCTTCACCACCTGTTACGGCTTTCGTGATGATAACATTTTCAGTTCCTGCTACCTTTTGAAGTGTTGGGAGCATTGCAGCAGTTAAATCAGGATCGTTATAAGTAATAGAGGTGTTGTTTTCAAAGGTGATCGTTGCCTCGCCACCATAAGCCTTAGCAATAGTCTCTGTCATTTCAGTCATCCGCTTGATGATTTGCGCTTTCATGTCAGCATCTAAAGAGCGGACAGTCCCGATAAGTTCTGCGCTCTCTGGGATGATATTGAACCTTACGCCACTGGTAATTTTTCCGACGGTAATCACAGCAGCTTCCTGGGTCAAGTTCAATTCTCTGCTGACGATGGTTTGAAGCCCATCAATAATTTTTGCCGAAATCAAAATAGGGTCAACCCCAGACCAAGGTTGGGAACCATGAGTCTGTTTTCCCTTTACGTTGATCACAAACCGCTCTACAGCAGCCATAATCCCGCCAGATTTGTATTTAATTGTCCCCACAGGTGTGGCAGAATTGATATGGAGTCCAAAAATAGCATCCACTTTTGGGTTTTCAAGCACGCCTTCTTTGATCATCAATTTTGCACCACCTTCTTCTCCCGGTGGCGGACCTTCCTCTGCAGGTTGAAAAATGAATTTTATGGTGCCATTTATCTTGTCTTTATGCTTTGATAAAACTTCAGCAACACCCATCAAAATAGCGGTATGCGTATCATGGCCACAGGCATGCATCACCCCGGTTTTGATACCCATAAATTCTGCTGTAACTGTTGATTTGAACGGTAAATCATTGCGTTCAGTGACAGGAAGTGCATCAATGTCAGCTCTCAAAGCCACAACTTTCCCTGGGGTATTGCCTTTTAAAAGTCCGACAACGCCAGTTTTTCCTACTCCAGTTTGAACCTCCATTCCTAAAGACTGTAAGTGTGCAACAATCTTTTCGGCGGTTTTAAACTCCTGATTGCTCAACTCAGGATGTTCATGAAAATGACGTCGCCATTCAATCACCTTCGACTCTATGGCATTAAAGTCGGCGTCAAAATCAGTCTGGGCGTTTAAGGTGATGCTTCCAAAGAGGCATACAAGGAGTAGAAAGTATTTCATAGAATAAGAAGTTGTGTAATTTTTTTAAAGATATTCAAATAATTCCAGAGTGTTAAAACAAACGCAATTGTTTATAATTATTGATAAAAACGCTTACTAAAAACAGAAGCTTTGGTTAATTTCACACTCTAAAAATTAGAGGAGTTTTGGAGAAATATTTAAGTCAGTTAAATGAGGCGCAACTAGCACCAACATTGCAGAAAGATGGCCCTATGATTGTGATTGCAGGCGCTGGTTCTGGCAAAACGCGTGTGTTGACCATTAGAATTGCCTATTTAATGAGTCAGGGTGTGGATCCTTTTAATATCCTATCATTGACGTTTACCAATAAAGCTGCTCGCGAAATGAAGAGCAGAATTTCAGAAATTGTAGGAACTAGTGAGGCAAAGAACTTATGGATGGGGACATTTCACTCCGTTTTCGCAAAAATTTTGCGTATTGAAGCTGATAAATTAGGCTATCCCAGCAATTTCACCATTTATGATGCACAGGATTCCCAACGCTTAGTTTCGGCCATTATCAAAGAAATGGGTCTGGATAAGGACATCTACAAAACCAAGCAAATAAGCTCGAGGATTTCATCTTATAAAAATAGTTTGATTACCGTTAAGGCATATTTTCAGAATGCTGATTTGATTGAAGCTGATACCATGGCTAAACGCCCAAGAATGGGGGACATCTACAAAAACTATGTGGACAGATGCTTTAAGGCAGGTGCCATGGATTTTGATGATCTCTTATTGAAAACCAATGAGCTGTTGACGCGTTTTCCAGATGTGTTGGCAAAATATCAGAACCGGTTCCGATATATTTTGGTGGATGAGTATCAGGATACCAACCATTCACAGTATTTAATTGTGAGGGCATTGTCTGATCGTTTTCAGAACATTTGTGTGGTAGGTGATGATGCGCAAAGTATTTATGCGTTTAGAGGTGCAAATATCAATAACATTTTGAACTTTCAGAAGGATTACGATGATGTAAAAATGTTCCGTCTCGAGCAAAATTACCGCTCTACCAAAAATATTGTTAATGCTGCCAATTCCATCATTGATAAGAACCAGACCAAACTTGAAAAAGTAGTATGGACAGCAAATGATGAAGGCCCGAAAATAAAGGTCAACAGATTGATGACTGATGGTGATGAAGGCCGTTTTGTGGCAAGTTCCATCTTTGAAAACAAAATGGAAAATCAGTTGAACAATAGTGATTTTGCCATTTTATACCGTACCAACGCACAATCCCGTGCGATGGAGGATGCCTTGAGAAAGCGGAGCATTCCGTATAGAATTTATGGCGGACTCTCATTTTACCAACGTAAAGAAATTAAGGATGTCCTGTCTTATTTGCGATTAATTATCAATCCGGCAGATGAGGAAGCACTAAAACGTGTTATTAACTTTCCCGGGCGTGGTATTGGCCAAACAACGATAGATCGGTTGGTTGTAGCTGCAAATGGATATAACCGCTCCATTTTTGATGTGATGAAACACATTGATAAAGTAGAAATCAATATCAACTCAGGCACGAAAAATAAGCTTAAGAATTTTGTCACTTCAATTGAAAGCTTTCAGGTGATGAACCAAACGGCAAATGCCTTTGACTTGGCAGAACACGTCACCAAAGTGACTGGACTTATCAAGGAATTCAAAAATGATGGCACTCCAGAAGGCATTGCCAAAATGGAGAATATTGAGGAGTTGCTCAATGGTATCAAAGACTTTGTGGCAGGGCAGGAAGAATTGGCTGATGCCACCGGTTCCTTGGCTGAATTTATGGAAGATGTGGCCTTGGCCACAGATTTGGATGCCGATAAGGGAGATGCAGATCATGTGGCGTTGATGACCATTCACTTGGCCAAAGGTTTGGAGTTCCCGTACGTGTATATTGTGGGGATGGAAGAAGACTTGTTCCCAAGCGGAATGAGTATGAATACCCGTAGTGAGTTGGAGGAGGAGCGACGCTTATTTTACGTGGCCTTGACCAGGGCAGAAAAGCAGGCGTATTTGACCTACACCATGTCCCGCTACCGTTGGGGTAAATTGATTGATGCTGAACCAAGTCGGTTTATTGAGGAGATTGATGAAAACTTTTTAGAAATACTAACCCCTATTGATGACAGACGCTTCAATCCGATGTTGTCTGCCGATATTTTTGGCGATGTTGAGCCCAATCAGATCAGGTTTAAGAAAGCCGTCAAGCGAAAATCTGAAGAAAAACCACCTAAATTTATTCCGCCTGCCAAATTAAAGCCCATCGGGAAATCTACAGGAAGTCCAGATGTTAATTTGTTTGATGGCAAATTGACTGTCGGCAATGTCGTGGAGCACATGCGTTTTGGCAAAGGTGAAGTGATGAAAATTGAAGGCGTTGGTACAGATACCAAAGCTGAAATTAATTTTGAGCATGGCGGTGTCAAAAAATTATTATTGCGCTTTGCCAAACTAGATGTACTCGGTTAAAAGGTTATAAATGGGTTTGTGTGAATGCTTTTAATTTTGACCAAGTATCTAACAATTCAAGACCTACCCACCCATGACCAGCATTTTCATACAGTGTAAATTCATGGGTGATGCCCAATTGCTGCAAACGCGCTCTCATAGCTGTCCCTTGTGTTGTTGGTATTAATGGATCTTTTCCTCCATAAAACATAATCGTTGGAGGCGCCGTTGCTGTAACCCGATGGTATGGACTTACTTCTTCCAAAAATTCAGTAGACGCATTTACACCGTATACATCCATTAAAGCGCGAAGGTTGGGGTCTGTTGTATTTAAATAAGCAGGATCTGTGAAGTTGGTTGGACCTACAATGCTGCATACCATTTTCACATCCTTATCACTGTCAAAAGCATAACTCCAAAGCAAGGCTAAATGTGCGCCTGCACTGGTACCTATAAAACCGTAATCGTCAGAAATTCCATAAAAATCCTGGTTTTCTTTGAGGTGGCTGATTACAGATGTGATATCTTCAATCTGCATAGGATACGGTCTGTTATTGGCATCGGCCAATCTGTAATTAAGGTTGACAATGGCCAGATTTGGCAAATCCAAACGGATGATATCCTTAAGGCTATTCATATCTGCTTTATCTCCGGCAGACCATCCACCTCCGTGGACCAAAATCATAACTTTAGTTGAAGTGCTCCGGTTTTGAGGTAAATACAAATCAAATTTTTGATCGTTATCAGAACCATAACTAACATTGAGTTCTTCATAATATTCCGACGTATTTAATCCTTCATTGGGTGTATCGGTGTTTTCTTTACTACAAGAAAATGTTATCAAAACAAGTAAGACACTCAGTAAAATGACTTTTATAGCCTTCATAATAAAATATTTAATTACTTTGTAAACGATATAATAAGATGTAAAGTATGGCTGAATTTATTAAAATATATGAAGAAAACCCAAATGCGAAGGAAATAAAAAAGGTCATCAAAGTGCTTAAAGCTGGAGGACTCATTATTTATCCGACGGATACGGTATACGGGTTAGGATGTGATATCAATAATATTAAGGCTTTAGAACGGGTGGCACAAATAAAAGGAGTGAAATTGGATAAAGCCAATTTTTCATTTATATGTCATGATTTGAGCAACTTAAGCGATTATGTAAAGCAAATTGATACAGCCACCTTTAAAATTTTGAAACGTGCATTGCCGGGACCTTATACATTTATTCTTCCGGGGGCCAAAACCCTGCCGCATCCATTTAAAAAGAAAAAAACTGTGGGGATTAGGGTGCCCAATAATAATATTGCTTTAGAAATTGTAAGGCAATTGGGGAGGCCCATCATTTCTACGTCCATTAGAGATGAGGATGAAATTATTGAATATACTACAGATCCTGAATTAATTTTAGAAAAATGGGATAATTTAGTAGACTTGGTAATTGATGGTGGCTATGGTGATAATTTAGCGTCTACAATAATTGACTTATCTGAGGAACAACCAATAATCGTGAGAGAAGGTAAAGGAAGTTTGGAGATTTTCTAGATTGATTTATTATACAAAGAACAGTGGTTTCTAACAAAGATTTGAGACCGCTTCGCTTATCGATGTTAGAGCTGAGACTTTATCAGAAGCAATCTGTCTACAGTATGATTTTTTAAACTATTGCTTTTTTAAAGTTTTATAGCAAATCCCCAAGCCTATCAATTATATTCAATCATTTGAAAAATGCTGTTTTAAAGCAACTAATATCTTTTGCTTAAAGTGTTTCACATGACACGTTATTAAATATAGGGCATAAAAAAAGCTCAACGTCAAGTTGAGCTTTTTAAATATATTAAATACACTGCTTATTTCTTTGCGTCTTCAGCAATCATATTTTTCATTTCTTTTTCAACCATTTCGTAAAATTGGTCAATTTTAGGAAGCACTAATATACGCGTACGTCTGTTAGTCGCTCTGTTTTCAGCAGAATCATTAGGAACTAAAGGTACATATTCACTACGGCCAGCAGCAATCAGTTGCTTAGGATTAACGCCTAAATCTTCCAATACTCTAACAATAGATGTTGCACGTTTTACACTTAAATCCCAGTTATCTTCTAAGATGCCACCCTTTTTGTAAGGTACGCTATCTGTATGACCTTCAACCATAGCTTCAAAATCAGGTTTTCCCTTTACGACAGTTGCAACTTTACCTAAGATTTCCTTAGCTCTTGAAGTCACATTGTAACTTCCACTTTGGAATAATAATTTATCAGCGATAGAGATATAAACCACACCTTTTTCAACATTGATCTGAATGTCCTGATCACTAAGACCAACATCTTTCTTCAAACTTGTTACAATAGCAAGGGTAACACTGTCTTTTCTAGTTAATGCATCTTGCAAACGTGTAATTTTAAGATCTCTTTCTTTAAGACTTTCAAGAGATTTTTCAAGGTTATCAGCACCTTTTTGAGTCAGGATTGTTAAATTGCCCTTAGTGCTAATCAAATCTTCATTGGTTCTGCGCATGTCTGCCAATTGTGCCTGTAAACCTTCAACACGTGCCTGAGCGGTAGCATTGTCTGACAGACAGCTGTTCAATTTAACAGTTGCAGTGTTTAATAAATCTTGCGTTTCTTTTTGCTTTGCTTCCAGCGCTGAGTATTCTTTTTTGGATACACATGAGCTTAAAACCAACAATGAAACCACACTTAATAACATGATTTTTTTCATAATGGTAGTGATTAATTAATTAGAAATTTAACAGTCCAAAATTATATAAAAAACGGTAGCTACAAGAAGAATTAACAAATAATTTAACACTTAATTTAAATCCTTAAATTTCCTTTTATTTTTTATAAAATACAGCCATACAATGGATTCAACTTGGTAATATTTGGAAACTGATTCCTTTAAAAGTTGTGATCTCAATACACGACGTTTTTTAAGCAAGCTTGTAAAATTGGAGTAAAAATTTCCATGCGCCCGAAGCACTGCCCATATGTGGGCGAACTTAAATTCTGTTAAGAATTTCAAACTTGCAATGCCATCCAAAACAAGCCGCATAAATATTAAAAGGAACAGGTTTTTAGGTGCATTCTTGGTTATGGCGAACAAACTGTTTCTAAAATTGAGGTATGTTTTTTTAGGATTTGTAGCGTTTAAAGTGGCACCACCCACATGGTAAACAGCAGAAGTACCTACATACCTCGTGACATATCCTAAATTGTGGGCGCGCCAGCAGAGATCTATTTCTTCCATATGGGCAAAAAATGAATCATCAAAACCATTTAAAACTTCAAAAACTGATTTTCTGATAAATAAACAAGCTCCAGATGCCCAAAAAATTTGAGTAGTATCGTTGTATTGACCAACATCTTTTTCAATAGCATCAAAAATTCGTCCCCGACAGTACGGGTAACCGAATTTATCGATAAATCCACCGCCAGCCCCAGCATATTCAAAATAATCTTTGTTTTTGTGATCTAGAATTTTGGGTTGTACTAGCGCCGTTTTAGGTTCGGTTTTAAAGATGGTATATATAGGTTCCAACCAATTTTGCGTCACTTCAACATCACTGTTTAAAAGACAAAGGATCTCTTCATCAACATGTTTCAACGCATCATTATAGCCCTTAGCGTAACCACCATTTTCTTTATTTTGAATTATTTTTACCGAGGGATAATGGGCTTTCAAAAATTCAACAGAGTCATCTGTAGAGGCATTATCTGCCACATATATGGCAGCTTCTTCAGAATGCTCTAAAACCGAGGGAAGAAATTTTTCCAACAAGGCTTTCCCATTCCAATTTAATATAACAACGGCTATTTCTTTTTTAATCACAAATTAACGATTTTACACCTAACACCTAACACCTAACACCTAACACCTAACACCTAACACCTAACACCTAACATACTCAGGAATATCCTTTAAAAACACATAATTTTCCGCTTCAAAATCCATCTGACAGTAATAATGGTCCAATCCGTTGGTAACCATCAAATAATTAGCCTTTAAGGAAAGGTTGTAGCGTGCAATTTGATCAAAAGTTGTTTGATCAATTTTAATCTGTGGGGCTTTGCATTCTACAATTAAATGCACCTCGCCTTTGCTATTAAACACTACAATATCATACCGTTTTTTTAAGTTATTGATGGTCAATTCCTTTTCAACATTGATCAATGAATGTGGATATTTCTTTTCAGTCATCAGGTAATGCACGCAATGCTGACGCACCCATTCTTCGGGTTGTAAGATGACAAACTTTTTACGAACCGTGTCGAAAATAGATACTTTATTTTCGCTATTTTTGAATCGAAACGAAAACTTTGGGAAATTTAGTGGTTGCAATACTTCAAAATTTTATAGTCCCAAAGTTAAACTTCAATCATCAAATACCAAATTCCGAGGTTATAAATTGGAATTTGGAGCTTTTAATTTAAAAAATTTACCACGTTTGGACGAAGTTAAACAGATAGCCGCCGACATTAAGAGCAGAAAATTAAAACCCATCTATTTTTTAATGGGTGAGGAGCCTTATTATATAGATAAGCTTTCCGATTTTATCGAAGACAATGTGCTTACGGAAGAAGAGCGTGGCTTCAATCAGATGGTACTTTATGGACGTGATGTGTCTATAGATGATATTGTAGGAAATGCGAAGCGCTTTCCAATGATGGCGGAATATCAGGTCATTATTGTTAAGGAAGCTCAGGATTTGTCCCGAAATATTGAAAAGTTGGTTGACTATGCCAAGCAACCACAACCTTCCACTATTTTGGTGTTTAATTATAAGTATAAGACGATAGATAAGCGCAAATCACTATATAAAACCCTAAATAAAATGGGTGTGGTTTATGAGAGTAAGAAACTCTATGAAAACCAAGTAGCGGATTGGATCAGGCGTGTGTTGTCTCCTAAAGATTATTCGATTTCTCCAAAAGCGTCTCAAATGTTGGTCGAATTCTTAGGCACTGATTTGAGCAAGATCAATAATGAGCTGGAAAAACTTCAGATCATTTTACCAAAAGACACACAAATTTCTCCAGAACATATCGAAGAGAACATTGGGATCAGTAAAGACTTCAATAATTTTGAACTTCGCAAGGCCATTGGCGATGGGGATGTCAAAAAAGCCCACCAAATCATCAATTACTTTGCTGAAAACCCGAAGGACAATCCAATGGTAGTTACGGTGTCTTTATTGTTTAATTTTTTTAGTCAGCTGCTGTATTTTCATGGATTGAATGATAAATCTCCACGTAATGTTGCTTCAGCATTAAAGATTAACCCTTATTTTGTAAACGAGTATATCACTGCAGCACGCAACTTTCCTATGAAAAAAGTGAGCAGTGTGGTGGGTACTCTGCGCGATTTTGATGTTAAAAGCAAAGGGGTTGGCGCCAATGCCGTATCGCAGGGTGATTTGTTGAAAGAACTTCTGGTTCGAATAATGAGATAGACTACATGTATCTCATTGCCTATAATAGCTAATAATCTTGAGAGTTACCTTTTTATTTTAAGATGTCTTAACATATACTATTAAGCTTAGGTTAAACCCTCTGTAATATGCTCTTGTCGCTTATTTTTTAAGTAAATTGAAATGAAATCAATTATTAATTTAAAAAATATATATACCATGGAAAACTTAAATAGAAAGAGAGTTGCAATTTTAGCAACAAACGGATTTGAAGAAAGTGAATTAAGAGAACCAAAAAAAGCTTTAGAAAAAGCAGGAGCTGAAGTCCATATTATTTCAGAGAAATCTGGAAAGATAAAATCATGGGCAGATGGAAATTGGAGTGCAGACTATAACGTTGATAAAACTTTAGACGATGTCAACCAAAAAGATTACCATGCATTAATGTTGCCAGGTGGTGTTATTAATCCTGATAAATTAAGAACCAACCCTAAGGCGGTCAATTTTGTAAAATCATTTTTTGAAAACCATAAACCAGTAGGGGCAATTTGCCACGGACCATGGTTGTTGGCAGAGGCTGATGTGTTGAAGGGACGTAAAATGACATCTTACGGTTCTATCAAAACTGATATGATCAACGCAGGTGCAAATTGGGTAGACCAAGAAGTAGTTGTGGATGAAGGCTTGGTAACGAGCAGATCTCCTGAAGATTTGCCTGCATTTAATGCCAAGCTTGTTGAAGAAGTTTATGAAGGTAAGCACGAAGATCAAGTAGCATAATCATTCAATATAGTTGAAGAAAAAGCGTCATACATTAAGTTGTAGGACGCTTTTTTTATTTCACTCGCATCAAAACGCTGTAAATTGCAGCAATATTTTTTCCAATTTCTTAAAGTTGGCATCGTAGGTTTCTCGAGTTGATGTCAAATCAATCCACAAGTAAGATTTAGAGGTTTCAACGATGATGTAGCAACAATTATAAAACGTGTCTTCTGTTTTTAGCTGCACTTTAAAAGCTTTTCCAATGGTGTTAAACTCTGAAAGGTTCTTTTTGAATAAGACTTTCTGATTGGTCGACCACTTTGGCGTGTCTCCTGATTTATAACTGGAAATAACCCAGTTTTCAAAATTTTGAAGCGTCTTGAACTTTTCTTTTTCAAAAGCTTTAACTAATAGCGCACTTTTTGATTTATCTATTTCATCAAACGTGCCACCAAAAAAGTTGGGACTTGGTGTTTCTTTAATATCCCACCATTTGGGGATGATCACACTATATCCGTTAGCTGAATCTGCATAACTGATTTGGTATTCTCCAGAACTCTGCTTTGAAATTATTTGGGACACATTGGTAAGAACAATTGGTTTTGTTTGTGAAATGCCACAAAAAGACACTAGTGAAAGAAACAAGAATATCACAACAGATTTTATGTTCATATAAGCTTAAGGTGTTGCTATTTGATTTTGTAACGCGATGGTCTCCGCATTATTGAGTTGACACTTTTAAAGACTAGTTTTAAACGTTATAAAATTATAATTTAGCGTTCTAAGCCCTCCAATTCCAGATGGTAATCATACTGTAAATCTTCATGCAACGTGCTCACTATTTTTTTTATAAGCACAATTTGCCGCTCATAGGAGTTGGTAAGCGTTACATTTTTAAAAATTGAAGGTTTAAAATCCTTAAGAACAGTGCAAAAATGAAGTAACAATTCTACCTCAGTTTCTTTTTTAAGTGAATATCTGGCGTACTTTTTAACAGTCTTCAAGATTTTACGAACACTCTTTTTTATATAGAAATAATTTTTGGTGTTGATGCCCTCAAATTGGGCATTTATTTCTGCCTTTACACTTTCGATATAACCAGATTCGTCGTGAGATTCAAACAGCAAATAGGTGAGCAGTTCCTTGTTTTCTTTTTTGAATTTAGAGAGGCGCAAACAAAGTTCCAGCAATTCTTCTGAAGACCGATGTTTTAATTCTTTCTTTATAGTTACAACAGAGACTGCTTTCATTTAACGTTATTTTCTTCCGTCTACTGAATATCTTCCAGCGCCAACCAAGGCAATCACAACAAATGCCAACAGATAGAGTAAGGCCATTTCTTTAGTGGCAAAGTCATCATTAATATGAACAACAAATGCTGCTACTGCCATAGTAATCACAACAGGAATAGCCGCAATTCTTGTTTTAAAACCAATCAAGACAAAAATCGGTGCAACTACTTCCCCAATTATTGCTAATACCAGAGATGCGGTACTTCCAATACCAATTGGATCAGGAAAACCAGAAGCATTTTCAAGAAGCATGTTAATTTTGGGGATACCATGGGTAAGTATCATTCCTGAAAAGGAGACTCTTAATATGGCAAGAGCCAAATCGTTTAGGTTGTTTTTCATTCGAATCTGGTGGTTTAAAATTTTTAAAGGCTTTATACTATAATTTATTCTTAATTTTAAAATAGATACTATGAGCGCTTTATCTCAATTTAGGATAACTTTCAGGACTCACCTCATGCATGATTGCATACACACTTTCAAAAATGTCTTCTGCCGATGGTTTTGAAAAATAATCACCATCTGTTCCATATGCAGGTCTGTGTGGACGAGCTGTCAACGTTTTCGGTTGACTATCTAAATATTGGTAGGCGTTTTGGGTATTCAAAATGGCGTTGAGCAAATAGGCTGAGGCACCACCAGGAACATCTTCATCGATAACCATCAATCTATTGGTTCTTTCAACACTTTTAACAATATCATGATTTAAATCGAGAGGCAATAAAGACTGAACGTCAATGACTTCAGCATCGATACCAACTTCCATTAATTCTTTGGCGGCCTGTTCTACCAAGCGCAATGTGGAACCATAGGACACTAGGGTAATGTCTTTTCCTTCTTTAATAGTTTCTACTACGCCAAGAGGTGTTTTAAACTCACCTAAATTGGTTGGCAGTTTTTCTTTAAGACGGTAGCCATTCAAACACTCTATAATAAGCGCAGGCTCATCACTTTCTAAAAGCGTATTGTAAAATCCTGCAGCTTTGGTCATATTTCTAGGCACTAAAACATGGATGCCCCTAATCAAATTCAACACCCCTCCCAATTGAGATCCAGAATGCCAAATGCCTTCCAACCGATGACCTCTGGTGCGCACAATTAAGGGCGCTTTTTGTCGGCCATGGGTTCTGTAATGCAAAGTTGCCAAATCATCACTCATAATTTGAAGCGCGTATAAAATGTAATCTAAATACTGAATTTCAGCAATAGGGCGTAAGCCGCGCATCGCCATCCCAATACCTTGACCCATAATCGTGGCTTCACGGATACCTACATCAGCAACTCTTAGTTCGCCATACTTTTCTTGAAGTCCTTCCAAACCTTGATTGACATCACCAATAGTACCGGCATCTTCACCAAAAATTAAAGCTTGCGGGTATTTCTTAAAAATCGCATCAAAATTATCACGGAGCACCAATCTGCCATCCACATCATCTGCAGAAGCGTCATACGTTGGTTTTACTTCCTTGATTTGTAAAGCTGATTTTTTAGATTGACTGTAAAGATGTGAGCTGTATCTTGGTTGAATTCTATCTAAATAGGCATCAATATACTTATGGGCAGCGTCTTTTTCTGCAGAATTTTCAGAAATCACATAACGCAATGCTTTTCTGACCGCAGAAGCAATGTCTTTTCTGATAGGTTCAGCAGCATTGGTCAATTCTGTAACGATGCGTTCAATAAATACTTTATTAGCGCTAGAATTTGCAAGATTGGTAATCAGCTGGATCGCTTCTTGTTGCTCTTCCTTCATAGGATTTTGGTAAGCTTCCCAAGCTGCTTTTTTACCTTCCCTAACTTGTTTCTTGATATTTTTATCAGTGGCGTCCAATTCAACCTCAGTGGAAATGCCGTGGCTAATGATCCATTCGCGCATTTTACGGATACAATCATTTTCTATTTCCCAATCTAAACGCTCTTTACTTTTGTAGCGTTCATGAGAACCAGATGTGGAATGCCCTTGCGGTTGTGTCAGTTCTACAACGTGAATCATGACAGGCACATGTTCTTCCCTTGCAATTTTGGAGGCACGTTGATAGGTTTCTATTAATTCAACATAATCCCAGCCATTTACTTTTAATATTTCATAACCTTTATAGTCTTTATCTCTTTGGAAACCTTTTAAAATTTCAGAAATATTCTCTTTGGTGGTTTGATGTTTCGCATGTACTGAAATACCGTATTCATCATCCCAAATGCTAATAACCATTGGAACTTGTAAAACACCCGCAGCATTTATGGTTTCAAAAAACAAACCTTCACTAGTACTGGCATTACCGATGGTGCCCCAAGCTACTTCATTTCCTTTATCAGAAAACTTCAGACTGTTGATGCCACTGACGTTTCTATATATTTTTGAAGCTTGTGCCAATCCTAAGAGCCGTGGCATTTGGCCAGCAGTAGGAGAGATGTCTGCACTCGAGTTCTTTTGCTCCAATAGGTTTTTCCAATCGCCTTTTTCATCCAAACTATGGGTGCCAAAGTGGCCTCCCATTTGACGACCTGCTGACATGGGATCATTGTCAATATTAGGATCACCATAAAGGCCTGCAAAAAATTGCTGGATACTCAATTCTCCAATGGCCATCATAAAGGTTTGGTCTCTGTAGTATCCAGAGCGGAAATCTCCATTTTGGAATACTTTGGCCCAAGCCAATTGTGGAACCTCTTTACCATCGCCAAAAATGCCGAATTTAGCTTTTCCAGTCAATACTTCTCTTCTGCCCAATAGACTACATTCTCTGCTGGTCATGGCAATTTTGTAATCACTAAGAACTTCTGATTGAAATTCTTCAAAAGAGATATCCTTGATAGTTTTTGGCGTCGTTTGCATAAGGTGGTTTTTAGATATTGCAAAAGTAGTCAAAACAGACAAGTATTGCAATTCAAATACGTGTTACAGGGTTGAATTGACGTTTAATTACCAAGCCTTGGCATCGTATAAGTCTGTGTGTCAAGTGCTGATAATTAAGTTGTTAATGCTTTTATTTTTTGAGTAAGGTTGTATTAAAGAGCTTTAAGATGCGCTTATACTCATCGGTCCAGCTACTCGGTTCTACAAAACCATGATCTTCTGCAGGGTAAATGGCCATTTCCCAATTGTCCTTGCCCAATTCTATCAAACGTTGCGACAATCTTACCACATCTTGAAAATGCACATTGACATCTACCATCCCGTGTGCCATCAGCAAATTACCTTCCAAACCTTCTGCAAAGTAAATAGGAGATGAACGTTGATATGCAATAGGGTCATTGAACGGCTCATTTAATATGTTGGCAGTATATCCGTGATTGTAATGCGCCCAATCTGTAACTGACCTCAAGGCAGCACCAGAAGTAAATGTTTCAGCCTCAGTAAATAATGCCATTAACGTGATAAATCCGCCGTAACTACCTCCATAAATTCCGATTTTTTCTTGATCAATCCCATAATTATCAACTAAATATTTGGCACCATCCACTTGGTCAGATAAATCTTTTCCACCCATATGTCTGTAAATTCCTGTGCGCCAATCTCGACCATAGCCTGCACTGCCTCTATAATCTATGTCGATAACCGTGTAGCCTAAATCAGTCAATAAATTATGGAACATGTATTCTCTAAAATATGATGACCACCACTTATGGACATTCTGTAAATAGCCAGCGCCATGTACGAAAATGACGGCTGCATTGTTTTTGACCGAAGCTTCAGGAACATACAATCTTGCAGGAACTTGTGCGCCATCTTCGGCCTTAAAAGTAATGAGTTTAGGATCTCTCCAAGTATAAGATTGGAATGCATCAGATTGTCCAGAAGTCAATTGCTCTGCTTCTGCTTTTGCTGAATTCTTCTTATAATATAGCTCCCAAGGTTGATTGCTGTAGGAGTGACGAATGGCCATGTGTTTTTCATCAGGAGAAAGACTCACGTCATTATTGCCCGTCATGGTGGTGAGTTGCCCCATTGTTCCACCCATAATCGGCATTGTATAGAAATGTCTTTCGGCTGGGCCAACTTCAGAGGTGGATAAGTACCAATTTTTTTTGTCGTTGGACATAAAAGGGTCAAAAACTTCAAAATTCCCTGAGGTCAATGCTTTTTTCTTGCCATTTGTCACATCTAAAAGATAGAGGTGTGAATAGCCAGTGGCTTCAGATTGAAAATACAGATGCTTATTATCTGGCAGCCACCCCATAGTACCGCCACCCATGGTCCAGCCAATTCCGGGGCCGGCAATCCATGCTTCATCGCGTTGCCTGTCTAAGTTGGTCAGTTCACCTGAGGTCAAATCTAATTTCGCAATCCAACGGTCTTTGTTGTCTTTTGAGCGCACATTCACGATAGCGTGTTGGCCGTTGTCAGAAAAATAAGCTTGCGAACTAATGACTTCGCGTTCTTTTTCTTCCCATTCTTTATCTGGATAATCTTTCACGTAATCTGGTAAATCCTTAATACCAGGCAAGGTGCTCGTGTTGACGGTATAAACAGTATCTTTTTCGATATTGTAAATAGCCAATGCCACTTTGGTTTCATCATCACCGACTTTAGAACGGGTGCCCAAATCAGTGGTATAACTGGAGGCATCAATGTAATTTGGTACAATGGTGGCATCGCTTTTGCCACGTTGGTAGAGTGTAAAAGTAACATACTTGGCATCAGGAGATACTTGTAAGTTGAAGATCTCGTTGTCTCCTGAATAATAGGTATAGGCCTCTTTTTCTTTTCGAGCTTCTCTTATTTTTTTGGAAGTTTCTTTGTTGTCTTCGCGTTCTTTGACCACGCTCAATAATTTGAGATTTTCTTCTTCCAAAAACGACGCTTTATCTGAAGATTTTGGATCTTTCTTTTTTGGCGCCTCACCCGATTTGATCTGGGTCAGTTTTTTTAAGATGCCTGTTTCTTGTGAATAGATATAAGCATTATCATCTGCCTCAAAAGCGATCCAGTCTTCATTCGCCAGAAAATTAGGGTTGCTTATGTTTTTTGGGAATTGGAGTAACTCTGTTTCCTTGTCAGATTTGACATCAAATATGATGAGGGTGTTGCCTTTGGCGTAAATCTTTTTGGTTTTTTTGCTGTTGTATGTGCCCCTGGCAAAGTCTATATCTTTCTCTTCTGTCCAAGTTACTTTTTCAATGTTTTTGGGATTTTTTAAACGGATGCGATACAATGAATCTGAGGGATCATCATCTCTATTATAATTAAAATAAATGGCGCTGCTGTTTTGATCCCATTTGATATTGGAAGGGAAAGTGCCCATCCATTTTGGGTCTTGCATTATTTTTTCTACCGAAAGATCGCTTTGTTGCGCGTAGATATTGATAAACAGTACAGAAAAAAGAATACTGAAGAAAATAGATTTTGTCATTAGTTATAGTTTAAAACACGGTTGGACTAAACTACATAATTTTAAAAATATAAAACCAATGAAAAGAGATAAATTGAAAATTAAATCTTTTTTTTCCGACAATTAAAATCAGCCAAAATCTGCGCTATCTGATGGAGATTTAATACCATTTACGTCTAAAAAGTCCCAAAAGTACTTCTGGGTCTAGCGTAAATTTGATGCGGATGCGTTGGCTGTAATTAGGCTCATCAACTTCCCAGCCCAAGTTGGAATAAATAGGGAAATAGAGTTCAAAATAATCAGTAACCAAATTGAGCCTGATGCCAGAATCATAAACGAACTTAGGGTTAACCGACTTGTTTTTTACCAAGCCGATATCTCCATAAGCTTCAATAAAGCGCCACAAAGTAGTGCTCACATTGGCCGTCGTCATCCATTGGTTGGCGAACGGGGTGTCTAATTTTGATTTGAAACCACCTTCCGCAATGATAATTTGCTGACTAAAAATACCTGTATCTTCTGAACGTCCCAAATAATTGTAATCAAACAAATAATCGGTTGGCCTGTCTAATGCAAAACTAAAGAAATCTGAATTTTCATCGGTTTTATTGTAGAGGAATGTTCCGGCAAAAAATCTGAAATTGAACTGTCGGTTATTTTCTGTCAATTTTCGCCATTCGTAGTTCACTGATATTTTTCCAAATTGTCGGGCTGCTTGAAAGTCGTAGTAAAACTTTGAATAATCAATCAAATCAGTATAGGCATTCACATATCTTACGTTAAAAACACTATAATCAGGGTTTGTTACCGTTAGCAGTGGATTATTATTGGTTCTGGAAATGTCTAAATACCTGAAATTTATAAAGCTCGATTTGTTCGATCTGTAATTGTCATTATCCCTAAAATAGAGTGATACGCTCGGACTTATAACTGTTACAAAAGCGTTTTCAGCGAAAGAGGAATAACTGCCTCCCAAACCGTAATTGATCCGGAACAAATCTTGGTCTTCAACATGTTGCGTATAAATCCCGCTGGCACCACCAGTGATTGTTTTTGAATTAAAAGAATATTTGGGCGACAGTCTATAACTGAAATTCTTCATTAAAAGTGTCTTGTTATACACTTTTGCGCCCAAGGTGAGTCCGTCGTAAATATTATTAAACTCCACTAGTGGCATAAAAAACACCTGATTGTAATTGGGGTCTTCTATATCCTTAAACAATCTAAACTGCAACGGTTTGTTGTTAAAAAACCAACCTTCCAAAGATTTCCAATTATCTCTCAAGTTATATTCAGGGATGGTGTTGTCGTAATTCAAAACCAACTTCGTTGCATCGTTGTGTGGAATGGTCAATGTTTTTGATCCATGAACATCCTCGATCCATTGTTTTGAAAGCACGGAATCATTTTTTAAGGTGAATAGAGAAACCGGAACATTGGTTTTTCTCTTATTCTTAATGGTGAATGTCACGGAATCTTTTGTCTTAATGACATCCTTGATTCTAAAATCTATTTTTTCAGTGGTATTGATATAATCCGTAAAGAACCAATCCACGTCTTTATCTGTATTCTTTTTGAGCAAATTTTCAAAATCCGAAATCGTAGTTGCTTTTAATGAGAAATTCTGAAGATATTCTTGAATGGTTTTTTCGACAATGCCTGAATTGACAAAATCATTTAGATATTTAAGTCCGATGCCTGCTTTGTATTTCCCGGCAATGTTCGCATTGAATTTCAATAGAGAATCCTTTGCTGTGGTTAAGGATTGATCTCTATTGGTACGCGCCATTTGCATAAAATAGAGATTATACTGCTCATTAAAATCAACATCTGCTGCGTGAAAAGAACGAATGCCCCAAAAATTAGATAAGGTGCCCAACAACTTTAGGTCTGGATAATATTCGTCAATATATTTCATCAAATAATAAATCTGAATACCATCTTTGAGCCAGTATTCTTTTCTCGAATCTAGCAATAATGTATTGTCCAAATAATTTTTTAAGGTGGTTTTTAAAAGCTTCAGTTCATATTGAAGATTACCAGGGAAAGGATTGATGAATTTTGGAAGTTGATTTAAACCATAAAGAGGATCTTTTCTATATTCAATATCCGTTACCAATAAATAATTATGCGGATATGGCCCAAGATTTTCAGTAATGAATTGGGTGATTTTATCCGTGATGATAGCACGATCTGTTGGCATGATGCCTTCATTTTCCAAATTGGTGATGACCGTAAAATTATCAGTTTGCACAAAATTAAATTTAGGAAACTTATTGAGATAAAGTTTACTATCTACACGATCTTTACCAAATAAGGAGAAGGTTTGTGTGCTGTCATTCTGTGTGATGTCTTGAATATCAAGTTCGGAATAAAGGGCATAATTCTTTGGAAACTCGAGCTTTAAAAAGAGGTTCGCTTTGGGAATAAATAAATCATCTAAATTCTTATTGCTATAATAATGCCATTGGCCATCATAGGCAGCGGGCGTCATATACCAATATTTTAAATTGAACTCATTGTTATCAGTCACCCCATAGTCTGTAAACGTATGGTCTGGAAATTGTAAATTGTAAAATAACTGAATTTGATAGGATTGGTTTGGCAAAAGGGGCTCAGAAAGTTGCACTTCTACCACATCTGGATGTAATTTTAATCTGGAATGCATCAGTTCTTGATCTTTACTATCTCTTATGGCGGTGATATTTGTATAGCCACGCATCTCATTCTTGGCAAAATGGAATTTCGTACTGTATTCCTGCGTAAACCTATCTGCCAAAGGGGTGCGTTTGGTTGAAAAACTGTTGTTCCAATCGTTGAGATAGATGGTTTTTAAGGTGTCGTTTGAAGTGTTCTGGTAATGAATGGTTTGCGCTATTTTTGCGCTCTTGTTGGGCATGTTGAACTGGGCATCGATTTTGATCTCATTTTGACCAAACATTAGCACCGAATATAAGATTACGAAACTTAAAAGGATACGTCGTTTCAATATGCTATGATAAACTTTAGGGTTTTCAACTGTTTTGAGAGATAATGATAAAGTGTAGACTTTTTGCTAGTACCGTCATGTTCTCGGCTTAATATATCGTATTAGAAGTGGTTATGGTTTTTTAATAGAGGCTATTTGTGAATAATTTCAGAGCACATTTCAAATAAGTGCGAAAAATGTGCTCTAAAAATCAAATCATCTCCTAAGATTTAAGGATCAAAGGTTCAGTAGAGAGACCAAGTAATCTGTATTACTTTAGAAATTAGGACTCAATTCAAATTCCTTATAAAAACTGTCGAGAATTTCGATGACTTCATCAGGAGTGTCCACCAAATGCACCAATTCCAAATCCTTGTCACTAATATTAGTGAAAGAATCCAGCAATATTTCTCTAACCCATTCTAAAAGACCCGACCAAAAATCTGTTCCTACTAAAATTATCGGGAATTTTTCAATTTTATTGGTTTGTATCAAGGTGATGGCTTCAAACAATTCATCTAAGGTTCCAAAACCACCAGGCATTACCACAAACCCCTGGGAGTATTTTACAAACATGACTTTTCTTACAAAAAAGTAATCAAAGTCTAAACTTTTATCAGCATCGATATACGGGTTGTCATGTTGTTCAAAAGGGAGATCAATGTTCAATCCCACCGAAATACCTCCTGCAATATGTGCGCCTTTGTTTCCTGCTTCCATAATTCCAGGACCGCCACCAGTGATCACACCGTAACCATGTTCTACAATTTTTTTGGCGACTTCTTCGGCTAGTTTATAATATTTATGATCTGGCTTAGTACGTGCTGAACCAAAAATGGAAACGCATGGTCCTATTTTGCTCAATTTTTCATACCCATTGACAAACTCTCCCATTATTTTAAAAATGGCCCAAGAATCGTTCGTTTTTATTTCATTCCAAGCTTTACTGTGTTTCTCTAATCTCATTCTGTATATGCTCTATTGTTTATTTTTATTTTTTATTTATTATTCATGATTCAGTCCTCAGTCTTCGGTCATCCGTCATCCGTCATCCTCCACATTGCCAAAACAGACAAATTTAAAAGAAAATAAGACAATAACTTCTATTCAACGTATTTTAAAACTAGTTAAGGATAAGATTTTTATGAAATGTTCCCGATCAGACTAATTTCTGTAGCATTTTTATCTGATAGTGAAATATGGTGTACTAAAAAAGATCTTGTTCTTGACGATTGTGGATGGAGTTGTGAACAAAAAAAGGCAAATCTCTCGATTTGCCCATTTGATAAGATAATTGGTTGCTGAAATGTTTTAAGACTCATTTAGAGTGCTTTACGACCGGAAATAATGTTATAAAGAATAGCAATAACTGCGATTACCAATAGAATATGGATCAAGCTACTGTCTGCCAATCCTGGAACAACACCTAAAAAGCCCAAAAGCCAAATGACAATACAAATTACGGCTACAAGCCAAAGAATACTTCTCATAATTGATAGTTTTTAAGTTATATGACTAATATAGTAAAGATTTGTATTGATACCGTGCCGATACCGATAAATTTTTAACATTATTCATACCGTCTTTTTATAGAAATACTTAAATAATTTTATTTCTTGTGGTTTTCTAGTTCCTTTTTAAGAAATTTTGCGGTGTAACTATCTTTGTGCTTAGCCACTTGCTCAGGAGTGCCCTCCGCAATAACCTCTCCGCCGCCTTTACCACCTTCATAACCTATATCAATAATGTAGTCTACCGCTTTAATCACATCCATATTATGTTCTATAATTAGGATAGTATTGCCTTTGTCAACCAATTCATTGAGAACATCCATCAAGACGCGTATATCTTCAAAATGTAACCCTGTTGTAGGTTCATCAAGGATGTAAAAGGTGTTTCCGGTGTCGCGTTTGCTCAGTTCGGTTGCCAATTTAATGCGCTGTGCTTCTCCACCAGAAAGGGTTGTGCTTTGCTGCCCGAGTGTGATATAGCCTAAACCAACATCTTTGATGGTCTGCAGTTTTTTATGGATTTTAGGAATGTGTTCAAAAAAATCAACACCTTCATTAATGGTCATGTCCAAAACATCACTTATAGATTTCCCTTTGTAACGAATTTCTAAAGTTTCTCTATTAAAACGTTTGCCTTGGCAGGTTTCACATTCCACATACACATCTGGAAGGAAATTCATTTCAATAACCCGCAATCCGCCTCCTTGGCAGGTTTCACAACGTCCGCCTTTCACGTTAAAACTAAAACGTCCTGGCTTGTATCCACGGATCATAGCTTCAGGGATTTTAGCAAACAAGCTCCTGATTTCATCAAAGGTCTTGGTGTAGGTGGCAGGGTTACTTCGTGGGGTGCGACCAATTGGTGATTGGTTAATGTCAATAACTTTATCAATATGCTCCAAACCTTTAATACTCTTATACGGCATTGGTTTTTTGACGCCGTTAAAATAGTAAGCGTTCAGAATAGGGTAGAGGGTTTCATTGATCAAGGTCGATTTCCCACTGCCTGAAACACCGGTCACGCCAATCATTTTACCCAAAGGTAATTTGACCGATACATTTTTCAAATTGTTTCCAGTACAGCCTTTCAACTCTATAAATTTTCCATTGCCTTGGCGACGTTTCTCAGGAACTTCGATTCGCTTTGTGCCATTGAGGTAGTCTGCCGTAAGTGTGTGGTGCGTTTTAAGTTCTTCGGGAGTGCCAACACTGATAATTTCTCCGCCATACTTCCCAGCCTTTGGCCCGATATCAATGACATAATCAGCACTTTCAATCATATCCTTATCATGTTCAACAACAATGACTGAATTGCCGATATCACGAAGTGCGACCAATGATTTTATTAATTTTTCATTGTCACGTTGGTGCAAACCAATACTCGGTTCATCCAAAATATAAAGGACACCCACCAATTGTGAGCCAATTTGAGTGGCTAATCTTATGCGTTGTGCTTCTCCTCCAGACAATGATTTAGAGCTTCTGTTGAGCGATAGATATTCTAAGCCTACGTCTAATAGGAACTGCAAGCGCGTTCTAATTTCTTTGATAATTTCTTCTGAAATTAGCAATTGTTTTTCAGAGAGTTTGGAAGTCAATTCCGCAAACCAATTGGACAAGTCGATAATATCTTTATTGGCCAACTCTGCAATATTGAGTCCGTTGACCTTAAAGTAAAGCGATTCTTGACGTAAGCGTGAGCCATGGCAGGCATCACATTCCACTTTGTCCATATACTCTTTTGCCCAACGCTTTAAGGACGTAGTTTCTGCAGTAGCAAACTGATTTTCAATAAAATTGGCAACCCCTTCAAAATCAATTTTATAATCGCGGGTTACGCCTAAAGTTTTGCTTTCTATGGAAAATTTTTCATTGCCACCGTATAATATCATTTTTTTTGCCTCGTCAGGAATGTCCTTGTACGCATCTGTCAACTGGAAACTGAACCGTTGCGCAATGGTGTCAAACTGTTTAAAAATCCAACTGTTTTTATAGGGTCCGTGAGGAGCAAGTGCGCCAGCTTTAATGGAAAGACTCTCATCAGGAATAATTTTTTTCTCATTGATCTGATACAGTTTTCCAATACCGTTGCATTTTGGACAGGCACCTTTGGGTGAGTTAAATGAAAAGTTGTTGGGCTCCGGATTTGGATATGAAATCCCCGAAGTAGGACACATCAAACTTCTACTGAAATAGCGGGTTTCATTGGTATCCTGATCCAAAATCATCAACACATCATCTCCATGGTACATGGCGGTGTTAATGGATTCGTTTAATCGCTTTTCATTATCCACAGAGTCATCAATTTTAAGTCGGTCAATGACAATTTCAATATCGTGCATTTTATAGCGGTCCACTTTCATACCTTTTACAAGGTCTTTCACTTCGCCATCAGCACGCACTTTTACAAATCCTTGCTTGGCAATTTGCTCAAACAATTCACGGTAATGTCCTTTACGTGAGCGTACCACTGGTGCAAGAATGTTGATGCGTTTGCCCTTAAAACTTTCTTTGATCAAGCTTTTGATTTGCTCATCCGTATAACTTACCATTTTTTCGCCTGTATTGTAACTATAGGCATCACTTGCCCTTGCGTACAACAGGCGTAAAAAGTCATAAATTTCTGTAATGGTGCCGACAGTCGAACGTGGCGATTTACTGGTCGTTTTTTGTTCAATAGCAATCACAGGAGAAAGGCCATCAATCTTATCCACATCTGGACGTTCCAATCCGCCTAAAAACTGACGTGCATACGCCGAGAATGTTTCAATATAACGGCGCTGACCTTCAGCATAAATGGTGTCAAAAGCCAATGACGACTTACCACTCCCTGACAAACCTGTAATGACCACAAGTTTTTCTCTAGGAATTGTAACGTCTATATTTTTTAGGTTGTGAACGCGTGCGCCTTGAACCTCAATTGTTTCTTCAAATTTACTCATAGCACTAGTGTCTTGCTTGATTTTACAAACAAGTTTGCAAAGGTACAATTTTAGATGTTAATTTTCTGTGAAGGCTTTCATTGGATTTCATGTGATTACATAAAAAAAAGCACTCATTTTCTATGAATGCTTTTCCTTCCTTTTCATAGCCATTTAGTCCAAATTATTTTGGCATCACTACACTATCAATCCTATGAATTATACCGTTACTTCCCATGACGTCAGTAGCCGTGATTTCACTGTAATTTCCTTTTTGGTCTTTCAACCATATTTTTCCATCTTTTTGCATGACGGTCAACATTTCGCCATTTAAGGCTTTCAGCTCCACTTTGCCATTTCCTTTTTTCAAGGCAGCAACATCATCCGTTGCTTTTGATTTTCCTGAAACAAGATGGTAGGTTAAATTATAATTCAGTCTTTATTAATACCAGCCAGTTGCTTGTGTTGAATGCCGAGCATGATTATCAAATGTGGGCCGATGTTGAAGGAGAAATGGTCAACATCGGGCTTATTGATAATAAAAAAGACTTGTTGGCGATGAACTATAAGGAAAAGCAAAATCCTTAAATATTACATCGAGCCTTTGGGTGGTAGTGAGCATCCTAACGTATCACGCTCAAATTCAAATGTCTATTTGAAATAGATGTCCATTTTATTTGTCTTGTCTTTTTCGCAAAATTAGTAGAACTTCGTTCCGTAGAATTCAATTTCAAATCATTTTACAAAACAATCTTATTTATATGAAATTACTAGGTATAGGCTCGAGAATCAATCATAACGAATTTGGTAAGGGCGTTGTCACCAACGTCACCACAAAACATTATTGGGTGACCTTTATTGACAACGGATTGGAAACTATTGAACTGGATAGCGCATTTGAAGTCATTGAAGCTGCCGAAGATGATGTAGATACCATTAGTTTTTATGAAGTTGAGCGCACTCTAAAATCCATTTTAAAACAATGGAGTGATGTGAGCGAAGTGGTCACCATCGCTGATAAATGGAAAGGTGGCAAGCTTATTATGGAACCTGGAGACTCCAATTTAAAATCGAACGAAGTGCCTATCGATACATTTTTCAATAAAATCACTATGGTTCGTGATCGCTTAAGAGTCATGGAACAAAAGATTAACAGCAGTAATCTTGACGCACAGGAAAAGATTGATTTACAACAATATCTTACCAGATGTTATGGGAGCTTAACCACATTTAATGTGCTGTTTAAGCATAAGGATCATAATTTTGTGGGGCAGAAAGGGTAGTAGTCAGTCGCAGTCTCAGTCTTAGTCTCAGTCTTAGTCTCAGTCACAGTCAGAGTCACAATTTCAGTCGCAGTCACAGTTGCAGTCACAGTTGCAGTTTACAGTGACGGTTTACTGAAAACCGCGACTGCGACTGTAAACTCATTTAGTCCCTGTAATATCCGTGATCTCCAATCCAAAAACCATAAACTTGTGAAAGGTTGGCAACTGGGCACCACTTTCTGTTGTGGTCCAAACACTCCACGAGGCTTCCAATCCGTCAATAGGTAAAATATCCACCCACATTTGAAAGCTGGTGGGTTTTCCGGAAGCATCCAGATGCCACAAATAGGAATCTCCAGGAGTTGAACCACCGGAAGTATAGGTCACTAAAAGTGATTTTGAACCGTTTTCCAAAGTGACTAAGCGGCGCTCTGTTCCAGGATCAAAGACCTTATACGGCGCCACTAGCCAAAAAGAATCATTGTTGAAATAAGCGAGGGCTTTTTCAATGAGTTCTTTTGAGTCAGCACCTTCAACTTTTTGGTCGTTTTTAAAGACTTCGCTTTTCGATGTGTCTTTCAGATCTAAATTGACTTTATAATCTTTCCAATAGACTTCGCAGGTGTTTTCGGCTTTGTTCCATTTAAAATGATGGCGTTTGCTGAAGGTCCATTCCAGATAGTTGGTGTTTTGGTAGGCTTCATAATCTAAAGCATTTAGCATTTTTTTGGCGACCTGTTCTGCTTGTTCACCTTTAATTCCTGTTGGCAAGTCCTTATCGTATTTGAAATATGTAAAACCGAATAAGAGAAGGGTGGGAAGCGTTATGAAGATAATGGCGCCTACGATAATTTTTAATATTTTTTTTGGATTGGCCACGAATTCACGACTGTTTTTATAGTTAAAAAATGATGCTGCAACAAGAGCTATTTCGCAGAGTTACGCAGAGAAAATAGAGATGCACAGAATGTTTTTTAGAGTGTACATTTTACTCTGTGAATCTCTGTGTGTGTTTAACTCTGCGAAATAAGGCGAAATAACCCAATCCTAATTCTCATTCTTATACCCTTCCGGACGTTTCCAACGTACCGGTGCTTTTGGTTCTGGCTTCATTTTAAATTCTTGGGTCTCCAACAATTTCATGGCTTCTTTAACGGCGCGCTCCAATTGCGGATCATTGCCGTTCATGCTCAACTTTGGTTCCTGAATCACTTCAATGTCTGGCGCAACGCCTTCACCTTCCACAGCCCATTCGCCATTCACATCATAAAATCCACCACGAGGCGCCACCATGCGGCCACCATCTATAAAAGGAGGTGTGTCCCAAGTGCCTACCAATCCGCCCCAAGTTCTGGTGCCAATCAGCGGTCCGATATTTTTTTCTTTAAACATATAAGGCAGCAAATCTCCGCCAGAACCTGCACGCTCATTGATAAGCATCACTTTTGGTCCCCAAATTCCCGCCATTGGTGTGGTCCACGGTCTGTTATCGTTGGTCTTACTATTAAAATATCCAAACAGCTCACGAGACATGATGTCAATCATATAATCTGCCGCTGAACCGCCACCGTTGTTGCGCTCATCAATAATTACCCCTTTTTTATCCTGTTGGGAAAAGTAGTATCTGTTGAAAGATTTAAATCCGTCTTGGCTTGTATTTGGCACATACACATAAGCTAATTTGCCGTTGGAGAGTTCATCTACTTTTTTACGATTACTTTCTACCCAATCCATATACCGTAAGCTGCGTTCATTAGAAACTGGCTTTACCAAAAACGATTTGGCTCCTATAAGCGATGGTTTACTGTTCACTTCAATGGTGATTTCTCTATTGGCAGTTTGCTCCAACAGACGGTAGATATTCTCTTTCGGAGATACCGTTTTCCCATTGATGGAAACGATGTAATCGCCTTCATTCACCTGAATTCCTGGTAAGCCTAAAGGTGAATAGGTACCAGGATTCCAACGTTCGCCATTGTATATTTTGCTGATACGGTAACCATCCTTTGTCCATTCAAAATCAGAGCCCAATAAACCGACAGGAACGCGATCAATGTCTGGCATATCGCCTCCAGAAACATAAGAATGGCCAATGGAAACTTCACCGCTCATAATGTCCACCACGTAGTTCAAGTCTGTTCTATGGCGCACATGGTCAATCCACGGCGCATACCATTTATAAACCTCGTCCCATGGTGCTCCATGAACATTGTCAACATATAAAAAATCGCGCATATAGCGCCACCCTTCTTTAAAGATTTGCTGATATTCAGCTTTAGGATCAACTTTTACCTTCAAATCCATTTTGAGCTTTTCATCATCTTTTGGAGGTGTTGTGGTGCTGGTAATGCTCCAACTGTTGTTTTGTTTTATCAACGCATTGTCACGATCGGATGAAACCACCATTTCTGAAACGTCTTTGGCATATTCTGTGGCTTTGCCTTTCTCCAAACTATAACTGTGAATTTTGAATCCAGTAGCATCAGGAATCATTTCCTCTACAAAAACAACATTTTTTGGACCTTTAATCAAGCCCACATAACTGCCTTCTTTAAGTTCAAGAGGTACGGCACGATTAAAGATATTTTCTTGGTCAATGATAATTTTTGGCACATCAGCCGTTTTATCTTTGTCTTTGGAATCGTCCTTTTTATTCTTGTCCTCTTTTTTATCCTCTTCTGATTTATCGTCCTTCTCTTTAGAATTTTCCTCATCGGTTTTTGGAAGAATGGGAGCGTTATCTTTACTGTTCAGAACGATGGCATATAAACTTCTCGTCACATTCACATCATAAGAACTCATATCTAGCCAACCCGAGGTCAATCCGTAATTGGTACTCGCCAAAGTGTAAATATACTTTCCTGAAGCATCCCACACAGGGCTTATCGCGTCTGCAATACCATCCGTAATTTGAATGGTCTCATTAGTTTCGACATTGTAGACAAAAATGGATTTGAAGTGACTTTCCTTTTGTTTGGCATACGCAATCCATTTACTGTCAGGAGACCAAACCGGATTCATGGAACGATCAGGATGCGCGTAACGATCTGTGTCGGCTTTTACGACCTTTTTGGTATCAAGATTGACAATCCAAAGGTTGTAATCGGTATCTGTATACGCGATGTATTTGCCATCATTGGACCATTCTGGTTTAAAGTAAAAAGTGGCATTGGGTAAGGTGATCTCTTCTTGATTATTGCCGTCTTGGTCTGCAACTTTCATTTTATAGTTACCAGTGGCATCAGAAAACCATGCGATTTTATCTCCTTTTGGTGACCAGATCGGACTGCGGTCTGCCACTCCAGAAGAATTGGTAAGGTTGCGCCACGTACCATTTTCTTTCGGTACCGTAAAAATCTCTCCACGATGCTCAAAAACAGCACGCATCCCTTTTGGAGAAATTTGCGGATTGCTTAAACTATTTGCAGAAACATCTTCCCAACGGGGTCTTGAAAAATTCAAATCGCCAGTTGCAGTGATGTTCAGCTGTTTGGTTGTTCCAGTTTCTATATCCAATAGGTGCAAATAGCCTCCTTGTTCATACACGATTTGATTGTTGGTGGCATCCAAGCTTTTGACATCAAATTTTTTATGAAAGGTAATTTGTTTCTCTGTTTTACTTTTAGGATCAAAGGACCAAATATTACTGGTATAATCACGTTCTGACAGATAATAGACAAGTCCGTTCTGCCACACAGGATACAAATGCCGTTCTTTATCCAGTTGAGGCGTGGTAATCAAATCTTTGGTTTTTAAATCCACAATCCAAATGGGCATTGCTTGTCCGCCTCTGTAGTTGCGCCATTCCGGATCCCAAGAGGTGATAGGGGTATAGGCTATATATTTTCCATCCGCAGAAATATCACCATACGCTGCTCTTGGAATATCTAATGCCTCAGGAAAGCTTCCTTCTGCAGTTACGGTGTAAAATTTTGAAAGTGTGGTAGGTTTTCCTTCGCGCCCTGAACGAAAGAGGATTTTGCTGTCGGGCGTCCACCCTTGTACATAATCGCCATCAGGATGAAAGGTGAGGCGCTGTGGCTCTCCGCCTTCTGAAGGAACAATGTACACATCAGAATTTCCATCGTATTCAGCCGTAAAAGCAATCATCTTGCCATCCTCAGAAAAATGGGGGTCAGATTCATACCCTTCGCCACTGGTCAATCTTATGGCAGTGCCACCATTAATTGGGGCTTTCCACAAATCATTCGCATAAATAAAAACAACTTCGGTTTTAGAAATGGTGGGTTGCCGCAGTAATTGCGTGCCTTGTGAAAACATGGAAAGTGAGGAAAATAGTGTAAAAAGGACAAGGGAATTTCTCATAATAACGGTGGTTTTGAAAATGTTTTAAAAATACAAATAATATGGTATGGATAACCTACTGCAAAGCGTACATGTGTTGCAATGCTGTTAATTTTTTATTTGAAAAGACACGTAGTTCTTCAAAAAAAATGGTGAATTCATCCTCAAAATCATCATAAAACTCCTGAAGTTCATTGGTAGCGCTATTCATTCCTGAAATGTTATTGGTACGGTGGTTCATGCCATTGAGTACTTTTTGAATCCCTTCAATTTGGGCGTAGCTTAACAGCCAATTGTCGGCAATCATATAGGGCATCATCTTCTGAATACGCAGAGGCAAGAGCTCAAAATTTGTTTTTAGCGAGTCATAAAAATTAGCAACATACAGGTCCAAAGGTGTGTTAGAATACTGCGACCAATTTTTGGCTAAAAAATGGTCGTATAAAATATCCACAATCACACCGCTATAATGGCTGTAGTTTTTATGGAGTCTTTTTGTACTTAATCTGACCGTAGGATGGGCATCCGTAAAAGTGTCAATTTCCCGATGGAGTAAAATGCCAATTTGAATGTCTTTCGGCTGCTTTTCATAGCGTCTTCCTTTGATGCCGTCTGCCATAAAGTTTCCGATAGTGATCAACGGGTTGTCTCCTGAAAGATAAATGTGGGCTAAAAAATTCATCGGTCTAATTTACGGAATTGCTTTTTAGATTTCCGATTTTGTAATTGTATATTTGCTTTTCACTTTAAAAAACAGATATGACACTCATCAAATCAATTTCAGGAATACGAGGCACCATTGGCGGACATGTTGGAGATAATTTAACGCCTATTGATGCGGTTAAATTTGCATCGGCTTATGGAATATGGTTAAAACAACAGCGCCATAAAGAGACGCACAGAGTTGTGGTGGGTCGTGATGCGCGTATTTCTGGTGAAATGATTCAAAATTTAGTGATGAATACGTTGGTTGGTTTGGGTATTCATGTTATTGATCTCGGTTTGTCAACAACCCCAACTGTTGAGATTGCCGTACCTATGGAACATGCTGATGGCGGCATTATTTTAACAGCAAGCCACAATCCTAAACAATGGAATGCACTTAAACTCCTCAATGCCAAAGGCGAATTTTTAAATGGAGAAGAAGGCGCTAAGATTTTGGAAATTGCTGAAAGCGGAGAAATGATCTTTGCAGACGTAGACCATCTTGGAGAGATTACGAAAAATGAGGCGTATATAGATATTCATATTGATGAAGTTTTAAAATTGCCCTTGGTGAATAAAAAAGCCATCGAAGATGCTAATTTTAAAGTGGTTGTAGATGGTGTCAATTCTACAGGTGGTATTGCCATCCCATTATTATTGGAACGTTTGGGCGTGCATACTGTAAAACTATTCTGTGAACCTAACGGACAATTCCCACATAATCCAGAACCTTTGAAAGAGCATTTGCACGATTTATCTGCAGCAGTAGTTAAAGAGGATGCCGATTTGGGCATTGTGGTAGACCCTGATGTGGATCGCTTAGCATTTATGGATGAAAAAGGTGAGATGTTTGGTGAAGAATATACTTTAGTGGCCTGTGCCGATTATGTATTGAGCAAAACTCCGGGGAATACAGTAAGCAATATGAGCTCAACCAGAGCCTTGAGAGATATTACTGAAAAACACGGTGGTACTTACGAAGCAAGCGCGGTAGGAGAGGTAAATGTGGTTGAGCTGATGAAGAAAAACAATGCCATTATTGGTGGTGAAGGTAATGGTGGCATAATCTATCCAGAATCTCATTACGGCCGTGATGCCCTTGTTGGTGTGGCTTTGTTTTTGAGCCTGTTGGCAGAAAGGAAGATATCTACAAGTGCGCTCAGAGCCTCTTACCCAAGTTACTTTATGGGTAAGAAGAAGATCGAGTTAACAGCTGATATGGATGTGGATGGTATTTTGAAAGCGATGGAAACACGTTATCAAAATGAAAAGTTGACTACAATTGACGGCGTAAAGATCGATTTTAGCAACAGTTGGGTCCATTTGAGAAAGAGCAATACGGAGCCAATTATCAGGATTTATACCGAAGCGCCTTCACAATTAGAAGCAGATGAACTGGCCGATAAGATCATATCTGAAATTAAAGCAGTCGCAAATATTTAGTACCTTTTAATGATTATTAAAAATTGAATTCATCCCGCCGTTCAGAGGGATAAAACACTTGAAATTTTAGTTCAAATGATTTCGACACCAACACCAAACACAAAAACAACCGAGCTAGAAAATTACTTTCAACAGTTCAGGCAACATATTATTGGGATTGATCAGGAGTTTATGACGCCTTACGGGAAGCAGAGAATCATTTATACAGATTGGACCGCATCGGGACGTTTATATAGACCCATTGAAGAGAAGTTGACGAATGAATTTGGGCCTTATGTGGCCAATACCCATACGGAAACTACGGTTTCTGGAACAGCGATGACTAAGGCCTATCATAAAGCAAAACATATTATCAAGGATCATGTTAACAGCAATGCTGACGATGTGTTAATTTGTTGTGGCAGCGGAATGACAGAGGCTATCAATAAATTTCAGAGAATTTTGGGATTAAAAGTTCCAGAAAATCTTCAAAAGCACACCATAGTTCCTGATGAAATGAGACCAGTTGTTTTTATAACGCATATGGAACACCATTCTAACCAAACGTCATGGTTGGAGACAATCGCCAAAGTTGAGGTAATTCCGCCAGGTGAAGATGGATTGTTTTGTATGGCTAATTTAGAAGCGCTTCTTGAAAAACATGAGGCACGACCAATCAAAATAGCCTCGGTTATTGGAGGTTCCAACGTGACAGGAATCCAGACACCTTATCATGACATTGCCAAAGTGATGCACCAAAATGGTGGGGTCTGTTTTGTGGATTTCGCCTGTTCTGCACCTTATGTAAATATGGACATGCATCCCGAAGATGAAGACAAAGCGCTGGATGCTATTTTCTTCTCGCCACACAAATTCTTGGGAGGTCCGGGAACATCAGGTGTTTTGATCTTCAACAAGAAACTCTACAAAAATATGATTCCTGACAGTCCGGGTGGTGGCACCGTGAGTTGGACCAATCCATGGGGAGAACACAAGTATATTGATAATATTGAAGACCGTGAAGATGGTGGTACACCAGGCTTTTTGCAAACCATAAAAACCGCATTGGCCATTAAGCTCAAAGAGCAAATGGGCGTTGATAATATTCTGAATCGTGAACATGAAATTATTGATTATATTTTTAGCAGTTTAAAAGACATTGAAAACCTTACTATTCTTGCAGGCCAGCATCAAAATCGATTAGGCGTCATTTCATTTTATATTGATGACTTACATTTTAATTTGGGAGTAAAGCTTTTGAATGATCGTTTTGGTATCCAAACACGTGGTGGCTGTAGCTGTGCAGGTACCTATGGGCATTTTCTATTGCATGTAGATATTGAAACGTCCCATCAATTGACGAATGAAATTTCTTTAGGAGAATTGACACGCAAACCAGGTTGGATACGGATGTCCATCCATCCTACAACTACCACGGAAGAAACGGTCTATGTATGCGAAAGTTTAAAAAAACTCGCTAAACACCATAAGGAATGGGCAACGGATTATCAGTATGTTCGCGCGACTAATGAGTTTATACATAAATCGGCTTTAGTTGAAGATAAACATGCAATTCCGGTGAATGATTGGTTTGAGCTGTAATTTTCCGAATTATTTGTTCGAAGGTTCTCTATTATTTTTGACACCCACTGAAGCCTCGGCGTCACAAATCCTTAAAAATAAATCAATAGGTTAGAACTTAGCGCTTCTGCGTCTCTGCGAGAAAAATCAAAAGATTTTAAAGAAAAAAATTACACAGATTCTAACTGGAATTTGGTATTTATTTTTTGGAATTTTAAATGAAACACTCGTCTTTTGGAGCTCCCAGAAGCTTTCGGATAAAGATTCTTACAGGTATATCTATCCATTAAGACTTAGCGCCTCTGCGCCTCTGCGAGAAAATCAAATGATTTTAAAGATAAAAATTAGACAGATTCTAATTGGAATTTGGTATTTATCTTTTGGAATTTTAAATGAAACACTGGTCCCTTAGAGCTCCCAGAAGCTTTCAGATAACGATTCTTACAGGTACATCTATCCATTAAGACTTAGCGCTTCTGCGTCTCTGCGAGAAAAATCAAATGATTTAAAAGTTAACAATTACACACATTCTGATTGGAATTTGATAGTTGTTTATTCAGCCCAATTTTTTTGAAATATTACTTTAGTGCATCTTGATTTAGTTTCTAAAAATTTTGACACGAATTTCACGAATTTTCACGGATTTACTAGTTCTTAGAACTTAGCGCCTCTGCGTCTCTGCGAGAAAAATCAATTGATTTTAAAGAAAAAAATTACACAGATTCTAATTGGAATTTGGTATTTATCTTTTGGAATTTTAAATGAAACACTCGTCTTTTGGAGCTCCTAGAAGCTTTCGGATAAAGATTCTTACAGGTATATCTATCCATTAAGACTTAGCGCCTCTGCGCCTCTGCGAGAAAACTACTTTTTATATAGCATTCAATTGGAAAGGCAAGTTATTCAAAATTGATGGGCAAGTCTATAATCTAAAATCCATCAGCGAAGCGATCTAAAATCTATTTTTACAGAAACTTTTCCGGCACAGCGTTTCTATGCTTCCAGCGTCTATGCGTCCATAAATAATATTGTGGCGCCTCGTAAATTTGTTGTTCTAATTTTTTTGTGAAAATATCGGTAATTTCATAATCTGGATACTCGTTCGGATTTACCGCAAGCGTTTCAAATGTAGTTTCGTAAAAGCCACGCTTCAAACGTTTCACTCTAAAGAACACTACGGACATGTCCAATCGTTTTGCCAACATTTCCGCACCTGTGTGGATTGGGACTTTGATCCCCATAAATTCATTCCAATGGAATGCTCTCGAAACACGCGGCGTTTGATCTGACACAAAACCATTTATCGTCAGCTCGCCATTTTGTTTAGCTTCCGTCAGTGTAGGAATGGTTTCTTTAGTGGTTATTAAGCCACTGTTGTATTTAGCACGAATCCGTTTTACTAAATCATCAAAATACTTGTTGCCTAAACGGCTGTAAACGGCGTAGCCTTTATGCGAAACGTACTTTTGAAGAATGAAAATCCACTCCCAACTGCCGTAGTGGCCACACATCAAGACGATACTTCTATTTTGTTTTTCAAGATCATTGATAAGCTCAACATTTGTAAAGGTAAATCGCTCTTTCATCGATTCTTCGGAGATGGTCAAAGATTTAATCGCTTCAACCATCATATCACAAAAATGGTGGTAAAACTTCTCGGTAATCGTGTTTATTTCAGCTTCTGGTTTATCAGGGAACACCAATCTCAAATTATCTTGAACCACTTTTTTCCGGTAACCAACAAGTTTAAAGATAATAAGATAAAGTCCATCAGAAAAAGCGTAAAGCAGCCGAAAAGGTAACATTGAAATCAACCAAATAAGCGGATAAACCAAGATGTAAATGAGAAATTGCATTTTTTAATATTAGATTTGCAGCTGCAAATATATGTTTAAAAATAATTAATACGTTTGGAGTTTATGGGTAATTTAGATTTGGTAACCATTATCGTAATTGCGGCAAATGCCATTATTTCTTACAAGGGCTTTAAGGATTATGGTTTTTTTGAACGCTACAAATTCAACGTTGGCGGGATAAGACGTGGGGAACAAATTAGGATTTTCAGTTCAGGATTTTTGCATGTGGACATGGCGCACCTGTTCTTCAATATGTTTACACTATACTTTTTTGCACCAGTGGTCATCTACCATTTAGGAACACTTTACTTTTTGATAATTTATGTGGCAAGTTTGATTTTAGGAAACTTATTGTCACTCTATTTTCATAAAGAAGAATTCCACTATAGTGCAGTAGGCGCGAGTGGTGCTGTTACTGGCGTATTGTATGCTGCTATTTTGTTGGAGCCATCAATGCAATTGGGAATTTTGTTTATTCCGTTGCCAATTCCTGCCTACGTTTTTGGGATTTTGTATTTGCTTTATTCCATCTATGGGATGAAAAAACAAATTGGTAATATTGGCCATGATGCCCATTTTGGTGGTGCCATTGGAGGGTATGTGGCCACCTTGATCCTTATGCCATCGCTTTTTAAAACTGATTTATTGATGGTCGGTTTGTTGGCAATTCCCATCATTGTGCTGTTTGTAATGCATAAAATGGGCAAGCTTTAATAGGGTCGAATTATTAGGCATCAGATGATTGTTGATTTTTCCCCCTATATCTAGAATCTAATAAAATTGCTTTATTTCTGTTAAACGGCATTTTAAAATATTTTGCCATAAAATCACAGATCATGATTTCAAATGATACCATAGTAGCACTGGCAACACCCTCAGGAAGCGGTGCTATTGCCGTCATACGGCTTTCAGGAAAAGAGGCCATTGCTACGGGCTCAAAATTTTTTAAATCGGTTTCTGGTAAGGTTTTATCTGAGCAAAAATCGCATACTGTGCATTTGGGACATATTGTAGATGAACCCCGGGTGATTGATGAGGTTTTGGTGACCATTTTCAAGGATCCGCATTCTTATACAGGCGAAAACGTCATTGAGATTTCATGCCATGGCAGTTTGTATATTCAACAAGAAATTATTCAATTATTTCTTAAGAATGGGTGCAGAATGGCGGATGCTGGGGAATTCACATTGAGAGCATTTTTGAATGGTAAGTTAGATTTGAGTCAGGCCGAAGCCGTAGCCGATTTGATAGCGAGTGATAGTGAATCCTCCCACAAGATTGCAATGCAGCAGATGCGTGGTGGTTTTAGCAATGAGATTAAGAATTTACGTAATGAATTAATGAATTTTGCCAGTTTGATTGAATTGGAGCTCGATTTTGCTGAAGAAGATGTGGAATTTGCAAACAGAGATGAGTTTTATAAATTGGTCAACAGGATTGTGAACGTTTTGAAACGTTTAATTGATTCTTTTGCCGTTGGAAATGTTATTAAAAACGGCATTCCGGTTGCGATTGTGGGGGAGCCCAATGTGGGAAAATCGACCTTATTAAATGCGTTATTGAATGAAGAGCGCGCCATAGTTTCTGAAATAGCAGGAACCACTAGGGATACCATTGAAGACGAAATGGTGATAGGAGGGATGGCTTTTAGGTTTATTGATACTGCAGGAATCCGTGAAACGGAAGATGTTGTTGAAAGTATAGGCATCAAGAAAACCTTTGAAAAAATTGAACAGGCACAAGTGGTCATGTTTCTGGTTAGCAGTGTTCAATTAACCGCTGGAAACAATGCTGTTCAATCGTTTACAGTTGAAATTGAAAAAATAAAGAATAAATTCCCCCAAAAACAAGTGCTGGTTGTACTTAATAAAATCGATCAAATTTCAGATATTGAACTTGCTAATTTGACCAAGGCGATAACACCTCACACGGCACACCTCATTCCTATTGCGGCTAAAACAGGATTTGGAGTAGAACAGTTGACCGATACCTTGCTGAATCTTATCAATACAGGAGCCCTCAGAAACAATGAAACTATCGTGACCAACACAAGGCATTACGATGCGCTCTTGAAAGCCTTCGAAGAAATGCAAAAAGTAAAGTATGGATTAGATTCAGAGCTTTCAGGCGATTTATTAGCGATTGATATCAGGCAAGCGCTCTACCATTTTGGAGAAATCACGGGTGAGATTACAAATGACGATTTGTTGGGGAATATTTTTGCTAATTTTTGCATCGGCAAATAGAACTGGTTTCCGATGCTTGTTTATTCTCTTCTTTTGCTTGATATACAGTTAGTTATAGTGTTAAAGTTTTTCTTTCTATTTCTTTTATTATTACTTTTGGTACCACATATGTACTACATTTTTAAATTATGTAGTACAAACGTATCACATAATGAAAATAACACTAAAAGAACGGAAACTGCCAAGTGGGAAAATTAGCTTGCTAATAGAGTACTACAAAGGATCGGAGATATCTCCAGACGGCAAAAGAAAACACATTCGGGACTATGAAAATTTGAAAATGAATTTACATGGTAACCCTAAGAATGCCATTGAGAGAAAAGAGAACAAAGAATCTATGGAATTAGCCAAAAAGATTCTTGCCATTAGGGAAGCAGAATACTATCAAGGCAAGTTTGACCTCAAAACGACCACCAAAGGTATAAGACGCTTTTTTGACTTCTTTCGAGAAAAAGCAGAAGAGCGCTATGATAGCCCAAAAAACTATGGTAATTGGACGGCCGCACTGATGCACTTTGAGCGTTGTATTCCTCCAAACACAACTTTTGACGATATTGATGAAGCTTTTGTTAACCGAGTTCGGAAATACATCGATAAAGAAGCTCGTACAAAAAGCGATTTACCCTTATCACTCAATTCTAAATATTCCTATTTCAATAAATTTAAAGCGGCTTTAAGAGCTGCTTTTGACGAAGGCTATTTAGCACTTAATTATGCTACAAAAGTTAAGTCCTTTGAGCAAGCAGAAAGTCAACGCGAATATCTAACTTTTCAAGAGTTGCAGACCTTAGCTAATACCGACTGTAAATATGAAGTTTTGAAATGTGCTTTTCTTTTTTCCTGTCTATCAGGTTTAAGATGGTCAGATATTAATGCTATGACTTGGTCGGAGGTGCGTGATGAAGATGGTATCAGTCGAGTTAACTTTAGACAAAAGAAAACTGACGGGGTAGAATATCTTTACATCTCAAACCAAGCACGTGAATTGTTGGGCGAACGTTGCGCACCAAATGATCGTGTTTTTGTAGGTTTAAAATATTCGGTAATTTATAATAACGAAATAGTGCGATGGTGCAATCGTGCTGGAGTATCGAAGCACATTACCTTTCATAGTGCAAGACATACAAATGCTGTCCTGTTATTAGAGAATGGCGCGGATATTTATACGGTGTCCAAACGTCTTGGCCATCGAGAAATAAGAACCACACAGATTTATGCCAAAATAATCGATACAAAAATGAAGGAAGCGGCTAATAGTATTCCGGTCTTGAATTTGTCCCTTGATTAGAATATCTGCATTTTGAATCTATCAAGTTGGGAAAAGTTGAATGGAAATATATTTTTATGAACGTTTGCCGAACTTGCTAAATTTTTTTCAATAGTTGTCATAAACTTAATAAATGACAATTAATATATCGCTGATGCGATTTACATAATAGAAAACAATAAATTATCTTAGTGTTTTTAAAAGTCCACATAATGAGCATTGAAGCCACCAAATTAGAACTCATTCAAATTTTGTTACAGACGCAAAATGAACATCTCCTATCAAAGCTTAAAGAGGTTTTTGACGAGGAACAAATTGACTGGTGGTTTGAGATGTCTAAAGAAGAACAAGAAGAAATCAAAACAGGTTTAGATCAAGCAGACAAAAGCAATTTTATAGCTAATGAGACTGTTATGAAACGTTTTGACAAATGGCATTAATAATACTTTAGATATATGTTTTTTGACTGTGTGAAATGTCTCTTTATTAGAATATCTGCGTTTTAAAACCTAAAAATTTTTAAAACCCTCAATTATAATTGTTAATAACTCAAAATAACACCTCAATAGGCTGTTTTCTCATTATTTTATTAGTCATCATTTAATGTCATATGTTGGTATTAAGAATTAAATTAAATTTTCATGAAATAATTTGGTTTCATTTGGTTTAATCTGTTTGTTTATAAGTTGTTGTGTATAACTTCGTGCAATTATTTCTTCTTTCATTAGCCTCTTTTTATACTTTTATTTCTATCATCCCATAAGGGAAAACAAAAGCGCTTTTGTTCATTTTAATCATTTAAAACAATTAAAAATGGACAATCTATTAATATTGGAACGATTTGATCGTTTAGAAAAATTATTGGTCGGCCACAAAGAGGTTCTGACCTTTAACGAGGCCTGTGATTATACAGGCATATCCCGAAGCTATCTTTATAAGCTCACGTCTTCAGGGAAGATTCCACACTCCAAACCCAACGGTAAAATGCTCTTTTTTGAGAAGCGTAAACTTGTGGAATGGTTACTTCAAAACAAGCGAAAATCGCAATACGATATAGAAAGTGAGGCATTGGCCTATTCCTTAAGGAATAAGCGTATTTGATCAGCAACATGTGCTAATTCTTATTCACTAAAGCCAACGTCTATGGAAACAAATAAACAGCAATTATATATTGTTAAAGATCCCAAGAAGAAAACAATTTTTGATTATGCGATCGACTATTTATATGGTAAATATGACATATTTTATAATGAGATCTCACACGATTTTCAGATATCATTAAAGGGAAATAAGGAATGGAATTATATCAATTTGAATTCTTTGATCATCGAATTGAACAAAGCAGGCATTGAGATAAATCCTGCGAAGCTTGAGATACTTATAAAGTCAGAACTTATTAAAAAATACAATCCCATTAAGGAGTATTTTAAATCATTGCCCAAATGGAACGGAGTGGACCATATTTCAAAATTAGCGTCCTATTTGCCCATCTATGAACCTGAGGTCTTTCTTTACCATTTTAAAAAATGGTTGGTAAGGTCCATAAAGTGTGCCTTGGAACCGGGTTACTTCAATAAACAAGCGCTTATCATAAGCCATAAAGGACAGAGCTCTGGCAAATCTACCTGGTGCCGATTTTTATGTCCTCCTGAACTTGCAGAATATATGGCCGAGGACATCAGTAATGATAAGGATGCCAGGATTCAGTTATGTCGGAATTTTTTATATAATCTAGATGAATTGGCCGTGCTATCAAAAAATGATGTCAACGCTCTGAAAGCCTTTTTCTCCAAGACTTTTATTAATGAACGCCTGCCATACGATCGAAAGAATACCACATTGCCAAGAATCTGTTCATTTATGGGTTCCACCAACATGTCTTCATTTCTAAATGATGAAACAGGTTCTGTCAGATGGCTTTGTTTTGAATTGAAGGACGTGATCGATTTCTCCTATTCCAATGAAGTAAATATAAAGGACGTATGGACCCAAGCATACCATCTCGCTTACGTTGATAAAACTTTTAATCCTGAACTCTCCGCAAAAGATGTGAACGAAAATGAAGAGCGCAACAAACGGTATACTAAGCTGACTTCGGAACAGGAGATGGTTGCCAAGTATTACGAATGCTCCGACGACCTTGAGGATTTTGTGACTGCTACAGATGTTATGGTTGCCTTGTCCTGTCTCAACGTGCGGTTGAACCACATCAATCTGGGAAGGGCACTCTCTGGTTTTAACTTTCAAAAGGTCAAACATCCCCAAAGACAAGTGTACGGTTATTTGGCAAAAGCGATTTTTAAAAACAGCCCTTGGGAACTGGAAGTACCAAAAAAACTATAAAATAACTTACCTACTTACCTAATAGTTATAAAAACCAATGAATACTTGGGTCTGTCTAGGTAACATCATTTAAAAAGGACTTACCTCAATCTTACCTAAAAATCAGAATAGGTAAGATAGGTAACATAAAAAGGAACTTACCTTTTGTTATAAGCCTTATGATTACTGGCATAGGTAACTAGGTAGGGAAATATGAAGTTATAAAAGAAGACGCTGATGAAAAGAAAAATAAACTGTGAAACAGCCCGAGCTTTTCCCATCGAAAAGGCGCTGGCAAAACTCGGGCACTTTCCCATAAAAACAGCGGAAAAAGAAGCTTGGTTTCTGAGTCCTTTCAGGTCAGAAACCCAAGCCTCTTTTAAAGTCTCTAAAATAAAAAACCAATGGTATGACCATGGTGCAGGGGTAGGCGGCAATGTGATTGATTTGGTGTGTAGGATTTTGAAATGTTCTGTAAAAGAAGCCTTGGAGTTTATAAATGATGATAGGGCTTGTTTTTCTTTTCATCAGCAATCACATTTCAGTAAAAATGAAACAGGAATAAGCATTACCAAAATACAGGACATTAGTCACCCTGCATTGATTCAGTACCTGAACTTTAGAGCGATTCCATTACAGATTGCCAATTCTTATTGTAGTGAAGTTTGGTACACTTTTAAGGGAAAACAATTTTTCGCTATTGGTTTGCAGAATAACAATAACGGATGGGAATTGCGGAATAAGATTTTTAAGAATAGCAGCAGCCCAAAATCCTATACCTATCTCCAAAGAAACAGCAAACATCTAATCATCTTGGAAGGGATGTTTGACTTATTATCGTTGGCCGTTTTGAATGCCCTTTTAATAGAAGTTTCAGATGTCATGGTTTTAAATTCCATTGCATTTATTAAGAATGTTGAAAAACATATTTCCAATTATGAAATTGTCGATCTCTATTTGGACAATGATTCGGCTGGACAAAATGCAACACTTTATTTGACAAAGAAATATAGTCATGTAAATGATCAAAGTGATGCCTATAAAAACCACAAGGATTTAAACGAATTTTTATGCCATGAGAGAAAAGAATGAAATTGAACGAAACAATGAACAGCAGCAATATCTAAAGATTCCTGCCCATTTACTCAGACATTCTGAAAGTGTGGAATTGGATTTGGAAAGGGATGCCAATGGAATGGGAATTATTCTGGGTAGGAATTCGAGATGTGTGTCTGTGGCCACATTCTCGTTTGCTCCCGAAGGTCGCAAAGAAAAAAAAGGAGTGTTTAAGGGGAAAAGTGATCTGGTTAAGTTTAGATGTTCCATCTATGAAAAGAAGCTTCTAAACATTAAGGCTGCAGCCTCAGGATTGAGCCTAAGCGAATATATCCGGCGGTCCGTATTCGATAAGGACATTACCGAACGGTTTAGCGAGGAGCACATCGAACTTTATAAGATGATGATCAAATACCATAATAATTTTAAGGCCATCGGGAATATGTACAGAAAACGAAATCCTAAACTGACCGAATCGGTATATGCCCTGGCCAATGAAATCAAGACACATCTCAAAAAATTTCAATCATGATAGGAAAGGGTAAAAGCATATCACACACCAGAGCCTCGATGGCATATGGATGGAACCAGGAAAAGGATGCCGAGATCGTGCTTAAGGAATTTTTGCATGGTGATTCCCCAGCAGAAATTACCAAAGAATTCAAAATGCTCCAGGATCTGAATTGCAATTGTACCAAGAACACCCTGTCATTTATCATCAGTCCAACGGTTGAGGACGGTAAAAAATTGGACAAGAGTAAATTGGAAGAAATATCAAAACGGTTCATGCACGAAATGAAATTGGGAGAACGTCAGGCCGTAGCTTTTGTGCATAAGGACAAAGAACATAAGCACATCCATTTGTATATCAATCGTATTGATTTTAAAGGTGTGGCTTACAATGACAGCTTTATAGGAAAACGGAGCCAATTGGCAGCAGAAAAAGTAGCTGAACAAATGGAATTGACCACCGTTAAACAAGTGCAATTTGAAAAAGAATTCAATCTGAAGGAACTGCGAACCGAAATCAAGCGCAGACATGACCTGACCATGAATCAATTTAAGCCCAAATCCTTTGATGCCTATATAAAGGGTATGGAAACCAATGGGGTCAAAGTTCTTCCTACGATAAATAATCAGAACAATTTACAAGGGTTTCGTTTTCAGTTTGATGGGCATAATTTAAAAGGGAGCGAAGTCCATCGTAATATGTCCATAGGAAATATAGGCAAACAAATGGGGAGCCTGGAAGGTGCAAAGATTTTAAAGAATAATATGGTGGGCGTGAAGCTCGCAGGCAAAACAGTGGGTCTAGCGCCACAATTAGCTTTAAAGCTGACCAAATTCATTATCAAAAAAACAATTCAACATGGACTCTCTTATTAAATACATGGATCATGACAAAACTTGAAGAACTTACCGCTTTATTGGTCAATGAGATCAATGACTTTAAAAGTGCCGTAGAAAAACTGGAGAAAATCAACGCCCAGTTAAGAGATACAAAAATCAAGATGGATCTTTCGGAATATAAAATGCTTATCCAATCCCATCAAGAACAGATGATCTCCAATATTAAAGCGATGGAGCGGTTTCAAAACCACTTTGACAATAAAATAAAGGAGGCCAAGATTTATCCTAATTGGGCGGTGGTGGTTTTTATTTTGAGTTTAGTAATAGGTGTTGTTGGGGTGGTGCTTTTAGTGATGAGCTATTTTGGGTGACAACAAGAGTTCATTAAACAGTTCTGCTTCCAAACACAATACTTTTTTTCCTTTTTTTTAGCTATTATATTATGTGTTTTTACGGTGTGAGCAACACTTTAGTATATTCCATATTCTCCTCAATTTTGATTTTATCAATACAAGTATATACGGATACTCGATCGAATAAGTGAATGTGCAAGCGCTTATTATGTTAGCGGAGAACTTTCTTTTAATAGAATTTTATTGTCGTAATATGCCAGATTATTTAAGTACAGCGATAGGAAGCATTCTTTTTTATAAATAATCTTCCTATATTGAACGTCTTAAGCGACTTGTTGATTGGTCTATAATTGCCCTAACGGTTATAATTACTGAAAAACTTGATGCGTTACCAACCGCTATGAACAAAAAAGAGCTTTCAGAAAGAGATATCTGTACTAAATTTATCAATCCAGCCATTAAGAAAGCGGGATGGAATATGAGAACTCAAGTGAGGGAAGAAGTATATTTCACAGATGGCCGAATAATAGTTCAAGGTAAACTGTATGTGCGCGGAAAAAGTAAAAAGGCAGATTATATATTATACCACAAGCCTAATGTTCCCATTGCAATTGTTGAAGCCAAAAACAATAATAAACCTGTGGGCTCCGGAATGCAACAGGCTTTGGAATATGCAGATATCCTTCAAATCCCTTTTGTCTTCAGCTCAAATGGAGACTCTTTCGTTTTTCATGATAAGACGCTAACAGATGGTGACATCGAAAAGGAAATTAAATTAGATGATTTCCCTTCTCCTGAAGCCTTATGGCAGAAATACCTTAAGTATAAAAACATTGAAACCCCTCAAGCTTTAGAAATAGTCGAGCAAGATTACTATGTGGATGATAGTGACATGTCCCCACGTTATTATCAACAAAATGCGGTGAATAGAACCATTGAAGCCATTGCAAAAGATCAAAAGCGTATCATTTTGGTCATGGCAACTGGTACTGGTAAAACTTACACAGCTTTTAATTTTATTTGGCGTCTCTGGAAGACAGGTCTTAAAAAACGTATCCTGTTTCTTGCGGACAGAAACGCATTATTGACCCAAACTAAAAATGGCGATTTTTCTCCTTTCGGAAATGATATCATGCATATTATCAAGAATAGAAAAATCGACAAATCCTATCAGATATATTTTGCATTGTATCAAGGATTAACAAGTACTGACGAAGAGAAAAACGCTTACAAGGAGTTCAGTCCAGATTTCTTTGATTTGATAGTGATTGATGAGTGTCATAGAGGAAGTGCGTCAGAAGCTTCGGCGTGGCGAGATGTGTTGACGTATTTTAATTCGGCAACTCAAATCGGACTTACAGCTACTCCAAAGGAAACTAAAGATGTTTCCAATATGGAATATTTTGGGGAACCTGTTTATACCTATTCGTTAAAACAAGGCATTGAAGATGGTTTCTTAGCACCTTATAAAGTGGTCAGAATTACGACCAGTGTGGATGACGGATGGCGGCCAACAGTTGGTTTACGTGATAAATATGGACATGAAATAGAAGACCGTATTTATAACCTCAAAGATTACGATCGGACTTTAGCTATTGACGAACGCACCGAAGTTATTGCCAAAAAAATCACAGAGTATTTAAAAGCAACAGATCGGTATGCCAAAACGATTGTGTTTTGTACAGATATTGATCATGCCAATAGAATGCGACAAGCACTTATTAATGAGAATGCAGATTTGGTGGCTAAGCATTGGAATTACTGTGTTAAAATAACAGGAGATGATGACGTCGGTAAACAAGAGCTTGACAATTTTACTGATGTAGAAGAACGGTTTCCAGTAATTGCTACTACTTCAAAAATGCTAACTACAGGAATCGATACTAAAATGGTAAAGTTTATTGTATTAGAATCGAACATACAATCGGTAACCGAGTTTAAGCAAATCATAGGTAGAGGAACACGGATTAGGGAGGCTGAAGGGAAAGTGTATTTTACGATTATGGATTTCAGAAAAGCCACCAATATTTTTGCGAGGCCCGATTTTGATGGAGATCCAGTACAAATTTATGAGCCACCATTAGATGGACCAGTTGTTCCTCCTGATGAAACAGAGCCTAACGATCCAACTGCACCAGAAACAGTATTATCTGATCCCTGGCCTGAATTTACAGATGGTCCAAATATCGATATTGATGATGGTCCTACTGAAATTAGGAAATATTACGTTAATCAAGTGCCTGTTTCAGTTGTGAATGAGCGCGTGCAATATTACGGTAAGGATGGGAAATTAATAACAGAATCCTTAAAGGATTATTCCAAAGCAAATATTGAAAAAGAATTTTCAACTCTTGACGATTTCATCCTAAGGTGGAGCGAAGCTGACAAGAAGGAAGAACTCATAAAAGAACTGGCAGAGCATGGGATCTTCTTAGAAGCACTTCGCGATGAAGTCGGGCAGGATTTAGATGACTTTGATTTAATCTGTCACATTGCATTTGACCAACCTGCTTTAACGCGACAGGAACGTGCCAATAATGTACGGAAGCGCAATTACTTTGTTAAATACACTGAAACGGCACAAACAGTTTTAAATAGTTTATTAGATAAATATGCGCAAGAAGGTATTTATTCCATTGAACAAGGTTCTGTACTAAAAGTGAAACCATTGACTGACATGGGTTCTCCTGTAGAATTGGTAAGAGCATTCGGGAAAAATAAAGATTTTGAAAAAGCTCTAAAAGAATTAGAAAACGAAATATATCACATAACCGCTTAAATATGAAAATATCCCAAATTCTAGATAAAATTGATGAACGACAACTATTCGTTCCTGCATTTCAGAGAGAATATGTTTGGAAAAGACAACACGCGAAAGATTTAGTGTCTTCTTTAATCCAGGATTATCCCACTGGCACAATGTTAACATGGGAAACCAATTATCCTCCAGAATTAAAAGGTTCGCATAAGTATGATGAACGTCAAGGAGCTGTTAAATTGATATTGGATGGGCAACAGCGCATTACCACGTTGTATATGTTGATGACTGGAAATATTCCACCCTATTATAAAAAACATGAGATCTTGGTTGACATTAGAAACCTATATGTTAATGTTGAAACGCTTGCACTTGAATATTATAAAATTACAGTGATGGAAAATGATCCGTTATGGGTTAACATTACTGATATTTTTCAAGCAAAAATACGTTATCGTGATGTCATTCAGAAATTAGAATTGAAATTGGATGGAGAAAGAGTGGAAAGAGAAAAATCTGATCTTATAGATGATAATTTTAGAGCGATAGAAAAAATTAAGGATCGTGATTTTCAAGAACAAATTATACCACCAAAAGCTTCATTAAAAGAGGCAATAGATATATTTTATATTGTGAATGCAAGTGGTGTTAATTTAACTGACGCCGAATTGGCTTTAGCTCAAATATCAGGTTATTGGCCTGAAGCTAGAGATTTGTTTAAAAAGAAGCTGGTCGAATTAGAAAAGCATGGTTTTGTCTTTAAGCTTGACTTTATTGTCTATGTATTATTGGGAATTTTGCATAATATGGGTTCTAAATTAGACAAGTTGCACAGTCAAGATAATAAGGAACATATAAAGGCAGCATGGAAACGATTGGATGAAGATGTTTTGGATTATGTTTTTAATGTATTAAAAAGTCAAGCATATATTGACCATACCAAAGAAGTGAACTCCGTATATGCGTTTGTACCAATTATAGTTTACGCATATAATAAGGGTCCAAAAAAATTATCTCAATTAGAAATTAAGAAAGTAATAAAATGGTTTTATTATTCTCAAATTCGTCAACGTTATGTTAGTCAGTTACAGCAGAAACTAGATAAAGACATAGGCATTGTAGCCAAAGATGAAAATCCATTTGATAAATTGTTAAGCATTATTGCAGCAGAACGTCCTTTGGAAATAAGTAAGGACGAATTTGTTGGTGTTGGTATAAGCCATGCACTTTGGGGATTAATGAATTTTTATTTTAAAAGTAAAGGTGCTATTTGTTTCACAACAGGCATCAATATTCGTAAAAATATGGGTAAAAAATACGAACTCGAATGGGATCATATTTTTCCATACTCGCTATTAAAGCTGGAAGGATATAATAGAAACAATAGAGTTAAATATAGTCTTGCACAGGAAATTACAAATAGAGCCATATTAACACAACTTGCAAATCGAAAGAAAAGCAATCATCTCGCTGAAGGTTATTTAGAAGATACTTCAATAGAATTTCCAGACGCTTTGGAGAAACAATGTATTCCACAAGATAAAGAGTTGTGGAAAATGGAGAATTTTGAATTGTTTTTAGAAAAACGAAGAATCCTTTTGGCTAAAGAACTTAATGAATTCCTAAATAACATCACTGAAACAAACTATGCATCACTTGACATGGATATTGTCGAAATGATTTTGTCGGGAGAAAACAGTCAAGTGGAATTTAAAACCACTTTGCGTTATGACATGCGGGAAAATAAGGTGAACAAAAAACTTGAAGAAGTGGTTCTAAAAACCTTGGCTGCATTTTCTAATGGTCAAGGAGGTACATTGGTCATGGGAATAACGGACGAATTGGAAGTCATAGGTCTAGAAAATGACCTTAAAACGCTGACGAGTGGCACCAAAGATGAATTTGAGTTGCATTTAAGAAATTTAGTGAATCACGCGTACGGAATTGAATTTGCCACAAACAATTTAACAGTCTCTTTTCCGGAAGTTAATGAGGTAGAAATTTGCGTTTGTGATATTAAACAAGGTTTAAGACCATTATATACTGAAGTTACCGATAAAAACGGAAATAAGTCTAAAAAATTCTATGTAAGAAGTGGCAACTCTTCACAGGAAATTGATATTACAGAGGCCGCACAATATATTAATCAAAGATTTTAAAAAACCTAATGAGTAACATAACAACAAACATAAAAGGCATACGCGACATCATGCGTAAGGATACAGGAGTCGATGGCGATGCACAACGCATCTCACAAATGGTATGGATGCTATTTATGAAAATATTTGCCGACAAAGAAGAAGAATGGGAAATCACTTTAGACAATTATGAGTCGCCAATTCCTGAAAATCTAAAATGGCAAAACTGGGCAGCAGATGATGAAGGTCTAACTGGTGATGCTTTGATGGATTTTATAGATAATAAATTATTCCCGGCACTTAAAGATTTAGATATAACTATAAGTCCGCAAGCTCATATCATCCGCTCGGTGTTTGATGATACCTATAACTATATGAAAAACGGGACGCTCTTCCGTCAGGTCATTAATGTTATTGATCAGATTGATTTTAATAGCACAACCGAGCGTCACTTATTTAATGATATTTACGAAACCATTTTAAAAGAATTGCAATCGGCAGGATCATCAGGGGAATATTACACCCCAAGAGCCGTTACGCAATTTATGGTAGATATGATCAACCCACAATTGGGTGAAAGTGTTCTTGATCCTGCATGCGGAACAGGCGGTTTTTTAACTTGCACCATTGACCATATCCGTGAGCAAGTAAAGACGCCTAAAGATAGAGAGATCATGCAAAACTCGATACGAGGGGTTGAAAAAAAGCCATTACCGCATTTACTGTGTACCACCAATTTGATGCTGAATGGCTTTGATTTGCCAGCGGTACGACGCGATAATTTACTGAGCAAACCTTATGCCGATTGGGGCGCAAAAGATAAGTTGGATATTATTGTTACCAATCCACCGTTTGGCGGGGTGGAAGAAGATGGTACCGAAACCAACTTCCCTCAAAAGTTTAGAACTAAAGAAACTGCCGATTTATTCTTAGCCTTAATTATTAAGTTGCTAAAAAACAACGGACGTTGCGCCATTGTTTTACCCGATGGCACCTTGTTTGGCGAAGGCATGAAAACACGTTTAAAAGAAGAGTTATTAGAGCGTTGTAACCTGCATACCATTGTGCGTTTACCAAATGGCGTATTTAACCCTTATACCAGTATTAAAACCAATTTATTGTTTTTTGAAAAGGGAACCCCAACTAAAGATATTTGGTATTTTGAACATCCTTATCCAGAAGGTGTAAAAAGCTATAATAAAGGTAAACCTATTCATATTAAAGAGTTTGATTTAGAAAAAGCGTGGTGGGATAATCGAGAGGAGAATGAAAACGCTTGGAAAGTATCTATTGATGACATAAAGAAGCGGAACTTTAATCTTGATATAAAAAACCCACACCAAGAAGCAGACGATTTAGCAAGCCCAGAAGAATTATTGGCAAAATTTGAAGCCACCGAGAAGAAGATTTCATCCATTCAAGACGAGATTATTAATGTATTAACTGAAGCTTTAAAATAGGATGCAACTACTACAACATTTTAAGGACTTAACGCTTCACCCTAAAAACGCACAAGAGATTAAAGGCTTGATTCTACAATTAGCCATACAGGGCAAATTGACTTCAAATTGGAGAAAAAACAATATTGATATTGAACCTGTTTCAGAATTGCTGAAAAAAGTTGAAAAAGAAAAGGCTCAACTTATTAAGGATAAAAGGATAAAAGTTGAAAAATCTTTATCATCAATAAGTAAGGGTGAAGTTCCTTATGTAATACCAGAAAGTTGGAGTTGGTATAAATTAGCCGAACTGAGTTCCATTAATGGTGGTTTCGCATTTAAAAGCGCAAACTATATTGATGATGGAGCAAGAGTAATTCGCATATCTGATTTTGATGAAAATGGTTTTAAAAATCATAAGATAGTCAGGCATTTATATACAAATGATTTAGAATCCTATGTTTTGGAAGACAAAAACATATTAATTGCTATGACTGGCGGAACCGTTGGCAAAAGTTTATTTGTCAATGAAGTTCCAGAAATTATGGTTGTCAACCAACGAGTGGCAACAATCAAAATATTCATGCCTATTTATGAAGCTTATATTAATTGTGTTATCCCAACCAAATTAATTCAAGATGTTATTGAAGAAGCTAAAAATTCGACAAATGATAATATTTCAATGTCTGATATTAAGGGTTTTAAAATACCACTTCCTCCCTTAGAGGAACAAAAAGAAATCGTCCGCGTCGTAGAAATTCTTTTTAAAGAAGTTGAGCAATTAGAGAAATTGACCCTCGAACGCATTTCTTTAAAAGAAGATTTTGTTACCTCTGCCTTACAGCAACTCACTACCAATAATGCAAACCAAGAATGGGCGTATTTACAAGAACATTTTAAAAGCTTCTTTAATGAAACCAAAAACATTAAAAAGTTACGGGAAACGGTTTTGCAACTGGCTGTTCAAGGAAAACTCACCGCACACTGGCGAGTAAATAATCCTGAGAGAGAAGATGCCAGCATCTTATTAAAGCGCATCCAAATGGAGAAAGCACAACTTATAAAGGACAAAAAGATAAAAAAGGAAAAAGCATTACCTGTAATTACTAAAGACGAAATTCCTTATGAATTGCCTGATGGATGGGTTTGGTGTAGAATTGGAGAAGTCTCGATTCATTCACTTGGTAAAATGTTAGATAGAAATAAAAATACTGGTACTTACAAGCCATATTTAAGAAATCAAAATGTCCGCTGGTTTTCAATTGATATGAATGATGTTAAAGAAATGAAATTTGAAGAAAATGAATTTGAAAAGTTTTCAGCTAAGAAAGGAGATGTGCTTATTTGTGAAGGTGGCTATCCAGGAAGAGCTTCTATTTGGGATAAAGATTACCCAATCATGATTCAAAAAGCTCTTCATAGAGTAAGATTTATTGATGAGCTTATCGATCCAAATTTATTTGTTTCATATTTATGGTTACTTGATAGCAATCGATCAATAGAGCAATATTTTACAGGAGCTGGGATACAACATTTGACGGGTCAATCTCTTCATAAAATGTTATTTCCATTACCTCCATTCCGAGAACAAAAAGCCATTGTCCAAAATGTAAATGCTTTAATGGGTTTATGTGATGCGTTGGAGCAGGAAGTAAAACAAAGTCAAGAACAAAGTGAGCGGTTGATGCAGAGTTGTTTGCGGGAGGTTTTTGAATAAGGCAAATTTAATAATTTAATTAATCAGTTATGTTAGGAGTAAGTATTTTAGAAATAGATAAGTTAATTATCAATGCTAAATCATTTAAAAATTCAACAGAGTTTTTAAGTAAGTTGTCTTCATTAGTGATTTCTTTTATAAACAAAACTGAAGAGAAAAATGCTAGTTATACCGACCTATTTAATAATGATTTAAATCAAAACGATAAGAGGTTTATAGCTTACTCCTTTATACGAATCTACTCTATTAATTCAAGTATGGTTACGGACCCTATGGTGAAACATAAGGTGTTAAAACTAATTGAAGTGTCTACTCCTGAAGTTTATAAGTATTTAAAAATAGATGACAGAACTGAAAATTATATAAAAGAAAGTCATTTAAGTAGCTACGCTTCAAATATTGAAAGGAAAATTGATGAAAGCATTAATAAAGAATTTAATCTTCTGTCAATAAATAGTTATAAAAATATA
>NZ_LZRN01000014.1 GCF_001678675.1 Gelidibacter algens
AAAAAATAGAAAATTATGTCAGTTTTAGTATATACAGAATCAGAAGAAGGAAAATTCAAGAAAGTCGCTTTTGAAGTGGCTTCTTATGCAAAAGCCGTTGCTGACCAAATGGGAACCACGGTAACTGCAATTACAATTAATGCCGATGATGTTTCAGAATTGGGAACCTATGGCGTTGATAAAATATTAAAGGTAAACGATTCAAAATTGGATGCTTTTAATGCCAAAACATTCGCTCACATTATCAAACAAGCTGCTGAGAAAGAAGGCACGAAAGTGGTGGTGGTAAGCTCAAGCGCAGACAGTAAATATCTTGCGCCATTATTGGCCGTAGGTTTAGATGCAGGGTATGCTTCCAATGTGGTAGAAGCGCCAACAAGCGCGGACCCATTTACAGTAAAACGAACCGCTTTTACCAATAAGGCATTCAATTTTACAACTATTGATACCGATGTAAAAATTGTTGGCGTATCGAAAAATGCTTTTGGATTAAAAGAAAATTCGGGACCTGCAGCTGCTGAAGAGTTTTCACCCTCCATCCCAGAAAACGGCGTTCATGTGGAATCTGTTGATAAAGCCACAAATACCGTGACTATCGCAGATGCTGAAATTGTAGTTTCTGGTGGACGCGGATTGAAAGGTCCTGAAAACTGGGGAATGATTGAAGAATTAGCAGAGGTTTTAGGAGCAGCCACAGCATGTTCAAAACCAGTGTCAGATTTAGGTTGGAGACCTCACGGAGAACACGTAGGCCAAACAGGGAAACCAGTAGCCTCAAACTTATACATTGCCATTGGTATTTCTGGCGCCATCCAACATTTAGCAGGTATCAACGCCTCTAAGGTCAAAGTGGTGATCAACTCAGATCCGGAAGCGCCATTCTTCAAGGCCGCAGACTACGGTGTAGTTGGTGATGCTTTTGAAGTTGTTCCAAAACTCATAGAAAAATTAAAGGAATTTAAGGTTCAAAACGCTTAAATTTATTAACTTGTAGCAGCAATGCGACTGGTACATAAAATAGTTGCCACAAATACATGACTCATATCTTAAAAGAGTTCATGTATTTGTGGCAAAAATTTTCAAAATTCTTTTTTCGTTAGGGGACTTCACAAAAAAATTATGTGGATCACAGTTGGTAAAGTCCTTATTTAAACAGTTATTTGCTTTTTATTTATATGAGTTTAGTCCGATTGAACATAAAGGGAATATCCTATAGTCAAACGCAAAATGGTGCGTATGCCTTGATATTGAATGAGGTAGATGGCGATCGAAAACTTCCAATTGTCATTGGTGCATTCGAGGCACAATCTATTGCAATAGCCCTCGAAAAGGAAATCCGTCCGCCACGTCCCTTAACCCATGATCTTTTTAAAAATTTCGCTGATCGTTTTGATATTATTGTCAAACAAGTCATTATCCACAAATTGGTAGATGGCGTCTTCTACTCTAGTTTGATTTGCGAGCGTGATAAAATTGAAGAAATTATAGACGCACGGACCAGTGATGCTATTGCTTTGGCACTGCGTTTTCAAGCCCCCATTTTTACTTATAAGAATATTTTGGACAAAGCAGGAATCTACTTAAAGGTCAATCCGCAAAAAGAAGATGAACAACAAGACAGTATTCTTCTGGACGATTTGGTAGCTGAAGAAATAGAATCCAGCATTCATGATGATTACAAGAATAAAACCCTTGAAGAACTCAACTCTTTATTGGAACAAGCCGTCTTAAGCGAAGATTATGAAGTAGCCGCGAAAGTAAGAGACGAAATTTCCAAACGCTAAACAACCTACCAGATGAAACACTTCTTTTTAGCTTTTATAGCTATTTTTTTTGGAATAACAACAATAATAGCACAAAGCATAGAGAAGACATGGCAGATTGAAGCTGTCCAAAATGATCAAGGTGTAAATCTTTATAACATCAATCAGGAAACAGATGTGCTATCACTCACAGATGGCGACTTCACCTTCTATTTAGAGGCAAGAGATAGCAGCATTACAAAGGGCAGCTATATTACCCAAAACAAACTTCTCATATTTTATTACGATAATCCATCGGAAGACATCACCCGTTTTAAAATCGAAACATTAACTGATTCGACTTTGGTGCTTCAAGACAAAGAAATCAACTATATATTTTCGACTCCCAAAGAAACTTTAGTCGTTACTGAAGCGGCCACTAGTGGTATCATACCAAGTCAAGGTTTTAGCATGTCAAGTTTACTGCGTGGTGCTTTGGGCATGTTTGTATTGCTGCTGCTATCGTTTCTTTTAAGTCACAACAGGAAAGCCATCAATTGGAAAACCATAGGCTTTGGGCTTGCAGCGCAATTGCTCTTGGCTATTGGAGTTTTAAAAATTCCCTTCGTTCAAAAAGCATTTGAGATTGTTGGAAAAATGTTTGTAAAGGTATTGGAATTCACCCAAGCAGGAAGTGAGTTTTTACTAGGGGACATGATGGATATCAGCAGTTTCGGGTTCATCTTCTTGTTTCAGGTATTGCCAACCATTATTTTCTTTTCAGCATTAACGTCTTTATTATTTTATCTGGGAGTTATTCAAAAAGTAGTTTCAGGTATGGCTTGGGTATTGACCAAACTATTAAAAATTTCAGGTGCTGAAAGTTTAAGTGTTGCTGGCAATATTTTCTTAGGTCAAACGGAAGCACCACTTATGATCAAGGCCTATCTTGAAAAAATGTCCAAGTCTGAGATTTTATTGGTCATGATTGGTGGAATGGCCACCGTGGCTGGTGGAGTTCTTGCTGCTTATATCGGGTTTTTAGGTGGAGAGGACGAAGCATTAAAACTATTTTATGCGAAGCATCTTTTAACCGCATCTGTAATGGCCGCTCCCGGAGCAATTGTCATTTCAAAAATGCTATATCCTCAACAACAGGAAATCAATACTGACATTGAGGTAACTCAAGAAAATATTGGCTCTAATGTCTTGGACGCTATTGCCAATGGAACTACCGAAGGTCTAAAATTAGCCGCCAACGTAGGTGCCATGCTTTTGGTGTTTATCGCCTTTATTGCCATGATTAATTATGGTTTTGGAAAATTAGGTAGCTTGACTGGTTTAAACACTTTGATTGCCAATAATACGCCTTACTTGGCTTTATCCTTAGAGTTTATTTTAGGGTATGTCTTTTCTCCATTAATGTGGCTTATTGGCGTTGCCAAAGAAGACATGGCACTTATGGGACAGTTGTTGGGGATTAAATTGGCGGCGAGTGAATTTGTTGGCTATATCCAACTGGCAGAACTTAAAAATGTAGCGAGTGCAACCCATTTGAAGTTTGAAAAATCAATAATTATGGCCACGTATATGCTATGTGGATTCGCGAATTTCGCATCCATCGGCATTCAAATTGGAGGCATAGGATCTTTAGCTCCCGGACAACGCAAAACCTTATCTGAGTTTGGATTGAAAGCGCTTATAGGCGGAACGATTGCGTCATTATTGTCTGCAACTATTGCGGGGATGATTATTGGGTAAAAAGCCCCATTGTCCTTCGGACATTTCCCCGAAGGGAAAAACTTAAAAAACCAAACCTTGTCCGTTGATAACTTTTGATATCATTCCTGAAAATTTCAGTAACAGTTTACAGTTTTTTTTAATTTTGACTTTCTATCAAATTAAGTTAATGAATTAATGAGATTCCTGCCTTTCCAGGAATAGGCCTATGAAACAATATCACGACCTCGTAAAACATGTACTGGAGAACGGAAACCAAAAAGGAGACCGCACAGGAACAGGAACAAAAAGTGTTTTTGGGTATCAAATGCGTTTTGATTTAAGCGAAGGTTTCCCCATGGTCACCACCAAAAAAGTACATTTAAAATCCATTATATACGAATTGTTATGGTTTTTAAAAGGCGACACTAACATCAATTACCTCAACGACAATGGCGTGAGAATCTGGAATGAATGGGCAGATGAAAATGGCGACCTTGGCCCCGTTTACGGTCATCAATGGCGCAATTGGAACAACGATGAGATTGATCAGATTAAGGATATTGTAGACACACTAAAAACCAACCCTAATAGCCGCCGCATGTTGGTTTCCGCATGGAACCCGTCAGTGTTGCCAGATACTTCAAAGTCGTTCTCAGAAAATGTTGCAAATGGCAAAGCCGCGCTTCCACCGTGCCACGCTTTTTTTCAGTTTTATGTGGCTGACGGAAAACTATCCTGTCAATTATACCAACGCAGTGCTGATATTTTTCTGGGCGTTCCTTTTAATATTGGTTCCTATGCCCTTTTCACGATGATGATGGCCCAAGTTTGCGGTTATGAGGCAGGAGATTTTATCCACACCTTTGGTGACGCCCATATTTACAACAATCATATGGAACAGTTGGAGTTGCAATTATCTCGTGACATCAGACCACTCCCAAAAATGATTTTAAATCCTGAGATTAAAGATATCCACGACTTTAAATTTGAAGACTTTACTTTGGAAGGCTACAATCCGCATCCACACATTAAAGGGATTGTTGCGGTTTAGAGAGTCCCTAATTATATAGACCACATCTGCAATAATAAAATAACATTCTTATAGTTGGCCTTTTTAATTATATTGAATTTATAGTGCTTTATAGTTATAGAAACCCTATTCAAGTGCATCATGTATTGGTCTGATAAGTTGGTCGTTTTAAATATGTTTCTACCATTTCTTTTTTTGAATACCCGCATTGAGGGGATGTCTACAGAGTAATTTGGGAATCCAATATGTTGAATACATGACCATTATAAAATGTGTTGCACACCAAAATTAATTACATCACCATTACATTTCACCAGGGCAAAACTTGAAAAACAAATTGCGAAAGCATTCGGGCCTCAAATAACCATCTAATTTGAACATTTATTTATTCTTAAATTTTGTCCGTAGGTATTTTCATAACTATCTTGCCGCCAATATTATGTGAGCCTTGAGGGTGCATCCAATTAAAATGTATCATGGGTCTCACCTAAGCTTACTATTATACAAAAAAATTAAAACGAATTACAAGTTCGGTTCTTGAGAGTGCTACTGAAGCCCTATGTTTATCCAGGACTTGATTAAAAAAAATGTAAACTATGAAAAAATCAGTACGTCTCACATTGCTTATTGCGCTCGTCGCAGTTTTCATTTTCAACTGTCAAGAAGAACAGTCTAAATCTATAAACAAAATTGAAAGAAAGAATTTTGGCGAAGTTAAACGAGGTGCCAAAAAAACTCCTGAACAGCGTGCCCTGTATCACGAAGCCAGAGAACTTCATGAATTTTACCGGCAGGTCAATCCTGCTACGGGCAAAGTCCCAATCAGTGAGAAACGTCAAGAATTCAGACAAGCGGAAGATTCAAAATTCAGGTCTAGCAATCCCATGGCTAGAAGAATTCAAACCAATTACATCAACCGTGGGCCCACTAATTTTGGAGGTAGAACGCGTAGCATCGTTATAGACCGGACGGATCTTTCTGGCAATACTATTTTAGCAGCAGCGGTAAGTGGTGGCGTTTTCAAAACCATAAATGGAGGATCAAATTGGATTAAAGTTTCTTCCAATGATGCTATCCACAATGCGACTTCACTTGCACAAGACCCACGTGCAGGATTTGAAAACATTTGGTATTATGGTACAGGAGAAGGAAACGGAAATTCAGCAGCCCTAGATGGGGCTTTTTATCTTGGACAAGGTATTTGGAAATCTATTGATGGCGGAAATACCTGGAGGCAAATACCAAATACAAATTCAGAATTTACGGCCTATGATTCAGCCTTCGATATTACCTACAAATTGGAAGTGCACCCTATAACTGGCGATTTATATGCAGCCTTAGGGGGTCAAATAAAAAGATTTAATGGGACTTCTTGGACTACAGAAATTGAAAATTCAAGTGTGTTTACTAACCGCCATACTGATGTGGTGATTACTTCCAACGGACGTGTGTATGCGGGTTTCTCTGGTACCAATGACGCAGCAACCAGAGGTGTTTGGACCTCACCAACGGGAAATGGATCGTGGACCAGATTTAATGAGCCCTCATTTAAACCTGCGGGGAGATTGGTTTTAGCACTAGCCCCTTCAAACCAAGACAAGCTCTATACCATCTTTGACAATGGAAAAAATTCCGATTGTGAAAAAGTAGCCATAGTTGGTGCAGAACTTTGGATGTGGGATCAATCTACCTCAATTTTTACCAATTATTCTAGCAAGCTCCCTGATGAGCCGGGATGCTCCGACGGCAATGATCCATTTACCAGTCAAAAAGGTTATGATTTGGAAATTAGTGTCAAACCAGATAATGAAAACTTTATAGTGATAGGTGGCTCCAATGCCTACAAAATAGAAAATATTACCACCCAAAGTATGTTTACCAGAATTGGAGGATATAAAAATGCAGACAATTACGAGATTTACAACCTAGGCACAAAAGTGGAGCACCATCCAGACATTCATGATTTGGTATTTAGCATTACCAACCCGAGTGTTTTGTTTTCAGGAACAGATGGTGGGGTACATAAAACTACTGATGTTACTCGATCCATAGTAGGCTGGGAGAATTTGAATAACAACTACCAAACGTATCAATATTATCACGTTGCCATTGATCCACTTCCAGGCTCTGACATAGTGATTGGCGGCACACAGGATAATGGTACTAAGGCTGGTGGCACACTTGTGGGCACGCCAGACCTCACCACCCAATTTGGGATTTACGGAGGCGATGGTGTAGCTGTTGGAATTTCTAGAGATCAGCCATGCTTACCAGTATTCTTAGGTTCTCAATTTGGTGATTTTATGCGCGTTTGTGATGACTATATTTCGATTGCCCCTGAAGGTTCGACGAGTAATTTTGTTACCTACTTTCATTTAGATCCTGATAATAACAATGCCTTATATTATGCCGGAAAGAATACCCTTTACAAAACAATCGATGCTTCTAATGTGACCACGCTTACATGGACCAACATGGGAACTACATCGGTTTTTACACATGCTGATAATTTTGAAATATTTTCAACCACAAGAGGCACCTATAATCCTAACAGCAGTTATTTGTTAATGGGAGGAGACCAAGGTCATATCTACAAACTTAACGATCCACAAAATGCTGCCAGTTTATCATTAGCAACTGATATTACACCGCCGACGGCTACCACTGGTTTTCCTTCTATTGTGACTGGTTTGGCCATCCATCCTACCAATAAGGATATTGTTTTGGCCACCTATTCAAATTATGGTACCAATAGTATTTTTCTGACCACCAACGCCACCTCAGCCCAACCCACCTGGGCTCTTGTAGAGCGTAATTTATCTGCACACTCCATTAGATCAGCTGCTATTGCGGAAGTGAAAGGGGAAACTATTTATTTTGTCGGAACCGCCCGCGGACTCTATAGCACGGCAGATCCTGTAAACCTAGATTGGATCAGAGAGGCTCCTGAACTGATTGGTCAGGCCTTGGTGAGCTCTCTTGCTTATAGGCCGTCAGATAACCATTTACTTATTGGTACGCATGGCAATGGGATGTACGAAGCCGTTTTGGAAGGCACCCTAACAGTTGATGACAAGGCGCTAAGTGTCGCTATTAAACTTTACCCTAACCCAGTGGAAGACTCCTTCAATATCAGAATGCCTTTGGGGAATGCCGGTAAGGGTACGTATGCTATCATAAACAATTTAGGACAGATTGTATTGAGAGGAAAATTAGAAGAGAAACCAATACATGTGTCCAGCTTGCAAAGTGGAACGTACTTCATAAAATTGTATGTTGATGATAAAACAGCGGTCAAACAATTTATTAAGAAATGAGATTATAACGCTCATTCTAATAGTATAAAATCTAAAAAGCGTTTTCCTAAGGGAGAACGCTTTTTTTATAGGATAAAATTTAAGCTACAGATTTATAACAGCATTCTCGCCGCCAAATACATTCGGTTTGTAAGCATCTGCCTGCTCATCATTGATGAACGTGCCGTCTACAAGGTACTTAAACTCATAGGAGTGGTCTTTTAGCAAGTCCACAGTACCCTTAAATGTTCCGTTCTTTAATTTCTTAAGCTGCACAGCGTCGCTCTCACTCCATTCATTGAAACTTCCTAAAACGCTCACTTTCTGAGCTTCTTTAGCAGGGAGTGAAAAAGTCACTTTACAAATAGACTTGTTTTTGAGATATTGTTTTGTAATTGCCATAATTGAAATTGATTAGTTTGCCTCAAATGTATAAAACAATTCACTGGCTCAGACCATTCAACTTCCCTAAAATCACATATTTATCAATTTCTTAAAATTGGGTTTCGTATGTATTGAACTTAAGAAAGAAACAGTCCTTATTTTACCGAATTGTTAATTAATGAGCGTCTTTTACTGTGATTTTCAATAAGTTTACGCGCCAATATTTTGAGATGGTTCTCTATTTAAAGTTTTTTGAAGCGCATTTTCGATGTCGTCAAAAAAAACTAACTTTACATAAAATTTTAACACTATGTTCGGTAAAAAGAAATCTATACCACAAATCGATAAAGAGCAAATGCATCTTATTGAGAATGCGCAACGCAGAATTAAACAGAAAAAGCGCTTGTATTTTCACTTTGTTATTTTTTTAATTGGTGCCATTTTTCTTATTGTTTTAAACACGGTCTTAGGCGTTGGTGAGCAAACAAAGATTTTTGGATTGGATTGGTTCGTATTTGCCATTTTAGCGTGGTTATTTATTTTTTTCATCCATCTATTCAATGTATTTGTCACCCATAAATTTATGGGCAAAGAGTGGGAAGAAGCACAACTTAGCAAACTAGTGGCTCAGCAAAAGGAGCGCATTTCGAAACTTGAGACAGAGGTTGAAAAAACAAACCCAATTGAGAAACCATATCCAATTGAAACAGCAATCAGTCCAGAAAAAAAAACGAAGGTTCGTAAAAATCTTACCCTCATCGCTGCGGCAGGAGAAAATGATACTATTGGCAAGGACAATGAATTGATTTGGCACCTGGGGGATGATTTGAGGCGTTTTAAAACTTTGACCTCTAACCATTGCATGATTATGGGAAGAAAGACCTTTGAAAGTTTTTCCAAACCACTTCCCAATAGAACACATATTGTCATAACTCGCCAGCAAAATTACACAGTGCCCACCGGTGTTATTGTGGTTCATAATTTAGAAGATGCCCTCGATGCGGCAAAAAATGATGTGCAGCCCTTTATCATTGGCGGTGGCGAAATTTACAAACAAGCCCTTCCCTATGCTGATAACATTGAATTGACTAGAGTTCATGAAAGTTTTGATGGCGACGCATTTTTCCCAAAAATTGATCCCTTAGTTTGGAAAGAAACACAGACTAAACTGCATCAAAAAGATGAGCATCATAAGTATTCGTTTTCATTCATCACCTATCAAAGAAGATAAAACCTGACCAGTGAAGCTTAAAAGAAGACGGAAGTTAGTCACCTATCTCAATATTCTAGACCAACCCATTCAATTTAATCCCTTCGTATTCAGCAGGAAATTTATACTCTGGGCTCTTCTCGGGTTATTTGGCGGTATCATTGCGAGCGTCTACTGGATTGTCCTTGAATTTTTGACCCATCAGCTGTCCTTTTTTGAAGGTTGGCTCGTCATTCCTACAATGGCGATTTGTGGTTTATTGGCGGGATTGGTTATTCATTTTATTGGAGACCCTGGAGAAATCCATCTTATTGTGAACAACATCCGGTTTAATAAAGGAAGGTTAGATCCTAAAAACAACCCTTCCATGGTATTATCTTCACTGCTATGTATTGCATCAGGTGGAAGTCTCGGGCCTGAAGCCCCACTAGTACAAGTAACCGGATCAACAGGCACTTGGTTGGGAAAGCTATTCCGGCTCAAAGGGGAAGAACTCCGCTCCATGAGTATTGCGGGTATGGCTTCTGGCTTTACAGCCTTATTTGGTGCGCCATTAGGCGGAAGTTTATTCTCTCTCGAAATTTTGCACCATAAACACGCTGTAGAGTATTACAAAGCGATCATTCCGGCTTTTGTGGCGAGTTCTTTTAGCTATATCATTTTTGCCCTCATTGTACATTTAGGTATCGGTCCTACGTGGAATTTACCTTCTTATGAAATGCAAGATAAGTTTGATTTTGCCTACGCCATATTGTTTGCAATAAGCGCCACCTTTGTGGGTTGGCTGTTTATATTTTGTACGAAGTTTTTTAAATCGGCTTTTGGAAAATTACAAGCCCCCATATATGTAAAGACGACCATCGGCGGAATTGCGCTTGGCATTATCGTTTTCTATCTCCCAATTACACGGTATTTTGGACATCATGAAATCAGTGAATTGCTGGTTAGGGATTATTCAGTAAGCCTACTGATCGCCATTTTGGCTTTTAAAATAATAGCCATCGCCATTACTGTAACCTCAGGGTGGCGTGGTGGATTTATTATTCCGTTGTTCTTTTGTGGCGCTACCTTAGGGTTGATCATTCACCAATTTCTGCCTTCCATCAGCTTATCTCTAACCATCGTCAGTTGTATGGCTGCTATTAATGCCTGTGTGACCAGAACCCCAATGAGTACCACTATCCTACTGGCTACCTTAACGGGCTTTACCTATTTTATCCCCATATTGTTCGCGAGTTTGACCGGGTATTTTTTAGCCCCAAGGATTCCGTTTATTTCTTCACAAATGGAAAACATTGATGAATAACTGTTTTCAAGAATAGCAACTACGTCATTATCTAGAGACCGTTTTATGGGAAGGCGTCAAAAGAATAAATTCCCATCGGTTCATTCTAGCCGCTTTTTAATTAATTTTGCAGCATGATAAAAGACATTCAGCTTCGGGTAACGCTTCAAGAGGAAAACTATCCTGATATTCTAACGCGAAAATCAGCTGAATTTCTCGGGATGCAGAGTGAAGAAATTTCGGGAGTTAAGATACTTCGTAAATCAATCGATGCCAGAAAAAAACAAATTATTTTCAATTATAAAGTCGCCGTTTATATCAATGAACCTGTTCCTGAAACGTCAGATTATCACTTTGATTACAAAGATGTTTCCAAAGCAAAACCGGTCCACATTATAGGTTTTGGTCCGGCAGGAATGTGGGCCGCATTGCGCTGTATTGAATTGGGTTTTAAACCGATTGTTTTGGAACGTGGAAAAAATGTGCAGGATAGACGTCGTGATTTAAAAGCGATCAACCAAGACCATGTTGTGAATGAAGATTCCAATTATTGTTTTGGAGAAGGTGGTGCCGGCACCTACAGCGATGGTAAATTATACACCAGAAGTTTGAAACGTGGTGATGTACGTCGCATTTTTGAAAACTTAGTATTTCACGGGGCGACAGATCAAATTTTGATTGATGCGCATCCGCATATCGGCACCAATAAACTGCCTAAAGTGGTTCAAAATATTCGCGAAACTATTTTAAATTTCGGTGGCGAAATTCACTTTGAAACCAAAGTCACTGACTTTATCATCAAAGACCAGAACATCAAAACACTTGTCCTTCACAATGGCAAAGCCATGGACGTAGAGCGCGTCATTTTAGCCACAGGGCATTCGGCACGCGATATTTTTTATTTGCTTCATGAAAAAAACATTGCATTGGAAGCCAAATCATTTGCCATGGGCGTGCGTGTAGAACATCCGCAACATATTATCGATTCAATCCAATACAGTTGTAGTGATGAGCGTGACCCCTTATTACCTGCTGCAGCTTATAGTTTGGTAGATCAGGTCAATGAGAGAGGTGTATATTCCTTTTGCATGTGTCCTGGCGGATTTATTGTGCCGGCCGCAACCGCAAATGGAGAAGTAGTCGTAAACGGTATGTCGCCATCCAAACGCAACAATCAATTTGCAAATTCTGGGATTGTTGTTGAAATTAATGCCGATAAAGATTTATATAAATATGAACACTTTGGGGTTTTAAAAGCTTTGGAATATCAAAAAGATTTGGAGCGGTTAGCATTTACCTCTGGTGGCCGAAGTCAAGTAGCCCCAGCACAACGTCTCACAGACTTTGTAGAAGGAAAGCTGTCAGCAAACCTCAACCCTACCTCCTATCAACCCGGATTGAAATCGGCGCCCTTGCATTCCTTGCTTCCAAAATTAATTGGCGGACGTTTGCGAAACGGATTTAAGATATTTGGCGAAAAAATGAAAGGTTTTTACACTGAAGAAGCCAATATTATAGGGGTAGAATCACGCACCTCTTCTCCTGTGAGCATCCCTAGGAATGAGCGTTTGGAACATCCTCAAATTGCCAATTTATTCCCTTGCGGTGAAGGTGGGGGTTATGCGGGCGGCATTGTTTCAGCAGCTATGGATGGGGAACGTTGTGCCGAAGCGGCCATCATTGGATTATAAATTATTCCGAAGTATTAAAAATGAAAAGCGAAAAGGAAAAAATGATTGCTGGCGATATGTATGACCCAACCGATGAAAAATTGGTTGCAGACAGAAGACAAGCGCGCATTTCATTTGGCAACTACAACACTTCGCATCCCGATGAAACGCCGAATAGAAAAGACTTGCTTGAAACTCTCTTTGACAGCCCATCTAGAAACCTTTATATAGAACCTCCCTTCTATTGTGATTATGGTTATAATATTCAATTGGGAGAAAATGTATACATGAACTTCAACTGCTGCATTTTAGATGTGGGTATTGTGAAAATCGGAAACAACACCATGTTAGGTCCCAACGTTCAAATTTATACGGCAACCCATCCATTAAAGTTTAAAGCACGGAACAATGGTTTGGAATATGCGAAACCCATTACTATAGGAAATAATGTTTGGATTGGTGGCAATTCTACAATTTGTCCAGGTGTCACCATTGGGAATAATGTGGTCATTGGTGCCGGATCTGTGGTTACAAAAAGTTTTCCAGATGATGTGGTTATAGCTGGTAATCCTGCCAAGATCATTAAAACTATTGATAATGACTAGTATTAGATAATTTAGTTGCTAATATCCTCAGCAGATGATCTTATAAAAACAGCGTTTATTTTTCTATTTCGCATTTTATTGGAGACCGGTATTGGTTCTTTAATCTAAAAGCAGCGGTCTCACGCCTTAAAAAAATATTCTTATTTTTGCACCACTAAAATGAACCTATGATAAACGCATATATATTTCCTGGACAAGGCGCCCAATTTTCAGGAATGGGATTGGAACTTTACGAAAAATCCTCCATCGCCCAAAAACTTTTTGAACAAGCCAATGACATTCTCGGCTTTTCTATCACTGATATTATGTTTGAAGGCTCTGCAGAAGATCTTAAAGAAACGAAGGTTACCCAACCGGCCATTTTTTTACACTCAGTTATTTTGGCAAAAACCATGGGTGACACTTTCAAACCAGATATGGTTGCAGGTCATTCCTTAGGTGAATTTTCAGCCTTGGTGGCCAACGGCACTTTAACTTTTGAAGATGGTTTAAAACTCGTATCACAACGCGCTTTGGCGATGCAAAAAGCTTGTGAATTGAAACCAAGTACCATGGCTGCTGTTTTAGGACTTGAAGATGTCCTTGTTGAAAAAATATGTGGAACTATTGAAGGCATCGTCGTGGCGGCAAATTATAACTGTCCAGGACAGTTAGTGATCTCTGGAGAAGTAAACGCGGTTAATCGCGCTTGTGAAGCCATGAAAGAAGCTGGAGCCAAACGCGCTTTAGTATTGCCAGTTGGTGGTGCATTCCACTCTCCTTTAATGGAACCTGCAAGAGAAGAATTAGCAGCTGCTATTGAAAACACACCATTTAGTAAACCAAATTGCCCAATTTATCAAAATGTCACTGCCAAAGCGGTCATTAATGAAAACGATATCAAAGCCAATTTAATGTCGCAATTGACAGCTCCTGTGCGCTGGACGCAATCTGTACAGCAAATGATTGCAGATGGTGCCGTATTGTTTACTGAAGTTGGCCCTGGGAACGTACTTCAAGGATTGGTCAAAAAGATTGACCGAGAGGCGCAAACTGCAGCAGCAACCTTTACCCCTAATTTATAGCCGATGAAATTATCAAGAAACTTAAGCATCATCTTATTGATTGTTGCCAATATTGCCCTAGATCAAATTTCGAAATTTATTGTCAGAGCTAAAATTGGACAACATGAGGTTATCGAGCTCATCGGTGACACTTTTATCATGACCAAGGTAGAAAATGAAGGCGCCTTCTTAGGCATGGGAAGTGATTTGGGTCCGACTTTAAAATGGATTTTATTGCTCATCCTACCAGTCATTGTATTGGGAGGTGTGATATATTATATACTGACAAATAAAACTTTGGACAGACTGAGTCTCATCGCCTTTTGTTGTATTATTGGTGGCGGCATTGCCAATGTATTTGATAGGTTTATGTATGGGTCAGTTACTGATTTTTTCCATATTGACCTAGGAGGGGTTTTTAGAACAGGTATTTTCAACTTTGCTGATATGTCTGTAAGCTTTGGGATGATTTTATTGATCATCGCAAGTTTCACCCAAAAGAAACAAAAAAATTAAGCGCATAAAAAAAGCCTCATTTTCATGAGGCTTAACTATCTTTTAAGCTGTAAGGTTGCACTCTTCACAATCCTTAACTTTTCCATAGTACGTTTCTCTGTATTTATGGAGTGTTTTAAAAGGAATACTCAAAAATTGCTTTTTGATGTAGGTAACATTGGTTACCAATGCTCCCATTTTTGGTGTAAATCGGGCTTCAGCTTTTGTTTCTCTTCTAATGCTAATCAGTTTCATGTGTTCTTTCGTTTATCGGACAATTCAATTACAAAACAATTAATTCTTCTCACAAAAAAATAATGGTATTGTTGTCATCAACTGCCGCTTGTCAGTTATCATTACTTACAAATAAACAACTTCCAACGCAGAAACGCAAGCTATTAGAGTTAAAACCATGTGAGTCAACAGCTTAATTATGACACCTACAATTATTACCTGTTTTCATTGCCATATTCACAACTGAATGGATTGATGATTACAGGATGCGAAACGCTAAAACACCTATTGTTTGTATATTTTACCCTCTTTCATGACGAAAACAACGTTAGTCATAGTATCAATATTAGATGTTGGATCGTCATTTGTTGCGACAATATCAGCTAGAAATCCGCCTTTTAATTGCCCAATTTGCGCTTCCATTTTAAGAAGCATGGCATTGGTAACCGTTGCACTTTGTATCGCTTTAATGGCTGGCATTCCTGCCTCCACCATATAGCCAAATTCTTTTGCATTTTCACCATGTGCAAATACAGCAGCGTCAGTACCGAAGGCAATCCCTACGCCACTTTTATAAGCTCTTCCAAACATATCTTGAATTTTAGGTCCGATATCCAAAGCTTTCCCAACAATCACTTCTGGATAATAATTTGGTATTTTAGCTTTCTCTGAAACCGATTTTCCAGCGGTAATAGTGGGCACCAAATACACATCGTGTTTTTTCATCAGTTCCATGGTTTGCTCACTCATCAAGGTGCCGTGTTCAATAGTTTTAACACCACCAAGGATGGCACGTTGCATGCCTTCATCACCATGGGCGTGTGCAGCCACATAAAACCCATAATCTTTGGCCGTTTCACAAATAGCCTTGATTTCTTCTAAAGTAAATTGCGGATTCTGTCCGCTCTTGGCAACACTCAAAACACCACCAGTAGCTGTAATTTTTATCCAATCAGCTCCATTTTTATAACGTTGACGCACTGCTTTTTTGGCGTCATCCACACCATTGACAACACCTTCTTTGGGTCCTGGATCACCCACCAAGTCGTCTTTGGAACCATTGGAAGGATCAGCATGACCACCTGTTGTAGCCAAAGCTTTTTCGGCAGTAAAGATTCGAGGACCGTCAACTTTCCCAGCATTGATCGCATTTCTTAAAGCGACATTGACGCCTGAACCTCCTAAATCCCTGACCGTTGTAAAACCAGACATTAATGTCACCTCTGCAAAATGTTGTGCATTGAAGGCGATATCGGCGTCATTAAGTGTATACTTTTCAAGATAAGCTCCAGGATTGGTCTCACTTTCAATATGAACATGCATATCAATAAGTCCTGGCATCACTGTTTTATTTTTCAGATCAATCAGAATATCTTTATCAGATTTAGGCTTCGAAAAACCATCCTCAATAGCCATGATCTTGGTACCTGAAACGATAATCGTTTTGTTGGTCAAAACTTTACCTTCTTTGGTGTCAATTAATTTTCCGCAATGCAAATACGTGTTTTGTCCAAAGACGAAGGCCGTCACTAAAAGACAACAAAGAAGGATTGATTTATTCATACTATTTTATTTTAGATGTTTCTAAGGTGTTTTTCCCATTTCCAAGCAGATAAGAGGGCTTCATCCAGATTGCTTTCTGCCTTCCAGCCTAAATCTGTATTTGCTTTCGTCGTATCAGCATACGCTTGGATGACATCACCTTCACGTTTTGGAGCAAATTTGTAATTCAATTGTTTACCTGAAACTTTTTCAAAAGATTGAATGACTTCCAAAACGGTGCTCCCCGTTCCTGTTCCCACATTAAAAGTCTCATAGTTTGTCGTATTATTTTGCCCCAGTAATCGTTCCAAAGCCACTGCATGTGCTTTTGCCAGATCCACAACATGAATATAATCTCTTACACAGGTACCGTCAGACGTTGGATAATCATTTCCAAAAACCGAAAGTTCCTGCCGTAATCCTGCAGCTGTTTGTGTGATAAAAGGCACTAAATTCTGAGGCACACCAATTGGTAATTCGCCAATTTTTGCGCTTTTATGCGCCCCTATCGGATTAAAATAACGCAGTGCAATCGCATTCAAATTAGTGTTCACCTTACAAGTATCTTTAATGATTTCCTCACCAATTTGTTTGGTGTTTCCATAAGGGGATTCTGCCATTTTTATAGGTGCTGATTCGGTAATGGGCATCTGATCTGCCTGTCCGTAAACCGTGCATGAAGAACTGAAAATAATATTTTGGGTTGGTAATTGCAAGATTGATTTCAGCACGTAAACCAAGGTGTTAATGTTGTTTTCATAATACAACAACGGTTTTTCAACGCTTTCTCCAACCGCTTTGCTTGCCGCAAAATGGATCACACCAACAATATCCTGATGCTTTTCAAAAAATGATTCCACTTTAGATTTTTCTTTTAAATCCAATTTTTCAAATAGCGGTGCTTTTCCAGTGATGGCTGTGATTCCAGCTAAAACATCAATAGAAGAATTTGAAAGATCATCAAGAATAACAACCTCAAACCCTTTTTCCTGTAATTCTACGACAGTATGTGACCCTATAAAACCTAAACCTCCGGTAACTAAAACCTTTGCCATTTATGAATTGGAGTTTATAAAATTAATAACTGTAGCGGTGATGAATTCAATTTGATCTGCATCCAACTCTGTATGCATTGGCAAAGAAATCACTTCTTTTACCAACTGATTGGTCACCGGAAAATCTTCTTCTTTATATCTTGCGTCTTTATAGGCCTTTTGAAGGTGCAACGGAATTGGATAGTACACGCCACATGGAATCCCGTTTTCATTCAAATGCTTCACCAAGGCATCACGGTCTACCCCTTTCAACTTTAAGGTGTATTGGTGAAAGACATGACAATCACAAGTGTCACAGATCCCTTTACAGGTATCGATACCACTCGGAATGGTTATATTTTTGTGATCTTTAAATGCCGCATTATAAGCTCTTGCAGCGTTGCGACGTGCTTGATTGTAAGTATCAAGATGTGGCAACTTGGCGTCCAAAACGGCGGCTTGGATAGAGTCCAAACGCGAATTCACGCCCACCACATCATGATGGTAACGCTCATACATGCCATGATTCACGATGCCTCTCAAACGATGGGCAAGCGCATCATCATTCGTAAAAATAGCACCACCGTCACCATAGCACCCTAAGTTTTTGGATGGGAAAAAGGAGGTTGAAGCCACATGGCCAATTGTCCCTGCTTGTGCCTTTCTACCATCGCTAAAGGTATAAGTGGCACCAATGGCCTGCGCGTTATCTTCTATCACATATAAATTATGCGCTTCGGCAATTTCCATAATGGCTTCCATATTGGCACAGTAACCAAACAAATGTACCGGAACAATCGCTTTCGTTTTTGGGGTGATTGCCTTTTTAATAGCCTCAACATCTATATTGAAACTGTTTGGATCTACATCAACCAAAACCGGTGTCAACTGCAATAACGCAATGACCTCAACGGTGGCAGCGAATGTAAAATCAGCCGTAATAACTTCATCACCTGGCTTTAAATCTAAGCCCATCATGGCAATCTGCAAAGCATCGGTGCCATTGGCACAAGGGATGACATGTTTGACCCCGAGATAGGTTTCTAAATTTTTCTGAAATTGATGTACCTGAGGTCCATTAATATAGGCCGTAGTGTCAAGAACTTGGGCTATGGACGCATCAACGACGTCCTTAATTTTTTGATATTGACCCTTAAGATCAACCATTTGTATGTTTTTCATCTAATTTTATGTAGGAATGAATAATTAAAACCCAATGGCTTTATGATGTAGCGAAATTACAAAATTGTGCTGCTTATACCAATCATTCCTAAAGGTTTAATTTTGTTTGTAGCACGATAATACATTGCCTACACTACTAACAGAATTAAAATTCAAGGGTGTTTTTTAACTAAAATAATAGAAAGAAATGTATTTTAGCGCAAATCATTTTCGTTGAAATTACTCTACAATATAGCGCTCCATAGTGCCGAATTTTTTCTTAAAATTCTAGCTTTTTTTAATGACAAAATTAAGTTGGGAGTAGAAGGCCGCAGTACAGCTTTTAAAATTTTAGAAGGACACCTCTCTGCCAATGACCAAACCTTTTGGTTCCATTGCGCGTCCCTTGGCGAGTATGAGCAGGGACTGCCCATTTTTAAACAACTCAGAGAGGCACATCCGCATTATAAAATTGTGTTGACCTTCTTTTCGCCTTCAGGTTATGAAATAAGGAAAAACACTCCTGTTGCAGATGTGGTGGTATATCTTCCTATAGATACTCCAGCCCATGCGAAACGATTTGTAAAACTCGTCCATCCTGAACTCACCATTTTTGTAAAGTATGATATTTGGCCCAATTATCTGTCTGAATTGAAAAAGCGACACCTAAGAGCCATTCTTATTTCAGCTGTTTTTAGAAAGGATCAGCCCTACTTTAAATTTTATGGCGACATCATGCGTGAGGCTCTAGTTACATTTGAGCATATTTTTGTTCAGAATGAAAGCTCAAAGATTTTATTACAATCTCTTCATTTCGATAATGTCTCAGTTGCAGGAGATACACGCTATGATCGCGTTTCGGATCAATTGCATCAGGATAATCATCTGCCATTTATTGAAAGTTTTAAAGATGGCAAACTATGCGTAGTTGTTGGAAGTTCGTGGCCTGAGGATGAGGGCATGTTTGTAGACTATATCAATTCGGTTTCATCAAAAGAGGTGAAATTCCTGATAGCGCCCCATACTATTAAGAAACAGCAAATAGCCGATTTTACTGGAAAACTTAAGAAAAAAACGATACTGTTTTCAGAAAATGAGGGTAAAAATCTTGCCGATTATCAGGTTTTTGTAGTAGATACAATTGGTATTTTAAGTAAGATTTACAGTTATGCAGACATTGCTTATGTGGGTGGTGCTATGGGACAAACGGGACTTCATAATATTTTGGAACCTGCTGTTTTTGGCGTTCCCATTATTATCGGTAATAACTACAAGAAATTCCCAGAAGCCTTTCAAATGATAGCGAATGGGGGCGTTGTTTCTATTAGCAACAGTCTAGAACTTAAACATACTCTTGATGCGTTGGTTGAAAATTCTAACAAAAGAAAAGCGCTTGGCGAATTAAACGAGGCTTTTATCAAAAAAAATAAAGGAGCAGTCGTACAAATAATGGAGTATATCCGCACATACAAATAAAACAAGAGCTTGATATCTTAAAAAAATGTTAATACTTTTGTTGGAGCGACACACAAGTTCCATAGATTTGCACAGTTAATTAACACTAAAATAATCACGATGAAAAAATTATTATTAAGTACGGTATTGGTTGTAGCACTTGGCCTAACTTTTACTTCATGTAGAGATACAGAAAAGAAAGCAGATGACATGGGTGACACTATTGAAACTACTGCTGATGATGTTGCTGACAAAACTGAAGGTGCCTTAGAAAAAGCTGGTAAAGCTATTGATAATGCCGCCAATGAAGTCAAAGAAGCAGGCAAGGCTATTGATAGTGCTGCAACGGAAGTTGTTGGTGACGACAACTAATCTAACACTTAGTTACAACATATTTTAAAGACCTGACACCTGTTGGGTCTTTTTTTGCAGTATCAATAAAACAAAAAAGCCGAAACTTTCGTTTCGGCTTTTCTTCTGTACTCAAGGCGGGACTTGAACCCGCACGCCCTAATGGGCACAGGATTTTAAGTCCGGCGTGTCTACCAATTCCACCACTTGAGCAGGTGCACAAAGTATTCATTATTTAAAAACAACGTTCCGCAGCAACGGAATCCATACTTTTACTTTCTTTTATACTGAGCGAAAAACGGTCCCGAAGCGTCGGGAGAACCCGTGACCTCTTCCTATTGAAGCGGTCGCCTGAAACATTTTTTGCTCTGTTGAGCGAAAAACGGGATTCGAACCCGCGACCTCCACCTTGGCAAGGTGGCGCTCTACCAGCTGAGCTATTTTCGCATTAGTGCAATTATTTTAAGAACGTTGCTCCAATACCTATCGGTATTGCGAGGGCAAATTTAATATATTTCTTAGAATTGCAAAGCCTTTTTGAGTAAAAAAAACAAAAATTTTATGCCCGTTTCTTTTTCAACAACATACGCTTAATTTCATTCAATTTCATCAGTGCTTCCACTGGCGTTAAGACGTCAATATCTAGGTTGATAATTTCTTCCCTAATCTGCTCCAATAAAGGATCATCTAAATTAAAAAAGCTTAGTTGCATGTCATTTTCAAGAGTCCGCACCTTATCCGTCAGTTCTTCACTACTATGAGATTTTTCCAGCTGCTTTAAAATTTTATTCGCACGAAGAATGACCTGTTGCGGCATTCCCGCCATTTTAGCCACGTGAATTCCAAAGCTGTGCTCACTACCTCCTTCAACCAACTTTCGCAAGAAAAGCACATTATTTTTCAATTCCTTTACAGACACATTGAAGTTTTTAATGCGCGCAAAGGTTTCGGTCATTTCATTCAACTCATGGTAATGTGTGGCGAATAACGTTTTGGCTTTGCTGGGGTGTTCGTGTAAATATTCACTAATAGCCCATGCTATCGAAATCCCGTCATAAGTACTAGTGCCACGGCCAATCTCATCCAACAACACCAAACTGCGGTCAGAGATGTTGTTCAAAATGGAAGCGGTTTCATTCATCTCAACCATAAAGGTAGACTCGCCCATCGAAATATTATCGCTGGCACCCACTCTGGTAAAGATTTTATCGGTAAGCCCTATTTTAGCCGACTCAGCAGGCACAAAACTTCCCATTTGAGCCAAGAGTACAATGAGCGCCGTTTGTCGCAAAATAGCCGATTTACCCGACATATTAGGTCCGGTAATCATGATGATTTGTTGCTGATCTCTATCTAAATAAACATCATTGGCAATGTAAGGCTCGCCGTGTGGCAATTGTTTTTCAATAACCGGATGTCTTCCGTTTTTGATATCAAGCGCATAAGAATCGTTGATTTCTGGACGTGTGTATTTATTTTCATAAGCCAATTGCGCAAAACCACACAAACAATCCAACTGCGCAATTAACGCTGAATTTTTCTGAACAGGTTTAATGAATTGGCCAAGCCAAGTCACCAATTCTGAAAACAGTTGTTGTTCGATGGCCAGAATACGCTCCTCCGCTCCAAGAATTTTCGTCTCGTATTCTTTTAATTCTTCAGTAATATAGCGCTCTGCATTTACCAATGTCTGCTTTCTGATCCAATCTTCAGGAACTTTATTTTTATGCGCGTGCCGCACTTCAATATAATAGCCAAACACATTGTTGGCCGCAATTTTAAGAGATGTGATGCCCGTGCGCTTAGCTTCGCGCTCTAGCATGGCATCCAAATAATCCTTTCCTGATGTAGACAAGGCCCTCAGCTCTTTCAGTTCAGAAGAAAAATCAGACGAAATGGTGTTTCCTTTTAAAATATTGGCGGGCGCTTCTTCATTTAAAGTTGCTTTGATGCGTTGGCGAAGCTCCTCACAAAGCTCCAAACTATCACCAATTAGCTGCAAGGCTTTATTACCCGTATTTTGAGTGAGTGTTTTAATGGGCACAATGGCTTCCAACGCATTTTTTAACTGTACCACTTCTCTCGGACATATTTTGACGGTTGCTACTTTAGAAATCAGCCGTTCAATATCCCCAATATGCTTGATCTGATTTTGGATCTTTTTCAAAACGATGGCGTCATCCAAAAAATATTGAACCACTTCATGCCGTTGATTAATTTTCTCGATATCAATGAGCGGTAATGCCATCCATCGTTTCAATAACCTTCCTCCCATTGGAGAAATCGTTCGGTCAATCACATCAATCAAGGTTACGGCATTTTGATTGTAGGACTGATAGAGTTCAAGATTCTTTATGGTGAAACGATCCATCCACACATGATCATTTTTGGTGATGCGTTGAATAGATGTGATGTGTTGTAATTTATGATGTTGTGTTTCGCTCAAATAATGCAACACCGCACCTGAAGCGACAATACCTTCAAACAAATCGTCAATTCCAAAACCCTTTAAAGATTTGGTCTGAAAATGTTTGAGCAAGGTATCATTGGCATAATCATCCTGAAAAACCCAATCTTCCATGTAAAACGTATGGAAATCGGTCCCAAATGTGTTTTTAAACTCGTTGCGTTTCGGCTTTGAAACCAAAATTTCACTTGGTCTAAAATTCTGGAGTAATTTATCGATGTATTCTGAATTGCCTTGGGATATCAGAAACTCTCCTGTGGAAACATCTAAAAAAGAAATACCAATTGTATCCTTACCAAAAAAGACGGCTGCCAAGAAGTTATTGGATTTGGAATGTAAAATATCATCATTTAATGCCACTCCAGGAGTTACCAGTTCGGTTACCCCGCGCTTGACGATGGTTTTTGTCTGTTTCGGATCTTCTAGTTGGTCACAAATAGCAACGCGGCAACCTGCTTTGACCAACTTTGGGAGATAGTTATTTAGAGAGTGGTGCGGGAATCCGGCAAGTTCAGTTTCACTGTCACTTCCGGCGCCGCGCTTGGTTAAAATAATATCTAAAATCCTGGAGGCTTTCACTGCATCTTCACCAAAGGTTTCGTAAAAATCGCCCACCCTAAAAAGCAACAAGGCATCAGGATACTTTGCTTTGATGGCATTGTATTGGGTCATTAACGGAGTTTCCTTTTTTACTTTCTTAGCCAATGGATTTGTATTTTAAATGGTATTTTTGCCCCGAATAATCAGGATGGCTAAGGTACTTATTATTTGAGGCTTTGGAAAATGGAGTGGAGAGAAGTTATTTACAATTTTAACACTGAAAAATTGCCGTGAATGCACGAATATTTTTTATTTGGCTTTCGCTTTATAAAGACTTTTTTCGGTTTATTGATGTCTATTGAGGATTGACTTTAGATAAATCCTTACATAGTTATACGTGAATTAGTGGGGCAAAGTTATTTACGATTTTAAAATTACCACGAATACACGAATATTTTCTATTTGGCATTCGCTTTTATACAGACTCTTTTAGGTTTATTGATGTCTATTAAAGATTGAGTTTAGATAATATTTTACATAGTTATTCGTGAATTAGTGGCGAAAATAGAAAACATCTCTCTCCAAAGCGATTAAAATTAGGGAGTGACAAACACATAACTAAAATGCGAAAATTAAAAAATAGCGAGCTCGATCGATTGAGTGTTGAAGAATTTAAAGAGAACTAAAAAAACGCCTTTAATTATTGTGTTGGACAATATCAGAAGCTTAAATAATATTGGCTCTGTATTCAGGACCAGTGATGCGTTTTTGGTTGAAAAAAATTTATCTGTGTGGTATAACTGCAACCCCGCCCCATAAAGACATTCACAAAACGGCTTTGGGAAGTACGGAAACGGTGGACTGGGAATATGCCGAAAACACCATGGAGGTGATTGAGAAATTAAAAGAACAAAACGTCATTGTGGCCGCTATTGAACAAGCCGAAAACGCGACCATGCTTAACGATTTCAAACCTCAACCCAATCAAAAATACGCGTTGGTATTTGGCAATGAAGTGAAAGGTGTGGCTCAAAATGTAGTGAGTGCGAGTGATGTGATTTTGGAAATTCCGCAATTTGGAACCAAGCATTCCCTGAATATTTCAGTGAGTTGCGGGGTGGTGGTTTGGGACTTGTTTTCGAAGCTTGGAGCTCGAGGTTAGAAGCATGAAGTACAGTTGGCTCGCAGAGTCGCTGAGACGCAGAGAGTATTTGAATATATAAGTGATTTTCTGAGAAGGCATATTTCTTTTTCGGTAGACAATAGAAAAAGTCGTGTGTTTGGATGCCCTAAATATGAAATAATCCAATTGGATCAAACTTCACGCTTCGTGCTTCGTCCTTCAAGCTTCCCTTCCTTCACAAATCTCCCCCAAAATCCACAAATAATCTTCTCTATTTTCCACAAAATCATGATTTGAAATATCAATGATCTTTACATTGAGTTCCGTCTGATTTTTTAGAAACTCCAAATAGCCCGCATTGATTTTTTCCAGGTAATCGTTTTGGATATTCTGTTCATAATCACGCCCGCGCTTTTTGATATTGGTTTGCAACCGCTCCGTATTTTGATACAAATACACATACAAATCTGGTTTGGCAATGTCTTTATACATCAGATAAAAAAGCTTTCTGTACAGTCGAAACTCATCTTCCGGAAGGGTTATTTTAGAAAATATAAGCGACTTGTAAATATCATAATCGCTCACCATAAAATCTTTAAACAAATCCAATTGCGATAAGTCATCACTAATTTGCTGGTACCGATCAGCCAAAAATGACATTTCCAAAGTAAAGGCGTAACGCTGTGGCTCTTCATAAAATTTTGGCAAAAACGGATTGTCTGCAAAACGCTCCAAAATCAATTTGGCATTAAAATCAGAGGAAATCTGATGAGCCAGACTTGTTTTTCCGGCGCCAATATTTCCTTCTATCGCAATATAATTATAGCCACCAAAATTATACTGTTTCATGGGGTTTTTCAACCAAATATTGATGGGCTCAATGGCACTGTCATCTTCACAAACTTCTAAAAGTTGTGACACCGATGTTCCAAACGTGGGATGCATCATTTTTGGTGCAATATCATGTAAAGGTTGTAATACAAACTTACGCTTGTGCAGTTGTGGATGTGGCGTGGTGATCAATGGCGAGGCCATTACACTGTCATCATAAAAAAGCACATCCAGATCAATGGTTCTGGATTCGAAACCAGTATTGGAATGACGAGTTCGCCCAAGTTCCGTTTCAATATCCAGTAGCTTCTGCATCACATCATCAGCAGAACAATAAGTCTCAATAAAAATACAGCTGTTTAAAAAATCATCTGGAGCTGTGGACTCATCAAAGCCCAAAGCGGGCGTATTATAAACCCTTGAGATGCTATTGATTTTTCCAATTTTTTTAAAAATGAGATCAATAGCGTCTTGCAGATGTTTCAATCTGTCGCCTTTATTACTGCCAAGCGCGATGTAAACTTTATGAGGGTGGTCCATAATCAACGCCAAAAATAAAGAAAACAAAATCACAATGTCATATAATTTCTTTGAAAAAATTATTTTAAAAGTTGATTGAAGAGCACCAATTTAAAAAGAATTTATAATTAATTTTACCCAAGTTTAACCTACGGACCTATTTATACTTATGACATTAAAAGACAAACTGGCAGCGCAAAAAATCTATTTACTATTGGCGGCCTTGTTTATCACCTCTCTAGTGGTTTCGAATCTTATCTTTCAAAAATTCTTTTATTGGTACCCTTTGGATATTGAGATTTTTGGCACCAAACTATTTGAAATTTCTGTAGGCGTTTTACCTTATCCCATCACCTTCCTGATTACCGATTTAATCAGTGAAATCTATGGTAAAAAGCGCGCCAACCAAGTGGTTGTAGTGGGTATTTTCGCTTCGCTTTTCTCTTTAAGCATCGTCCTGGTTGCAAACATTGTCCCCGCCACACCATGGTCATATGTTGACGACGCCATGTTTTCAACCGTATTTGGCAACACGGCAATTGCAGTGGGAGCGAGTATGATGGCCTATTTGTTTGCGCAATTCATAGACATTCAAATCTATCATTTTTGGAAACGATTGACCAAAGGGAAGCATTTATGGCTCAGAAACAATTTCTCAACATTTTTATCGCAGTTTGTGGATACCTTTACCATTGTCGCGTTACTATGCTCATTCAACATCATTGCTTGGGACAAATTTTCAGGACTGGTTGCCGCAGGTTTTATTTTTAAAGTGATCATTGCCATTCTTGATACCCCATTTTTGTATCTTGGCGTATATCTATTTAAAAAACGTTTTAACCTCAAAACCAATGAGGAGATTGAGTTGCTTTAGAAATTGCCAATTTTTTATTAAACTTTAACAGTCGCCCATCTTTTAAAACAAACTTTACGTATATAACCCCATTAACCTATTTGTCTTTCAATATTTTGAAAGTAAAAACTAAATTATTCAATGAAAAAGTTTTTCAAAATCGCCGGAATTACCTTATTGATCATTATTGTTCTATTAATTGCGTTGCCTTTTATTTTTCAATCGCAAATTAAAGGTGTGGTCAAAAATTTTATCAATGAAAACTTGAACGCCAATGTGGAGTTTAGTGATGTAAGCTTGAGCTTGTTCAGAAGTTTTCCGCAGGCACACGTTGAAGTGAGTGATTTGGTGATTACCAACTTCAAACCCTTTGAAGACGAAACTTTTGCCACTGCAAAAAATATCAACTTTACAATGTCAGTCAAGGAACTCTTCAAATCAGCTGATGAGGCTATTGTTGTGAACTCTATCAATGTCAATGAAGCGTTATTGACTCTAAAAACCGACGCTTTTGGAAATGTCAACTATGATATTGTAAAGGAAAGTGAAAACCCACAAGACACTACTGCCTCTAGTTTTTCTTTCGACATCAAAGATTACAGCATCAAAAACAGTGCTTTGACTTATATTGATGTTCCTGCTGATCTACAGTTTTATATTACGGAATTGAACCACACAGGAAAGGGCACATTTACTGGTGAAATTTCTGAATTGGACACAAAATCTGAAGCCAATGTGAGTTTAACCATGGATAGCATCAATTATTTGAACAATAACCATGTAAAATTGGATGCGCTGATTGACATGGATTTGAGTGCACAGAAATATACTTTTAAAGAAAACAAGGCACTTATCAATCAATTGCCGATTGAATTTAACGGATTTGTTCAACTTATAGAAGAAGGACAGAACATTGATTTATCTTTCAAAAATACTGGCTCTTCATTTAAAGACTTTTTAGCCGTTATTCCAGAAGCCTATTCCAAAAATTTGGATAATGTTGAAACTACAGGTAATTTCAACATTAATGGCATTATTAAAGGTAAGGTCACGGAAACTACGATTCCGACATTGGATATCAGCATCAAATCAGAGAATGCCTCTTTTAAATATCCCGATTTGCCTAAGCGCGTTGAAAATATTGTGATTGATACAGAAATCAAAAATGAGACAGGCAATGTTGATGACACCTATGTGGCTATTAACACCTTGAATTTTAAGATAGACAGTGATGTATTTAAATCTTCCGCGTTGATTAAAAATCTTACCGGAAATATGTTGGTCAATGCAGATGTGGACGGCACTTTAAATTTAGCAAACCTCACCAAGGCCTACCCGCTAGAGTTGGAAAATGAATTGAGTGGCATCCTTAGAGCTAAGTTGAATGCAGCTTTTGATATGAACGCAATTGAAACTAATGCCTACGACAGAATCAAAGCTTCAGGTAATGCAAACATCAGTAATTTGGTATTTACTTCAGATGCCATGAACCAGCCGCTGCATATTTTAAAAGCAGATATGACCTTTAACCCATCTACCGTTACCCTCAATAGCTTTAATGCGAAAACAGGACAAAGTGATCTCTCAGCAACGGGAACCATCACTAATTTAATTGGTTTTATGTTGAGCAAGAAAGTGAATTTGAAAGGGGACTTCAATGTGAATTCAAATACTTTGGCGCTGAATGATTTTATGACTGAAGAAACGGAAAGCACCACTGCAGAGACGTCAAAAAAAGCAGCCACTACAACGGAAGGTTTAAAAATTCCTGAATTTTTGGAATGTACTATTACTGCCAATGCCAATACGGTAATTTATGACAACCTCAATCTGAAAAACGTGAAAGGCGTTCTGACCATCAAAGACCAACAGGCCACCATCAGCAATTTGAGCTCAAGTATATTTGACGGGATTTTGGCTGTTTCTGGAAGTGTCAGCACAAAAGCGGACACACCGTCCTTCAATTTAAATTTGGACATGAACAGTTTTGACATTTCACAATCCTTTACTGATCTTGAATTGTTGCAAAACTTGGCACCTATTGCAAAAGCACTTAAAGGTAAATTGAATAGCAACATAAAAATATCAGGAACCTTGGATAAGGAGTTCTCACCTAACATGAACACCATAACAGGATCGGCCATTGCTGAATTGTTAACGACCAACATTGATGAAAGCGCTAGCCCGCTACTTTCAAAATTGGAAGGTGCGTTGAGCTTTATCGACTTTGGGAAATTGGACCTGAACGACTTAAAAGCCAATTTGACATTTGCCAATGGTAAGGTTAACGTTAAACCATTCAATCTCACTTATAAAGATATAGGGATCGTGGTTTCTGGCGCTCATGGCTTTGACAAAACAATGTCTTATAACGCCATGTTTAATGTTCCCGCAAAATATCTGGGAAGTGACATCAACCGACTTATTGGTAAAATCAATGATAATGAGGTCAATAAAATTACCATTCCTGTTACGGCCAATATCTCTGGCTCATTTATGAGTCCGAAAGTATCTACTGATTTGACAAGTGGCGTGTCCAATTTATCAAAACAATTGATTGAGATTGAAAAACAAAAGTTGATTGGCAAGGGTACCGATAAAATTAAAGATTTATTGGGCAATGTATTGGGAGGCAACGCCAATCAGAACCCTACGTCAACATCAACAAATGATTCGACCAAAATAAATACGCAAACGCTCCCTATTAAAAAGGACAGTATAATCAAAGAAGGCGAAGTGATTAAAAATACTCTAAAAGACATTTTTAATTCCAGAAAGAAGAAAAAGGACAGTGTCAATTAAAAACACGAGTACCTGTTTGGGTCTATAAAAAAATGCTGATTTTTCATCGAAACAGACAAAAACAACCTGCAATTTAAAATAAATTAGCCAATTATGTTAAAGTAATGTAAGTTTATTTGCTTTTGTCATTTAAATAGTTATAATGTAGGGTTAACATACATAAAAACAATAGAGACTAGATGAGGCAATTAAAAATTACAAAACAGGTTACTAACAGAGAATCAAAATCCCTTGATAAATACCTACAAGACATTAGTAAACTGCCATTAATTACAGCAGATGAAGAAGTAGAATTGGCGCAACGTATCAAAAAAGGAGATCAAGAAGCTCTAGATAAACTTACCACATCTAATCTTCGGTTTGTTGTATCTGTCGCTAAACAATATCAGAATCAAGGACTGACCTTACCTGATTTAATTAACGAAGGCAATGCTGGCTTAGTAAAAGCAGCGAAACGTTTTGATGAAACCAGAGGTTTCAAGTTCATTTCTTATGCTGTATGGTGGATTCGTCAAGCAATTCTTCAAGCTTTAGCAGAACAATCTCGAATAGTTAGATTACCTTTGAACAAAATTGGCTCGATCAATAAGATCAATAAGGCCTATTCATTTTTGGAACAGGCGCATCAACGTCCGCCAAGTGCTGAAGAAATAGCGAAAGAATTGGAATTGACGGTCAAGGATGTGAAGCAATCCATGAAGAATTCTGGACGTCACATATCAATGGATGCACCGCTGAAAGAAGGTGAAACCTCAAGTTTGTATGACGTGGTTTCTTCTGGAGATTCTCCAAACCCTGACCGAAATTTAATGACAGAGTCATTAAGTTTGGAAATTGACAGAGCGTTAAGCACGCTTTCCCAAAAAGAAAGTGATGTGATTAGATTGAATTTTGGTTTGAGCAATCAACCGCCAATGACCTTGGATGAGATTGGGAAAACTTTTGATCTGACAAGAGAACGTGTACGTCAAATAAGGGAAAAAGGAATCAGAAGATTGAAGCATACGTCAAAAAGTAAAATTTTAAAAACGTATTTGGGATAGACTCAAATACATTATATACTCTAATAATTATCTATGTTAAGAATTGAAATTAAAGAAGGCGAGAACATCGAACGCGCCATTAAACGTTACAAACGTAAACACAGAAATGTGAAAGTGATGCAGAATTTGAGAGAGAATCAATACTTCACGAAACCTTCAGTGAAGAGAAGAAGACAACTACAAAAAGCATCGTATATTCAAAACTTAAGAGATCAGGAAGAAATGTAGTCTCTTCTTACTTTAAAAACAGGAAATCACGTTATTGCAACGTGATTTCCTGTTTTCCAATAGGATGGTCTTCATAAAAATCGTCAAAAGTTTTGTCTGTGGTATAATTATCCTTCAATACTTTATAGACCATGACTGCAACAAGTATTTGTCCTAAAATGGTAACATAAAACACCCATGTAAAGGATATATCCATGGCTACCATAATTGTTAAGGTCACCAGCAGCAACGTGGTAACAGCAACGTAAAACATTCCCGAAATTTTCATAATTCTTATATTTTAATAGGTTAATTTATTTTGAGATCGCTTTTTACTTATCAGGAATCTTATCTATGAGGAAATATAAAGCTTTCATTGTAATAACTTGGCGTCATTGTGAATGGCACAATCTAACTTGACACTCTCATTACACTGTATTAAAATACAACAAATCTGTTCTTTCAAAAAACTTATAATCGTAAAGTATTGTTAACAGCTTTCATTAAGAAACTGAAAGCGAAATGACGTACCCTTCACTCCCCCTAACATTAAAAACGGTCTGATCTTCAAAGATGAGATATTGACCCTTAATTCCTTTCAAAACGCCTTGATAGAGCGGCATTTTCTCCAAACTGAGACTTTTTGGTTTTTCAGGATATTGTAAAACAGGAAATTCCATATGGGTTTCGGAATTGCTGGCTATAAAATAATCCAAGGCTTCTGCAGGAATATATTGTCGCAACCGATCGCGCCATTCTATTAAGTTTTCATCAACGATCTCATTTTTTAACATGGTGCGCCAATTGGTCTTGTCAGCTACATAATCTTTAAGCGCGACTTCAGTTATGCCTGCCAAGTACCTATTGGGAACTTCTACAATTTCGATAGCTTCATGCGCTCCTTGATCAATCCATCGTGTGGGCACCTGACTTTTTCTAGTGACACCCACTTTAACATTGCTGGAATTTGCCAAATACACCACATGAGGTTGTAACTGTACCCTTTTTTCAAAGTCCAAATCACGGTCTTCTTGATCTAAATGTGCGGTACTCAATTCTGGCCGTATGATCCAATCTGCGGCTTGGGGGATATCAAAAAAGCAACTTTTACAATATCCCTGTCTGTAGATCGGTTTGTTGAGCGAACAGTTGAGACATTGGTATCCAATAAATTGAATCGTAATGGTTTTATCCAACAATTGATTCATATTGATGAAGTCATTTTCAAACATTAGGTAGTATTGGATCGGCTGTGAAAACTCGGTTGCCATTTTGGTCAAGACCCCTTGGTACGTCATTTATTTAAAAATTTTATTTAGAAGAATTTATTTAAAAAAAGTGTTATTTTTAGTCATTAAAGATACTATAAATATGCCAATTCCATTAGTAAATTCTATTGCTTCATGGTTCTTGAAAAAGCGTTTTCACCAAATTGAACTGTTTTTAAAATACCCCAATGAAGTACAGAATGAATTGCTTCAAGATCTCTTGATTACTGCAAAAGACACCGAAATTGGCAGAAAATATGATTTTGCAAGTATTTCAAATTACCGCACCTTTGCAGACCGACTTCCCATCACCTCATATGAAGACACTCAGGCCAATATTGAACGTTCCCGTATGGGCGAAAACAATATTTTTTGGCCAACACCCATCAAATGGTTTGCAAAGTCCAGTGGTACTACCAATGCTAAAAGCAAATTTATTCCTGTTAGTTATGAATCATTGGAAGACTGTCATTATGCTGCCAGCAAAGACCTATTGTGTATGTACCTCAATAATAATGAAAACTCCCAACTGTTTACAGGAAAGAGTTTAAGGCTTGGTGGCAGCAAGGAACTTTACAAGGAAAACGGCACTGTTTTTGGAGATTTGTCTGCTATTTTAATTGATAATATGCCTTTCTGGGCTGAATATAGCAGTACCCCTAGCAGCAAAGTGTCGTTGATGAGCGACTGGGAATACAAAATGCAAGCAATTGTTAATGAAACCATAGATGAAAAGGTAACAAGTCTTGCAGGGGTCCCCTCTTGGATGTTGGTGCTTTTGAACACTGTTTTGGAAACCACAAACAAGCAGAGCATTTTGGACATTTGGCCAAATTTGGAAGTTTATTTTCACGGTGGTGTGAGCTTCTTGCCCTATGCAGATCAGTACAAGGCCATCTTGCCTAAAAAAGATTTTAGGTATTACGAAATTTATAATGCCTCTGAAGGCTTTTTCGCTATTCAGGACCAGAACAGCTCCAGCGAGCTCCTGCTGATGTTGGACTATGGTATTTTTTATGAATTTATACCTATGGACGTTTATGGAACTCCGCAGCAGCGCATCATTCCGTTGGCAGACGTTGAAAAGAACAAAAATTACGCAGTGGTCATCACCACAAATGCAGGACTCTGGCGCTATAAAATTGGAGACACCATACGGTTTACTTCATTACATCCTTACCGCATTAAGGTAAGTGGGCGCACTAAACATCATATTAATGTATTTGGTGAAGAATTGATCATTGAAAATGCAGAAGACGCCTTAAAAAAGGTATGCAAAAAAACAAAAGCGCAAATTATAGATTATACCGCGGCACCTATTTTTATGAGCGGTAGAGATAAGGGCGCGCATGAATGGATCATTGAATTTAAAACACCCCCAGAAGACATTAATTATTTTACTGAATTATTGGACAACGCTTTGAAGTCATTAAATTCAGACTATGAAGCCAAACGTTACAATAATATCACACTTAACAGCCCTAAAATACATATTGCAAGACATCACTTATTTTATGATTGGCTGAAGCAACAGGACAAACTTGGTGGGCAACATAAAGTACCTCGACTTTCTAACACCCGCCACTATATGGATGCACTTTTGAAGTTGAATGTGTAACGGTACTTTAGCGGAAAAATTAACATTTTACATTTTTATAACGAGAATAAAGTGAGGTTTATCTAAAAACATATACAGTAGTTTTTATCTTACAAATATGCTACTATATTTACGTCCAAGTTATCAATAAGGTACTGTACATTGTGGCGTATTTATAAACGCAAAAGGCATAAACGATAGGTTTCTATTGTAAAGATATTCAAAGCATTGTTTCTGCAATATTAGTTTTTAAATCCAAAAAAATAAAAACCACCCTGAAAAGAGTGGTTTTATTTTTTGTAAGATGTATCAAACTTTAGGAGACCGCCTTTAAACGTTTTAAGGTAGTTTTGTCTAACTTATCTTCAGCATATTCTCTATTGACGTGGAGTTTTGTTTCCTTTCCACTTGGCAATTCAAACATGGCATCTGTCAAAATCTCTTCGCAAAGAGATCTCAAACCCCTTGCTCCCAATTTATATTCAATTGCTTTGTCGACTATAAAGTCCAAAGCGCCATCTGTTATACTGAATTTGATATCATCCATTTCAAACAACTTTTGATATTGCTTGATAATTGCATTCTTTGGTTGCGTTAAGATTGCTCTTAGGGTTTTCGCATCTAAAGGATCCATATAACTCAACACCGGCAAACGCCCAATGATTTCCGGAATCAAGCCAAAATCTTTCAAATCTTTTGGTATGATATATTGCAATAAGTTTTCGGAATCAATCACATCTTCCTGAGATGCGGCTTTATAGCCAATGGCTGCCATGTTCAGTCTTTTGGAAATGATACGCTCAATCCCATCAAAAGCACCACCTGCAATAAATAGGATATGCTCAGTATTGACCTCAATAAACTTTTGGTCAGGGTGCTTACGACCTCCTTTTGGTGGCACATTAACCGTAGTACCCTCTAATAATTTCAAAAGGGCCTGCTGTACACCTTCTCCAGAAACATCTCTGGTTATAGAAGGATTATCACTTTTACGAGCAATTTTATCGATCTCGTCAATAAATACAATTCCCTTTTCGGCCTTTTCAAGACTGTAATCTGCTGCTTGTAACAAGCGCGTCAAAATACTTTCCACATCTTCACCTACATAGCCTGCTTCTGTCAATACCGTTGCATCAACAATGGCCAAAGGCACATTGAGCATTTTTGCAATGGTTTTAGCCATTAAGGTTTTCCCTGTTCCGGTTTGTCCGACCATCACGATATTACTCTTTTGTATTTCAATATCGTCATTAGTTGCGGGTTGCAATAACCTTTTATAATGGTTATAAACCGCAACAGACATTACCCTTTTGGTGTATTCTTGACCTATGATATATTCATCAAGAAAATTCTTGATTTGCATAGGTTTTTTAAGCATCAATTCAGACGACAGCTCTGAGTTCCCACTCTGTTTTGATTCTTCCAAAACAATGCCATGGGCCTGCTCTATACACCTGTCACATATATGTGCATCCAATCCTGCAATCAACAAACTGGTTTCTGGCTTTTTCCTACCACAAAACGAACATTCTAATTCTTCCTTTGCCATAACTCTTTAATTCCTCATTTATTCAAATTTCAAATAATATCAGTACTGATAAGTTTCGAAATTATTATTTTTTGCTACTAGATAAAACTTCATCGATCATGCCGTATTCTTTGGCCCTGTCTGCTTTCATCCAATAATCCCTGTCACTATCATTATATACTTTTTCATAATCCTGCCCTGAATGTTTAGCAATAATTTTGTAAAGCTCTTCCTTTAAGGTGACAATTTCTCTGGCCGAAATTTCAATATCACTAGCTTGACCTTGAGCACCACCCAAGGGTTGATGGATCATGACGCGAGAATGCGTCAATCCACTGCGTTTTCCCTTCTCTCCTGCACATAATAAAACAGCACCCATTGACGCTGCCATACCAGTACAAATGGTGGCGACATCAGGTTTGATAAGCTGCATGGTATCATAAATACCAAGACCTGCATACACACTTCCTCCTGGAGAGTTAATGTAGATTTGTATGTCCTTAGATGCGTCAGTACTTTCCAGAAACAACAATTGCGCCTGGATAATGTTAGCGACTTGGTCATTAATGGCTGTACCCATAAAAATAATACGATCCATCATCAGCCTAGAAAACACGTCCATAGCCACTGCATTCATTTGACGCTCTTCAATAATATTTGGCGTCAAACCAACAGGATACATACTGTTCATGATTTGATTATAATACGTACTGCTAATGCCTTGATCCTTTATTGCGAATTTTTCAAATTCTTGTCCGTAATCCATAAATATTTTTTAGTTCTTAAATTCGTGAAAACCCCATATTTGCTGGGATACTTAGATGACTACCAAGTAGTCAAAAAAAAGCGTAAAACTTAACAGTTTACGCTCTAAAGATAACGATTTAATTTAGAATTATTAGCTGTAAAACTCTTTTACAAAATCGTCATAGGTAATTTCCTTCACCTTAAGATTCGCTTCTTTTTTGTAAAGTTCCAACAATTTTTGGCTCATCAATTGCTCTGACAAACGTTTTACTTCATCCCTATTGGACAAAATACGTGCCGCAATATCTTCCAATTCTTTATCTTGAGGATCCATTTGGCCAAATTGAGCCATTTGCACCTTAATCATTTCTTTGGCAAAGTCTTTTAGGTCATCAAAAGAAACTTGCAACTTATACTTTTCAATCAACTTACCTTCGATCAATTGGTAACGCATGCTTTTTTCAGAATTTTCATACTCTTCTTTAGCCTGATCTGCATTCAGTTGATCTTCACCTGCCGTTTGCATCCATTTTTGTAAGAAGGATGATGGAAGGTCAAATTTTGTGTTCTCAACCAAATGCTCAGTAACATCGTTCAGGAATTTTTGATCACCTTGTTGTCCAAATTGCTTTTCAGAATCCTCCTTTATTTTAGCTTTCAATTCAATTACCGACGTTACAACATCCTTACCAAATAACTTATCAAATAGCTCCTGATCCAAATCGGCCAATTCTCTAGTATTGATTTCTTCTACAGTAAAGGTAACCTCTACATCCAAATCATGGATGTCATCATGGGTTACTTTTAAAAAGCTCATCAAATCATGATCGTCATTAACCAAACCTTTGGTTTTCATAGTGATGACATCACCAACTTTAGCTCCAAGCAATGATTTTTCAGCAGTTTTACTTTTGATTTTGTCTAAGGTAAATGTTGCTTTATTATTGATTTCTTTTTCTTCATTTACAAAAATACCTGTAACTTCTGAATCCTTTGTAACTTCATCCTGAGCGATCAATTTGCCATATTGCTTGCGGATATGCTCTACTTGACCGTCAATCATTTTATCATCAGCAACAATAGTGTATTGTGTAATTGGCTTTTTACCTTTTAGCTCCACTTCAAATTCAGGCGTTAAGCCCAATTCAAACTCGAATGAAAAAGAATCAGCATCCCAATCAAGATCATCCTGAGATTTTGGCAACGGGCTACCTAAAACGTCCAATTTCTCTTCGGTCATATACTTTTTCAGGGCGTCCTGTAAAAGCTTGTTAACTTCATCAACCAACACAGCTTTCCCGTATTGCTTTTTTACCATGGTCATCGGCACATGGCCTTTTCTGAATCCAGGGATGTTAGCTGATTTACGGTAATCTGTAAGGATTTTTTCTACTTTATCGCTATAATCTTCTTTAGCAATATCTACTTTCACTACAGCATTTAATGCGTCAATGTTTTCTCTTGTAATATTCATATTATAATTAATAAAGCCTAAAGGCGTTTTATTTTCTATTTTGGAATTTCATCTTAATATTTCCCTCATAAAAATCGGGACGAGTTCAACTTGCGTGTTTAACATCTACGCTAAATAGACAAATTAAAATCACTTGTTTCACTAAAAATTCGGGATGCAAAATTAAACAATTTTTAAATCCCAACAAAGTTTTTAAACACTTGATTTATAGACTAGTTTTTGTCTTTATCCAACAAAGAAAAAAGCAGGGATTGCAAAAACGATAAGAGCAAGCTGAACAACAGTGCAATCCAAAAACCATTCACTTCAAAACCACCCAAAAATTCATCTGCCAACAGAATGATACAGGCATTGATCACCAATAAGAATAACCCAAGCGTTAGGATTGTAATGGGCAAGGTCAAAATGACCAAAATTGGTTTTAAAATAGCGTTGAGCACCGCCAATACAATAGCTACTATAATGGCTGAAGTAAAGCCGGCAACTTCAACTCCTGGAAGGAATTTTGCCAAAACCACCACGGCAATAGCTGTTAAAAGTAATCTGATAATTAAATTCATGTTTGTTTTGTTTTTTCAAAGATAACAAACCTTCCATTAATGTGTCAAGAAATCCTGAACCTCTGCATAAAAATCCGTGGGATTTTCAGCATGTAACCAATGTCCCGCATTAGAGATCGTGTTTATTTTTGCTTTTGGAAAATGGGAATGAATCAAACTTTCATCTTGTGGTGAGATGTATTCTGAACGGTCCCCTCGCAAAAAGAGAGTGTCTTTTTCAAACTTAGCATGCATTGGCAATGGCTCTCCAACCTCATTGACCTGTTCTTTCAAAACCTCAAGATTTATCCGTAAGGCAAGCCTTCCCTTTTCTTTCCAGTATAAGTTTTTAAGCAGAAATTGTCGTGTTCCAACATCGGGCACATAGCGTTTCATCGCATCGTCTGCCGCGCCCCTGCTTTTAAGCGTCGTGAAATCTAAAGCAGACAAGCCTTTGAGTATATCATCATGGTGGGTTGGATAATAGCGCGGTGAAATATCAGCTATAATCAATTTAGAAACCACTTCAGCATATTCAACCGCAAATAACATGGCTGTCTTTCCTCCCATGGAATGACCCAAAAGCACAATATTTGATAGCTGATGTTGGTCACAATAGCGTTTCAAATCTTCAACCATCACCTCATAGTTAAATTCATCGCTGTGAAAACTCCGTCCGTGATTACGTTGGTCAATGAGATGCACCTCAAAACCTTCTTCGCTGAATTGTGTGCCGAGCGTTTTCCAATTGTCACTCATGCCCAAAAATCCGTGGAGAAAAATAAAAGCTTGGCCTTCGCCTAAAATAGTGGAATGGAGATTCATGATGATTTATGATTTTTTGTTTATGACGGGTGACAGATGACGGATGACGGGTGACGGGTGACGGGTGACGGGTGACGTATAATTAACGAATGATTTATGCCAACTGAAAACTGCCAACTGAGGACTGCCAACTGAAGACTGAAAACTATTTCAACTGTCTCAAATACATATTGACCACATTTTCAATACCCAAATACAAACTTTCTGAAATTAAGGCATGTCCAATAGAAACCTCTAATAAATCAGGAATGTTCTGTTTAAAAAATTTGATGTTATCTAAAGACAAATCGTGTCCCGCATTAATGCCGAGACCCAATGCATTTGCTAATACAGCGCATTCGGTGTAGGGTTTGATGGCCATTTCATTGCCCAAGCCATAATTGTGGGCGAAGGCCTCTGTATAGAGCTCTATTCTGTCAGTCCCTGTGGCCTTTGCGCCCTCTACCTGCTTCAAAATAGGATCGACAAAAATAGCGGTACGAATGCCATTTTGCTTGAATTCCTTAATTACATCTACCAAAAAATCTTTATGCTTAATGGTGTCCCAACCTGCGTTTGAGGTAATGGCATCATCGGCATCTGGCACCAAGGTGACTTGCGTAGGTTTGACCTTCAGCACCATATCCACAAATTGGCGAATAGGATTGCCTTCAATATTATATTCAGTATACACTTCAGGCTTCAAATCATATACATCCTGATAGCGAATATGTCTTTCATCAGGCCTTGGGTGAATGGTGATGCCTTGGGCTCCAAACTTTTGGACATCTCTTGCAAATTGCACCAGATTTGGAACATCACCACCTCTTGAATTTCTTAGGGTGGCAATCTTGTTGATATTCACGCTCAACTTTGTCATAGCATTTGTTTTATTGAACAAAAATACAAAGTAGATGATGCCTTTTGTAGTTATTTTTAATTATTTTGCAGGAACAAAATCAAGAACATGCCGTTAAGAGAATACATCATCAATGACATCAAGCCACTAAACATAACTGACAAGGTGAGTGACCTTAAAATGATGTTTAATGAGTTGACCTATTCTCATATTCCCATAGAAAATAACTCGGTGTATTTAGGGTGTATTTCTGAAACAGACGTGCATTGTTTTGATGGTAAGGAAACCATTGTAGATTGCACCCACTCCCTAGAAGGTTTTTTTGTGAGATCAGACACCAATTGGCTTGATGTTCTTGAAACCTTTGCCCAACACTCCTGTAATATAATGCCTGTTTTAGATAGACAAAATACTTATTTGGGGTATTATGAACTCAATGATATTATCGGCCGCTTTAATGAAACCCCGTTTTTTTCAGAACCCGGAGGTACTTTAATTATAGAAAAAGGCATCCAAGATTATTCGTTTAGTGAAATTAGCCAGATTGTAGAATCCAATGATGCTAAAATTTTAGGCGCATTTATATCTAAAATGGAAGATGATGTTGTTCAGGTTACTCTTAAAATTGGCGATTCAGGTCTTAACGATGTCATACAAACCTTTAGAAGATATAGCTACAATGTCATTTCTGGCCACGAGGAGGACACCTATATTGAAAACTTGAAAGAGCGTTCAGACTATTTGGACAAATACCTTAATATGTAGTGCTATGAAAATTGCCATCTATAGTCAATATTATAAGGGTAACGAAGAATCTGCGGCGGTACTTTTAAATTATTTGTCCCAAAAAGCATCTGAGGTTTTTATCGAGGACCATTTTTATCAACTCATTGATGAGCATTTGGACCTAAAAACAAATTTTAAGAACTTTAAAACCTTTCAAACCTTAGACAATTCCTTTGATTTACTCATTAGTATTGGAGGGGACGGCACTATTTTAAGAGCCATTACGTTTGTTAGCGATAGGTCAATTCCTATTATCGGAATCAATACCGGCCGTTTGGGTTTTTTAGCCACCATTCAAAACAATCAAATTGAAAGTGCACTTGATAGCATCTTTAAAGGGGACTATAAAATATCAGAACGCAGCCTTTTGAGTATAGAAACCCAACCTAAAAACAAAGAGTTATCCCAACTCAATTTTGCGCTCAATGAGATCGCATTGAGCAGAAAAAATACAACGTCCATGATTACCGTTAACACACGTTTAAATGGCGAATATTTAACCACCTATTGGGCAGATGGTTTAATTGTATCCACACCTACGGGCTCAACTGGCTATTCACTAAGCTGCGGCGGTCCTGTCATTTCTCCAGATGCCAAAAGTTTTGTCATCACTCCTATTGCTCCACACAATTTAAGCGCCCGACCTTTAGTTATTCCTGACGAAACAGAAATTCAATTAAAGGTTGATGGTCGGGAAGATTTTTACCTCATCTCCTTAGACTCCCGAATAGCGACGTTGCACAACTCCACCATTGTAACTGTTAAGAAAGCAGACTTCAACATTAAAATGATTGAACTCCACAGTGAAAGCTTTATAGACACTTTGAGAAAAAAATTGCTTTGGGGAGAAGATAAACGCAATTAAACAATAAAACCTTGCAAATACTGTTTATCAGTAATACAATTTGATTCAAATTGCTATAGACTTATCTTATTTATTATATTTGCAAACTTTTGAAATTTTATGAGGTATATCATTTTAATAATTTTTAGTTTTTGTTTGGTCCCAAACGTAAAGGCTCAAATTTATGAAGTTGGTTTTTTCTTAGGTAGCAGTAATTTTATCGGAGATGTGGGCGACACCAAATATATAGCTCCACAAAGACCAGCCGGTGGTCTTCTTTTGAAATGGAACAGAAGCCCGAGACATGCCTTTAGAGCGTCATTTCTTTTAACTGAATTAGAGGGTAATGACAGCGCCTCCGATGATCCAAGGCGTATTGCCCGAGATTATGATTTTAGAAACACGATTATGGAAATATCCGCAGGTATGGAGTTTAATTTTTTAGATTTTGATCAACACAGTCTTGAGCCTCAAATGACACCCTACATTTATACAGGAATTTCTACTGCCAGACATAAAAATTATTTCTTCCAAGGTGGCGTACAAACCTATGAAAATACTTATAGTTGGGCCTACGGCATACCCATGGTAGTCGGGTTTAAAGCTACAACTGTTAAAGGATTGGTATTAGGAGCCGAAATTGGGGTGAGATATACGTTTTCAGATGAAATAGATGGCAGTGTCCCAGATTCATCTTCTAGAAAGCCACTTAGTTTTGGTAATTTAAATAGTAATGATTGGTATGTGTTTTCTGGAATAACCCTAACTTACACCTTTGGTGAAAAACCATGTTATTGTAGTTATTAAGTGGATTTAAAACAACAGATACATACCGACCGACTTCCCAATCATGTGGCCATCATAATGGATGGCAACGGCCGTTGGGCAAAACAACAAGGTTTGCTCAGGGTCATTGGTCATGAAAATGGCACCAAATCTGTAAGAGAAGTCGTTGAAGCCAGTGCCGAAATTGGCATTAAACACCTTACCCTCTACGCCTTTTCTACTGAAAATTGGAACCGACCAAAAATTGAAGTTCAAACGTTGATGAAACTACTGGTCAAATCCCTTAAAAAAGAGATCAAGACACTCCAAGACAATGACATTAAACTCAACGCCATTGGCTGTTTGGACGATTTGCCAAAAAAGGCAAAAGAGGAGCTGCAGGAAGTCATAGAAAAAACCAAAAACAACAACAGAATGATTTTGACGTTGGCGCTGAGTTATGGCTCACGCGATGAACTTATAAACATGGTCAAAAAAATATCTGATAAAGTTAAAAATAATATAATTTCTACCGAATCTATTGACGAATCCATTATTAATAAGCATCTTTACACGCAAAATTTGCCAGATGTAGACTTGCTCATCCGTACCAGTGGAGAACAAAGAATCAGTAATTTCTTGTTATGGCAAATTGCATATGCTGAATTATATTTTACCCATATTTTATGGCCAGATTTTAAAAAGTCTGACTTATACACCGCTTTGATAGACTATCAAAATAGAGAACGACGATTTGGAAAAACAAGTGAACAACTTAGCTAACATTACGCTTTTGAAAACAATTCTTAATACCCTTTTCAGTGCCTTTTTTCTTTTATTTTCATTTGCTTCTTCAGCACAAGAAAATCCTTACAACTCAGGTAAAAAATACACCATCGCAGACATTGTCGTTACCGGCGACACCAACTTTAGCGAAGCCACAATTATCACATTTTCAGGTTTAAGAAAAGGGGAAGTAGTGGCAATTCCAGGAGAACGCATCAGTGAAGCCCTTAAAAAATTATGGGGCTCCAATCTGTTCAGTAATATTGACATCTATCTGACCAAAACAGAAGATGACCAAGCTTATTTGGAAATCAGTCTTCAAGATTTACCTGAACTTAACAACGTTGTGATCAATGGGGTTAAAAAAGGAAAAAAAGAGACCTTAATAAAGGATAATAAGCTTACCAAAGGTGCTAAAGTAACTGAAAACCTTATCACCACTACTAAAAATTACCTCACCAATAAATATAAAAAAGAAGGTTTTTACAATACGAAAGTAACTGTATCGACCACGCCAGTAATTGATTCCATTGAAAAAAGCAGAGTCAATATGTTGGTGAATATTGAGAAAAACGACAAGGTAAAAATTAAAGAAATCAACTTTATTGGCAATGAAAAGCTAAGTGATAAAAAGCTTAAAAAGGCCATGAAAGAGACGAAGCAAAAGAACTTTTTGCGTTTCTTAAAACGGTCAAAATATGTCAAAGACAATTATAAAGAAGATTTAGTAAGTGTTATCGATAAATACAAAGAAAATGGGTATAGGGATGCACGTGTTACTTCTGATTCCATTTACAATAGCGGAGATGGCTTACTATCTATTGACATTAATGTTGAAGAAGGTGAAAAATATACGTTCGGTGAAATTGCATTTGTTGGAAACACCCTTTACACTGACCAACAATTAGGTGCTCTTTTGGGCATCAAAGAAGGAGACACTTATAATGGTGTGGAATTGAGAAAAAGAATTGCTGACAACTCAAGACCAGATGCCCAGGACATTACTAATCTTTATCAAGATAGCGGCTACTTGTTTTCAACCATTAATCCGGTGGAGGTAAGTGCAGATGGCAATGTCATTGATATGGAGATCCGTATTTCTGAAGGTAAACCCGCCTACTTTAATAATGTGACTGTGGTTGGAAATGATAAAACCAATGACCGCGTTATTTACAGAGAATTAAGAACACGCCCAGGACAGCTTTACAGCAAAACCGCGGTAGTAAGAACGGTTAGGGAGTTAGGTCAGTTAGGCTTCTTTGACGCACAACAATTGAGCCCGAATTTTAAAAACGCCAATCCTAATGAAGGCACATTGGATATGGAATATGCAGTAGTTGAAAAGGGATCCAGTCAAATTGAGCTTCAAGGTGGTTATGGTGGTGGTGGCTTTATTGGTACACTTGGTTTGTCTTTCAACAATTTCGCAATAAAGGATATTTTTAAACGTGAGGCCTACAAACCTGTTCCTACAGGTGATGGACAAAGTTTGGCGCTGCGTTTGCAGGCCAGCCGCTTTTTTCAGACCTACAGTTTTTCTTTTACTGAACCATGGTTAGGTGGTAAACGTCCAATCCAATTCTCAACCTCATTGTCCCATACCAAACAATTTTTATTCAATCCTAGAACTAGAGATGCTGATAAAAGCAAGCGTTTCAACATTACGGGTATCACGGTTGGTCTTGCAAAACGTTTAACGGTACCTGATGACTACTTTACCTTATCTCAAGCAGTAAGCTTTCAACACTACGATTTAAAAAATTATAACACAGGTCTTTTCACCTTTGGTAATGGCTATTCCAATAACTTGTCCTACACCGTCGGATTGAGCAGAAATGACACGCGCACAGATCCAATTTATCCAACAGGTGGTTCAAATTTTTCTGTCACTGCAAAATTATCCTTACCATATTCCCTATTGAACAACGTAGATTATTCGGCATTAAAGGAAGAAAGAGAAACCTTGAACCCATCTGATCCTGATGATTTGGCACGTTTGGGAGTTATTGACCAAGAGCGCTACAAATGGTTGGAATTTTATAAAGTCAAATTTAAAGGTGATTGGTATACCAATGTTATTGCAAATAAATTGATCATCAAATCTGGAGTGGAATTTGGTTTTCTAGGTGCTTATAATAATGATAGAGGTGTCATTCCTTTTGAGCGTTTCTTTGTTGGTGGTGACGGTTTAGGCAACTATTCATTAGACGGCAGAGAGGCCATCGCTCTGAGAGGCTATCCAAACCAATCCTTATCATCACAAGATGGAGGGACGATTTACAACAAATTTTCATTAGAGCTGCGCTATCCAATTACCTTAGGTGGTCAGGCCAAAATTTTCGCCCTAGGCTTTATGGAAGCTGGTGCCTCATTTGATGATTTCAGAGATTACAACCCTTTTAACATCAAGCGTTCGGCTGGTGTAGGTTTGCGTATTTTCATGCCTGCATTCGGATTGTTAGGTATTGACTTTGGTCATGGCTTTGATGCCTTACCTGGTCAGAACGTCAAAAATGGTTGGGAAACCCACTTTATCATCGGGCAGCAGTTTTAACTTTGGCACGATATTTTCTAAGTACACCTTGACGATTTAGTACTGGTGTTAAAATTTTTTAGAATATATTTCGTTAATTTGAAAAATAAAACGCTAATAAAATAAAATCGTTAGGTTTATCTGGCGTTTTAGAATGTATAGCGTGACCCGCAAATGATAAAATAGCAATAGATGACACACAAAGTTCTTTTTTTAGTGACATTCATAGGTCTTTTGAGCTTTACTTCAAACGCACAACGTGGTGTTCGGATAGGATACATTGACACTGAATATATTTTACAAAATGTTCCAGAATACCAAGACGCCACAGCACAGCTGGACACTAAGGTTTTACAATGGAAATCAGAAGTAGAACAACGTTTGGCTGAGTTGGATCAAAAAAAATCGCAACTCAACAATGAACGTGTGCTTTTGACCAAGGAGTTATATGAAGAACGTTTTGAAGACATCAGCTTTGAGGAAAAGGAAATCTTGGACTATCAGCAAAATAGATTCGGTCCCAATGGCGATTTGATGATTCAGAAAAGACAATTGATCCAGCCTATACAAGATCAAATTTTTGCAGCCGTTCAAGAAATTGCAAGTAGTCGAGAATATGATATTATTTTTGATAAATCAGCAGATGTGGTGATGTTGTATTCCGCAGAGCGTTTAGATATTAGTGAGTTGGTTTTAAGAAGTATTACCAGAACTTCAAAACGTACGCAAGCCGATACTAAAGCAGAGCGTAAAGCCGCCTCTCAAGAAGATGTGGTTCCTGTAATCAATGAAGAGTTGGAAGCGCGTGAGCAAGCTTTGGAAGACAAAAGAGCAGACCGCATGACTGAAGTTGAAAAGCGAAGAGCCGACCAACAAGCCACAAGAGATTCCTTAAAGGCTGCTGTTGATGCAAGACGTCAAATGATTTTGGATGACAGAGCAAAGGCTAAGGCTGAAAGAGAGAACAAAAACAATCCTCAGGACAGTACGTCATCAAAATCTGAAGACAACGCCAAAACAGCTGTGGATAGTACTAAAAAATCAGCTGCACAAAGCGCTGAAGAAAAAAGACAACAACAACAAACGGATCGTGAAGCGCGACAAAAGGAGCTTGACGACCGCAGAAAAAAAATATTGGAAGAACGCAAAAAAGCAAAAGAAGAACGCGAAGCCAATAACAAGAAAAAGGATTCGGTTCCTGAAAACAATAACTAAGAACAATTAATATTTATAACACGTAATACTATTTTAAAAATGAAACATTTTAAGACCCTTTTATTTGCAGGACTACTTTTTATTGGAGCAACTAGTTTCTCTAATGCTCAAAGTAAAATTGCCCATGTCAATACGCAAGAGCTTATTAAAGCGATGCCAGCAATGAAAAGTGCTCAAGCAGAACTAGAAAAATTGCAAAAGACGTATGAGACTGAAATTCAGACGATGGCTACTGAGCTTCAAAATAAAATGAAGCAGTACCAATCTGAAGTAGAAAGCAAGACTGATGAGGAAAATGCTAAGAGATCTCAAGAAGTACAAGGTATGCAACAAAGTATCCGTGAATACCAAGGTACTGCACAACAAGATCTTCAAAAGAAAGAATTTGATCTATTGAAACCAATTACTGATAAAGCTGAAGCTGCTATCAAAAAAGTAGCAAAAGCACAAGGTTTCCAATATGTATTGGATTCAACTCAAGGATCAGGCGTTCTTTTAGCTGACGGAAAAGACCTTATGGCTGACGTCAAAAAGGAATTAGGATTTTAAGAATTTAAATTCTTCATAATTTTATATAGAAAGCCACTTTTAATGAGTGGCTTTTCTATTTTTGTAGCAGCTTCTATATGAATTATTAATGGATACTCTATTTTTCAAACTATCAGAAATTAAGTCTTTCATCTAATATATAATAGAGAAGCAATCTTATACCAACATTCATGAGCATACAACCTATTGGCATCTTTGACTCTGGTATTGGTGGCACCTCTGTTTTTAAGGAAATAACAGCATTGCTTCCGCACGAACATACCTTGTATTTAGCCGATAGTTTTAATGCTCCCTATGGCAATAAATCCAAAGAACACATTCTTGCCTTAAGCATCAAAAACACCGAGTTTCTGATTTCAAAAGAATGCAAGCTTATCGTTGTGGCATGCAATACGGCGACTACTAACGCAATTGCAGAGCTCCGAAACTTGTATGACATTCCATTTATAGGCATTGAACCTGCCATAAAACCTGCCGCTTTGAGCACACAGACAAAGGCCATTGGCATTTTGGCCACCAAAGGCACACTCAGCAGTGAATTATTTCATAAGACCACTGATTTATATAGGCACGGCATCATAGTTATTGAACAGATTGGTGATGGTATTGTTTCGCTCATCGAAGACGGAAGAACGTATAGTGAGGACATGAAAAGTTTACTGCGCATTTACCTAAAACCGATGCTAGATGCCAACATTGATTATTTGGTTTTAGGCTGTACACACTATCCTTACTTGATGCCATTATTATTGGAAATGTTACCAAAACATGTGAAGATTATTGATTCTGGACGAGCAGTAGCCAGACAAACCAAATCTGTTTTGCAGCAACATTATTTACTGAACACACAAACAACATGCGGCAATAATCAATTTTACACCAATGGCAATGTTGCTATATTAGACGCTATTTTAGAACATAAGTATAAAGTGGAGTATTTGCAATTTTAGCTTCAACTATCTCATCAACTTCATTTTTAATTAAACAAAAGTAAGTCTTGGGTATTGATTTTGATTCTAAACATTTATATCATTATATGTTCTTGTTGGGACTTTCAAAACTAACACGATTACTCTTTAAACCAGCTTGAATAGGTCACATAATTATCCGCAATCCGATGGATTTCACCGGAGATCAACTCCTCACTAATATCCTTTATTTTTTTAGCGGGCACACCTGCATAAATACTGCCCGATTCTATTCTGGTATTTTGGGTAACCACTGCGCCTGCAGCAATAATACTATTACTTTCCACAACACAATCGTCCATCACAATACTTCCCATGCCAATCAACACATTATCATGAATAGTACACCCGTGTACAATCGCATTGTGGCCAATAGAAACATTGTTTCCAATAGTGGTGGGCGATTTTTGATAAGTGGCATGAATAACCACGCCATCTTGAATATTCACTTTATTTCCGATCTTGATATAATGGACATCACCTCTGATGACTACATTGAACCAAATGCTGCACTGTTTACCTATGCTGACTTCTCCAACAATGGTAGCATTTTCTGCGATATAGCAATCCTCTGATATTTGGGGATGTTTTCCGTTTACTGTTTTTATAATGGGCATATTTTTTGTTTCAGGTTTAATGTTTTAGGTTTAAAGTCGCATTCATCTTCAAACTCAATTTCAGTTTCAATTTCAAATTCAATTTCAACTATTTAAAATAAGACAATAATTCTGATTTTCTGGAAGCCGACACCATAATTTGTTTGCCGTTGCTCAGCTGCACACTGCCACCCTTCCCCTTTATATATTTCACAATTTCATTGACATTTACCAAATAGGATTTATGGACTCTGGCAAAACCCGATTCCGTCAGGGCATCTTCAAAATACTTTAAGGTTTTACTGACGAGCTTTTTTTTGTTGGTGTTCAAATAAATTTCTGTGTAGTTATCATCGGCTTTACAATACAGAATGTCTGCCGTGTTCAAAACCTCAAATCCATCTAGCTGTGGGATGGTTATTTTTCCTTCAATACTTTTGGTTTTTGTTACCAGCACTTCATCTTGTAAGGCATCTTCCTTAGTTCTGATCTCAGTGACATAATCTACCGCCTTTATCAATTCGTCAATAGAAATAGGCTTCATCAAATAGTAAGAGGCATGTGCATTTAGGGCCTCAATGGCATAATGGTTATAGGCAGTTACAAAAATGGTCTCAAAATTAATATCGCCCACTTTATCCAACAAATCGAAGGCGTTGCCATAAGGCATTTCCACGTCTAAGAACACCACATCCAGAGCTTGGTTTCTGATGAGCACCAACGCTTCCTCAACATTGGAGGCTTCTCCCAAAACCTCAACATTAGGACAGTATTTATACAGGTAATTTTTCAGGATTTCCCTACTGGTTTTTTCGTCTTCTACAATTATTGATTTTAATTTCATGTGGTTGCGTTGGAAGCTGGAAGCACGAAGTTAGAAGAGAAAAAGTCTTTTCTAAAATGATGCTCCCACTTATTATTATTAATTCATTTTTATACTAATTTTAATTTCCATGAGTTGGAAGCTGGAAGCATGTTGGGAGCGAACAGCTCTCTTTACAATTGTGATCCTATGCTTAGTTATAAACTTCCATCCTAAACTTCAAGCTTCAAGTTTCAAACTTCGTGCTTCAACCTTCAAGCCCATTAATCCTTTCTCAACGTCACAACAACCTTCGTTCCTGCATCTTCCCCCTCCTGAAAATCGCACACCTGCACCTCAACTTTATCTTTATACATGGCGTTCAAAATAGCCACACGCTTTTTTATGTTGCCCATCCCTTTTGAATTTTGCTTCTTTTGATGTTCGGTCTTCAAAGCTTTTGAACGTTCTCTCCCAATCCCGTTATCAGCGATAGTGATTGTGATTTCAGTATTACTTTTTTTCTTGATGTCAATACTCAAATGTCCTTTATCCATTTTATAGCGCAGGCCGTGCCAAACCGCATTCTCGATATACGGTTGCAACAGCATTGGCGGAATGAGATAGTCGTCAACAGCAATCGAATCGTCTACGGTAAGATTATAGTCAAACTTGTCTTTAAAGCGAAAGTGTTCCAACTTGGTATAAAGCTCCAAAAGTTCAATCTCCTTTTTCAAAGGGATAAAATCTTCATCGCTATTTTCTAAGACGGAGCGCATCAATTGTGAAAAATCAGAGAGGTATTTGTTGGCAGTCCGTTCATCATTGGACGCGATAAAACTATTGACTGAATTTAAGGCATTGAAGATGAAATGCGGGTTCATCTGACTTCTCAAAGATTTTAGAGCCAGTAAATTATTGGCCAGGCGCTGTTGCTTAATGTATTTGTACATAAAATAAGCAGTGACCAATAAGAGCAGTAATCCGCCAATAAGTGAGTAGATGATCAATTGCTGACGTTTGTTGCGCTCTGTAGTGAGTTGAAACAGACTCTCAGAAAGTTTGTTATCACTCTCCAAAGTGGTAATGCGGTTTTGTTTTTCCGTGATGTTGCGGTTAAAACGCGCGGCTTGGGAGAGTTCTTGCTCTTTTTTGATATAGAGTTCATCTACAACTTCAGTGTAAGCTTTATAAGTGGCTAAAGCCATCTTATAGTCGCCAGCATCATAATACACATCAGACAATTTGCGAGTTGCATCTTTCTGTACAATCAAATCTTCCTTTTTATTGGCTTCCTTAATGCTTTTTTCTAAATAAGGAATGGCATTGTTGTAATCTTTTTGCGCAAAATAGGCGCTTCCAATTTTGTAGTTCTGCTTTTGCGACGTCAGTGCACTTCCATTATCAATAACCGAGTCCTTTTCAATGTTTTCAATGTCTTTTAATGCTTCCTTCCGCAATTCAATTTCATCGCCATATGACCGATTGGCATTTTGAAAATCGGCCACCGTCACTTTTTCCTTAACAGAGCGCGTTTTATTTTCTTTGGATGCCAAACTGAGGGCATTGTCAAAATAGTTTTGCGCCTGAGCGGTCTTTCCAGATTCGCTATAGGTTTGGGCGATTTTCGAGTTCAGATCCGTGATTTTTGGTTTGATCACATGTTGTTGGGCAACAGCCAAGCCTTTCTTATAGTTGTCAATAGCTTTAGGATATTCTTTTATGGCTGCATAAGTGTCTCCAAAACCTTCGTAAAGCAATATCAAATGCCAGTTGGACAAATTGGCGGGATTCATGTTCTTGTAAAGAGCGATACTTTCTTGATAACTTTTATTCTTTCGATAGGCTTCTGCCAACTTTAAAAGAACGCCATTAGAATTTGAATTCTGAAGACTTATTCTGTAATTGGAGACTGCAAGGTCATATTGTTTCCAGTGCATATAGATATCTCCAAGCACCTCATAAGCATCCGCATTTTCTTTGGTAGAGGTGCTCTGCAGTAAGGCTTCCGTAATAAATTGGATGCTCGTTTCGGCGTTTGATTTTTGATAGACTACGGCAGAATCAATAAGCGTGTTGAAATTTTGTACACTGCGTTTCAATCTTAAATTTGATGTTGCTTCCTGATTTGCTGGCTCCACTAAAACAGAGATGCGCTCATCATTTTTAATGGTGTAATAAACGGTTTGAAAATCTTTATGCCTTATCACAAGCTCATCCCCCTTTTTTACCTGTATTCGAAATTCGCCATCAGTACCGGTAACCGTGTAAGCACCACCATTGACTTCAATATTCGCTTTTGAAATAGGCTTGTAAGTATCACTCTCTCTCACAGAACCCCGCACCGTAAATTGAGCAGTTTCAGAGTTGCTTTGGTTTTCTTGCGCACTACTATATTGCATTGTAAAACACAGTGTGACGATCAAAAAATAGTTTAGAATTGCGCGCATACTTATTTATAACGGAATAAACTTACGTGATTTTTTTGGAGAAGTAAAACGCCCCGTTTATCAATGACTATCTTTAGTCGTCAAAAAACAGACCTTTAGAAACTTATAGTCTGTATTCACGCAGTCATTCGTATCATTCGCTCATTTGTTGTTTTTCAAGAATTAAATAAGATATAGATAGCGTTATCACAATGCCGAGAAAATGTGGCACACAAAGAAAGCGTTTTAGGATTCTATTTTGGGCGTTCCCCCGTTGTAGTTTTTAATGACTACAACGTGGTCGGGCTTTCAGCTCTATCTTTTTCAGCGAAAAAGCTGAAAAAGGATGCCGCTTCAATCCCTAACGCATAACAATGATATCAATTTATTGCAGGACAGGCACATTCGTATTTTTTCTTTCGGCAGCCAAAGTTGTAGCCAAGCGTTAATTGATGAAAGCCGCCATTGTTAAAAACAACAGAGTTGGCCTGATAAGAATAGGTATAGGCAAACACGAAGTTTTTGTAATCTACGCCTATAAAAGGTGTGATGTATTGTAATTTTTGACTGCTTACGCCAGTACCTTCTGTAAATTCAGCGCCATCTAAACTTCTTCTGTATGATATACCTCCCCATAATTTTCCAAAGTCCATGTCTTTATAAACCTTGCCATTGACATCAATGGAGGCTTCCTTTGTACCGTCCCTATACAAAAACAGGATGGAGGGTTCATAACTCCACTCGCTGCCAATTTTATTAAAAACATTGCCCGCACTAAACAAGAAGGTTCTTAAGTTATCAAACTTAAAAACACCATTAGCGTTGGAATTGATGCCGTCATTATTGAGCACATTTTTAACCGTAGCATGTGCATAAAAATCGATCAAGTGGTAAGAGAATCCAAAATCAATATTAAAATTGGTAGCGCTTTGTTCTATTCCAGAAATGAGAGGGTCAAAACCTTCATTCAAGAATGTGGTTTCATCCAACTTGTATTGAATGGCACCAGCACTCAAACCGAAAGAAAGCATGTTGAGATCAATCTCATTACGGGAAAAAAGCAAATGGTGTGCATAGGTTAAGTAAGCTCCTGTTTGAGAATGGTAACCGTTCTTATCGTTGTATACAATGGCACCAACTGCAGACTGCGACTCTCCTATCCTGCTATTTATACTCATCGTTTGTAATGCCGGAGCATTATCCTGACCAAACCATTGTTTACGCGCTGTAAGTCTCACTTTGGCACAATTGGCAACCCCAGCCATGGACGGGTGAATCAAATAATAATTATCCGTTAAATAATCAGAATATATGGGTAATCCTTCTTGAGCTCTGCTAAACTGCCCTATCATCACCACAAACACTACGAATCCAAACTTTTTTAATGTCATATCTTTTAATCTTTTCAAGGTAAATTGGACTTTCATCCTCAAAACTCACAAGAGGCACCACCCTATTTCCTACCTTGCCATATAAATTGTATACTCCTGATTTAAATACGCAAATTACAACAACTTTCAAATATATAAATTTTAGAGCTCGGTTGTTTATGGAATGGCACAATGTTCGTTAACCAATTTGAAGTTGGGTGGTGATCAAAAGGAATGCATCAGGAATAAGATATAAATGCCGGAAAAATTCAGATCTTATCTCGAATGAAGCGATCAACATCCGTATTCAAAAAGACCTGTTATGCCCTTTAGTTTTCTTATTTTTGCATAAAGAAATGATCCTATGGAAACGACCACAATTTCAATACAAAAAACGAGCAACCCCTCCATATTAAAATTTGAAGCCGATAAGTTCTTAACCAATCACGAAAGCTTTGAATTTAATACTATTGATGAAGCCAAGGCTTCTCCTTTGGCACAGGAGTTATTTTACCTTCCTTTTATTAAAAAAGTTTATATTTCAGCAAATTTTGTCGCCTTAGAGCGCTATGATATTGTGGAGTGGGAAGATGTTCAAGAAGAGGTTGCTGATCAGATTGCAAAATACATCAATGATGGGAAACAAGTGGTCACTGAGGCTACTTCGACCAAGAAAACTCCAATAACGGTTTACGCCGAGAGCACTCCCAACCCATCCGTTTTTAAGTTTGTAGTGAACAAAACAATAGTAGCCACAACTTACGAGTTTGTATCAATAGCTGATGCCAAATACTCTCCCTTAGCTACAGAATTATTCCATTTGCCTTTTGTAAAAAGTGTGTTTTTTGATGAAAACTTTATCTCCATCACCAAAAATGACGTTGCTGATTGGAATGCCATCACCACGGAATTAAGAGAGTTTATAAGACAATATATTGAAACCGGAAAGGACATCATGTTGGCAGATGCTCCAAAAACTCATAAGAAAACAGAACGTCAAGCAGAAGCTACATTTGAGAACTATGATGAGATCTCCAAAGAAATCATCACCATTCTTGAAGAATATGTAAAACCAGCAGTAGCAAGCGATGGAGGGAATATTGAATTTCAATCTTATGATCCTGAAACAAAAACAGTAAAGGTGATTTTGCAAGGTGCATGCAGTGGCTGTCCTTCATCTACCTATACGTTGAAGAACGGTATTGAAAATATGCTCAAAGAAATGCTTAAGGGCAAAGTCATGACTGTAGAAGCTGTAAATGGTTAATTTTAATTTATTATCCTTATCTTTAATAGATTAGTAAATTATTAATTTAAAAAATCTATAGATATGTCAGTATTAAAAGTTGTCGAAATATTATCAAACTCTGATAAAAGCTGGGAAGATGCCACCAAAAAGGCTGTGAAACATGCTTCCAAAACCGTTAAAAACATTAAGTCTGTATATGTTAAGGAACAGAGTGCCATCGTTAAAAATGATGAAGTGACTGAATTCAGGGTCAATCTAAAAATAACATTTGAAGTCAGCTAGACTTCAAATATAACTGATAATAGAAATAGCGCTTTTTTGAGCGCTATTTTTTTTGAGGATCAACGCTATCTTCCATTTAATCCATCGCCCTCTTCCACTGACTGATGCTTCAAAACTAAATGCATGGCTGGATTTAGAAACGCTTGTTTGGTCATTTCTTGTGAACTTATTAGCTGTTCTGTTTTCACCTTGATATCCACTAAAAATGGACATAAAGCAGACTATACAACCAACGCCCTATAAATATTTTGTGTAACACATTGGTTTGCTGATGACCTTAGCACCCCGAATCTTTTTAAAAAGCCCCTATCAAAATTTTTTATTCCTTTTGATAATTGATAACTTTACTTCTTCACGACTTAAATAAAAATAATTACATGGAAGTACAACAATGGATAGACAAAGGCTATGAGCTGGTCATTGAGTTTGGTCCGAAAGTTTTAGGGGCCATTTTAATATGGATCATCGGATCCTGGGTCATTAAATTACTTTTAAAAGGTGTGGAAAAAACAATGGAACGGGGCAATTATGATGTCAGCCTCAAGAAATTTTTATTGAATCTTTTAAACTGGGCCTTTAAAATTATTCTTATAGTGGTGGTTCTCGGAATTTTCGGCATTGGGACCACTTCTTTCGCTGCCATATTAGCAGCGGCAGGTTTAGCCATTGGCTTAGCCCTACAAGGCTCTCTCTCAAATTTTGCAGGTGGTGTATTGATAATGATTTTTAAACCTATTAAAATTGGCGATTTTATTGAAGCTCAAGGCGAGGTAGGTACCGTAAAGGAAATCCAGATATTTACAACAAAATTGACCTCAACTGATAACAAGGAAATTATTCTACCTAATGGAAAACTGTCCAATGACAATATTGTGAACTATTCTACGATGGAACTGCGCCGTGTGGACATGGTTTTTGGTGTGGGCTATGATTCTGATATCAAACAGACCAAAGATATCTTGATGAAAGAATTGACATCCCATCCTTTGGTCTTGAAAGATCCTGAACCCTTAGTGAGATTGACGGAGTTAGCGGATAGTTCGTTGAATTTTAACGTGAGACCTTGGGTTAAAAATGCAGACTATTGGGGTGTTTATTATGACATTATGGAAAGCACCAAACAAGCATTGGATGCCGCTGGCATTGAAATTCCTTACCCACATCAAGTGGAAATACACAAAGAGGGCTAAGATTTAGCCTTAGTTCCGATAAAATCCTTTAAATAAAAAGGCTCAAAATAGGCGACATTTTCAATGTCGCTTTTTTTGTATTTCGCATCTGCTAACTTGGCCATTTCTTTCGCTGATGGTAGTTTGTTTTCAATGAAGACCGCATTGGCGTGCGTAAGGATCTGTTTTGTTTTCTCAACACCACTGCCAATAAAAAACACCTTTCCTGCATCTAAAAAGGTTTCGAAACTATGCTCATCTAAAATTTGAGCTTCAATCGCCCTGATTTGTTGGTGGTCTTTATCATATATCGCAGCATACACTTCCATGCGCCGCGCATCGAGCATTGGCACGATACTCCCATTTTCTATCTCAACTTGATGTGATAATGCCTCTAAAGTATCAATCGAAATTAACGGCTTATCTAAAGAAAAGCACAGCCCTTTGGCGGCAGAAACACCAATACGCAACCCTGTATAAGACCCAGGACCTTTACTCACAGCAATAGCATCAAGCTCCTGTGGTTTTAGATTGGCCTCTTTAATAACAGCATCGATAAAGAGATGCAGCGATTCTGCATGGGAATAATTGGAATTGTTATCTTCTTTTAAAACCAAAATCTCTCCTTCTTTTGAAAGAGAGACTGAACAATTGGTTGTTGCTGTTTCAATATTGAGTATGTAGGACACTATTGAATGTATTTAAGAACTATTTTTTTACAGCTCCTTCTTTATTTTTTACTTCTATCTTATCACCAGAGTTCAAGGTTTTAGAGACCACACTGTATGGCCCAATGATAATAACATCTCCTGCCTTTAAACCTGACAAGATTTCAATGTTAGAATCATCCTGAATTCCTGTTTTGACCACTCTTAGTTTAGCTTCGTCATTTTCCTTGACAAAAACGCATTCAAATTTTTCTTCACTTTCAACTTTTTCAGTTGTTCCTTCTTCATCGTTTTCCTTTTTAGCATATCCCTTTTTGGCTGATGAGGTATCGGTTTTAATGACAATGGCACTAATTGGGACGCTTACCACATTCTTTCGTCTCTTTGTAATGATATCAACGGTTGCCGTCATCCCAGGGCGGAATGGCGAATAGTTTTCACCTTTACCTTCCATCAAATCTAGATAAGACTCTTCCAGAATTCTGACTTTCACCTTAAAATTGGTCACCTGATCTGCTGTAAGCGCTCCTGCGGCCGAGTTGGCAATTGCGGTAACAACGCCTTTAAATTCTTTTTTTAGATAGGCATCCACCTCTACAATGGTAGAATCTCCTATTTGAACTTTTACAATATCATTTTCATTGACATCAATCTCCACTTCCATATTGTTCAAGTTGGCAACTCTCAAGATTTCAGTACCTGCCATTTGTTGGGTTCCAACCACGCGTTCTCCCAATTCAACATCTAATTTAGATATGGTACCGCTCATAGGGGCATAAATGGTAGTTCTGTTCAAATTGTCTCTGGCCTCACTTACTGAAGCGCCTGCGCTTTGCACATTATAGTATGCAGATTGTTTACCTGCCTGAGCAATTTCATAACCAGATACGGCCTTGTCCCATTCTGCTTTTGAGATGATCCCTTTTTCAAAAAGCTGCTTATTACGGTCATAGCTTAATTTTGCTTCACGCAAGGAGGCCTCTGCCTGTTCCAACCCTGCTTTTATATTTTGATATGTTGCCTGACTTCTATTTACGGCAGATTGGATCAGGTCAGGATTGACTCTTACCAACAAATCTCCTTTTTTAACTTGCTGCCCTTCCTTAAAAGGAAGATTTATGATCTCTCCTGAGACCTCACTAGATATTTTGACTTCAACCTCTGGCTGAATTTTACCAGTAGCCGATACTTTTTCCACAATCTCCATTAGGGTCACACTCTGGATTTCAACCTCTTTAAAGTTACCCGTTTTCCCAAACCATCCCGCTTTTTTACCTACAATCAATCCCAAGATTAGCAGTACGATTACAGTTATTATTATTATTAATGTTTTTTTGCTCATAACGGTTAGTTTATAATATGTGGTGTCCTAGTTAGTAATGGATAATCTATAATTAAAATTTCAACTCCAATGCAGGAATTCCAAAATATAGTTCAAGAACTTTTAGCTTAAAGATATAATCATATTTGGCGCGGTTGAGTTCTATTTTACTATTGTCATATCTTACTTTAGACTGACTAAAATCGAAGGCATTGGTCAAACCAACATCATAACGCTCTTTGGCGTAGTTGTAGGCCAGTTCTTGTGATTCTAAAGCAGACTGTGCTGCTTCATAAGATTTTAGTGCTCCCTTGGCATCAACATAGGCTTGGTACACAGTAGATTCCAAATCAAGTTGTGCTTGCTCCAATTGATTTTGGGTCCGTTCTAAATTAATCTGGTTTCTTTTGACATTTCCTCTGGTCGAAAATCCGTTCAGGATTGGGATATTTAAAGATAGTCCATAAGAGATACCATCATTTTGATACAATTGATCTACAAACGGATCAGCACCAACGCGACGGGTGAAGGTATTTGGAAATTGTCCAACAACCGACTGCCCAGTGCCCTCAACAACACCAATCTCCCTGAAAATTGATGGATTGTCCTGATCAATATCCTGAATAAAAGTCGTGGCATTGGTAAATCTCGTATCATATCCAAAAAATGCAGACAGTGTTGGATAATAAGAACTTTTTGCAATTTGCACGTCCTTTTCAGCCAACTCAACACTTTTCTCTGCTATTTTAATTTCTGCTCTATTCTCTTTAGCGGTCTCAATAATTTCATAAACACCTTTATTTAAGACACCTTCATCAACAATATCATAACCTTCATCTTCAATATCAAAATTTTGATAATCCTTAATCAATAAAAGCTGTGCTAAACTGATCAACGACACCTGTGCAGCATTCTCTGCATTAACAATAGCTTGTCTTTCACTTGCGTCATTAGCTCTTATCTCCAAGATATCTCCTTCTGGTAAAACCCCTGCATCAACCAAGTCTTGGGTTCTGGTCAATTGATCTTTGGTAATGGAATTCTGAGAAATTAAAACTTCCAAATTGGCCTTGTTGAGAATAACCTGCAAATAGTTATTGGCCACAAATAAAGAAATATCATCCTCCATTTTAGTCAGTCTAAGCTGGGCCGCCAGTTTTGATATTTTAGCACGTTGCACTTCTCTAAAATTACGTAAGCCGTTAAATAGTGTGTAGCCTGCATTAATCCTTCCTGTTGCAGATAAAAATGTAGTCGTTTGCGCATTATTGGTCAATGGATTAAAGCTCAAACCTGTATTTTCTGAGAGCCCAGCGCTCATATTGATGTCTGGTAAAAAGTTGCCCAAAGCCTGTAAGGTTTCAATATCTGTGAGCTCTACATCCAATTGGCTTTGCTTTACTGAGATATTGTTTTCTAATGCATAGGCCACAGATTCTTTGAGTGTCCATTTTTTTACTTGTGCCTGAGATGTTATTGCCATTAAGACAAGAACTATAAGGATTGATTTTTTCATAATTAAAATATAGGTCTATGTATGAATTAAAGTGTTACACATAAAATGAATTATTTCTTTTGAGCATAGTCTGGAATACCTTGAACTTGGTTCCATACCTTGATCTTATCAGATTTTCCGATCCCATTCAACACTTGCACAAAAATACCATCACTGATACCCAACTCTAAATCTCTACGTTCAAATACCTGCTCTCCAACCATCACTTCAACAAATGGTTTTAGAGTTTCAGGATCGTATTGCACCAAGGCTTCTTTTATGGCAAGTACATTTTCTGCTTTATCCAAAATAATGGAGGCATTGGCGCTCAACCCTGCTCTAATAAATGTAGAGTCAATAGATTTTAAGGTCCCCTTAATGGCAAACTGAATAGCACCGTTTTCAGCTACACCCTTTGGAGCGATATAGTCCAACACAGCGTCAAATTTTTCATTTTCAATGGCACCCACAGTAATTTCAAGAGGCAGGCCTTCTTTAATTTTACCCACTTCGCTTTCATCAACCTTCCCCTCAAAAATCATCTTTTTTACATCAGCCAAAGATGCAATGGAGGTGCCTTCATTAAAGTTATTGGCTTCAATAACTTGATTTCCTTCTTTTACGGGCACATCTAGCACCATTCCAGAAACAGTAGCTCTTACTTGGGTCTGTGCAATATTGCCCAAGCCTGAGGTGGTTCCCGTTTTGACAATATCATAGTTTTGACGTGAAGAATTCAAATTGATTTCTGCTTGTTCAACACTTTGTTTGGTTTGTAAGTAGGTGTTTTTGACACTTTCAAAATCATTTGAAGAAATCACACCTTTATCAAACAATGCCTTTTGACGGTCATAATTAGTTTGTTCTGTCTGCAAATTTATCTTAGCCGTTTGTAATGATGTTTGGCTGGAAGAAATACTATTCTTGGCACTCGTCAATGACGATATATTAGGAATAACTCTAATTTGTGCTATCAAATCTCCTGACTTTACATACTCACCCGCTTCAATATACACCTCTTCAATGACTCCAGAAATATTGGACTTAATCAGCACTTCATCTTTAGGAACAATATTTCCTGTGGCGACTGTTTTAACCACAATTGTTTTTTCAACAGGAGTTTCCGTAGTATAGGTTATAGGATTTTCCTGATTTTTTTGCCACAAATAAATTAAGGCTGTTGCAAACACGGCAACGATAAGTCCTAAAATAATGACTGTTTTTGTTCTTTTCATTTGGTCGTTTTAATTGTTTTTTAATGGTCAAATGTTACACCTTCAGCATGATTTGTAATAAACATTCAAAAATGAAGAGGTGGTTCATTTGGTCGTTTTAATTGTTTTTTAATGGTCAAATGTTACACCTTCAGTTTATTTTCTGTTGCTGATCAACAAAAAGCGGTGTTTCATTAGATGGTTATTAGTGTACTATTCTATTCTCAATGCGTCAACAGGTTTCATTTTTGTTGCACTATTGGCAGGAATCAGTCCCGCTAATAGCCCAGAGACCACAAGTATAAAAAGGGCAGTGAACACGACTGACATGCTCACACTCGGGTTGGCAAAATTTTCAACGGGACCACTCATATCCAATACATAGTTGAGCCCCCATATAACGGCAGCGGCGAATGAAATTCCCACCATACCTGATAAAATAGTAAGGATCAGGCTTTCCTGTAAAATTTGTGATTTGATCATCCAGGGCGACGCTCCCAACGCTCTTCTCACTCCAATTTCTTTGGTACGTTCCTTCACTACAATAAGCATAATATTACTAATCCCGATGATGCCAGACATCAGCACCAAGGCTCCTACGAAATACCCTACCAGTCCCAAAATAGAGAACAGGCCATTGACGCGGCCAAAGGCTTCAGAAAGATCAAAGTTACCTATGGCGCGATCATCTTCAGGATGTACCGTCCGTCTGCTCTTTAAGGTTTCCAATATTTGGGGTTTAAGAGTTGTAATGTTCGTTCCATCATAGGCGGTTAAGGCCATCCATCCCACATTATCGGCAAAATTAAATGCTTGGCCAAACGATGTAAAGGGCACAAAAATGGTATTGGCATCTTCCTCTTTATCACCTTGGCTATTGCTCACTTTAAAAGTACCTACCACCATAAAGTTGACCCCGTTGATTTTTATGTAGGTTCCTAAAGGACGCTCGCCCTTATCATAAAGTCCTTTGACGACACCTGTACCAATGACACACACTTTTCTGTTGGATTTGATATCCGAATAACTCACAAACCGCCCTTGAATAATGTCCATGGGCTGTTGCTTAATGAATTCAGGATAATCACCATTCACCTGAAATGCCCCTGTTTTTGTACCTCTTACCACATTATTGGCGCCACTATAACCTCCTAATTGATTACGTGGCGATACATATTTGAGTTGTGGAAAATCATTTTTTAAAGTAGCGACGTCTTCCAATTTGAAGTTAAAGCGACGTCCTTTTGGCAGCCCTTTATAAGGTTTTGAAGTTTGTTGTGTCCAAATAAACATGGAGTTGGTGGCAAAGTTTCCAAAATCAGCAGTCACCCCATTTCTGAGGCCGTTGGTCAATGCCAATAAAAGCACCAAAATTGTAATGCCCCAAAACACCCCAAATGCGGTCAAAAAAGTTCTGAACTTATTTGCATTTAAAGCTTCTAATATTTCTTCCCAACGGTCTCTACTAAACATGTTATTCGTCTCTTAATGCTACAATAGGTTTAATTTTGGCAGCACGGTATGCGGGAATAAATCCTGCAATAGCACCTGCAAATACCAAAACAAATACCGTGGTTAGTGCGGTGTTGAAATCTACTTGAGGATATTTTATAAAATCACTTTCTATCAATGGCCCAACAAATTCAAGAAGTGCCAATCCTGCAACCAGGCCAAAGAGCCCGGAAAACATGGTCACAAATACAGATTCCTGCAAAATCATCCCAACGATAGACATGGGTTCTGCACCCAAAGCTTTTCTGATCCCGATTTCTTTAGTGCGTTCTTTTACAATAATCAACATAATGTTGCCGACCCCGACCACACCAGCTATGATGGTGCCGATACCCACAAACCAAAAAACGGCCTTAATGGTATCTACCAATGAATATATTTTTCGTGCTTCTTCCAAGGTGTTATTGACCCTAACGGCACTGATGTCATCTGGTGCAATGATGTGTGTTTCCTTTATATCACTCTCAATACCCGATGATATTTGCTCAGAGAGTTTGACGGCCTCATCAAAATTATCTGACATCTTTACGGTATAAGACATGTTCCTGATGTCATTACCCCCGTTGAATGCTTTTTGTGCTGTAGTTATGGGCATCATTACCTTGCTTTCATCACGTTCTCCTCCCGGATCAAAGAAGACACCAATCACCTTAAAATTTATGCCATAAAGCGATAGATTTTTCCCAATCGGATGTTCACCTTTAAAAAGATCTTGGCTGACCTTATTCCCAATGACAGCCACTTTTTTACCTTCGATAATGTCAGAATGGTTTATAAATCGTCCTTGGCTGATATCTGCGTTTTCAATAAATTGATTATCTGGCATGACGCCTTCAATTCTATAATTGCCAGATTCATTTTGGTAGTTGACCAACCCGCCCCAAATGGTGTAAAAAGCCGATTTATATTCGAGATTGTCATCATATTTATTGACGACAGCATTGAAATCTTCATTTTTAAGTTGGATACGACGGCCTGGATTTAAGCCTTTATACTCTTTGGTAGTAACGCCTGTATATACGGAAATACTATTAGTCGCATCCTGTTCAAACTGCGATGTGACGCCATTTTGAATTCCAGAACTAAAACCGAGAAGGATAACTAAAATAAAGATCCCAGAGGCTACAGAAAGACCTGTTAAAAACGTGCGCAATTTGTTTTTACTTAAAGTCTCAAAAATTTCCTGCCAACGTTCAATATCAAACATACTGAGAAGCTCTAACTTGTTCTACCATACTGTCATCAATGATAACGCCGTCTTTCAAATTGACAATACGCTTGGTCATTTGGGCAATGTCATGCTCATGTGTAACAACTAAAATGGTTTTGCCATCGTCATTAATACCTTGAATAAGCTCCATCACTTCATAAGAGGTTTTGGTATCCAACGCTCCGGTGGGCTCATCAGCCAACAATACTTTGGGGTCACTTGCCAAAGCTCTAGCTATGGCCACACGCTGTTTTTGTCCGCCAGACAATTCACTGGGCAAGTGGTGAGACCATGGCGCCAACCCCACCTTATCGAGATAATGCATGGCCCGTTCAACACGTTCTTTCCGAGGGACACCTTGGTAATACAGCGGCAGAGCGACGTTATCTAAAGCCGATTTATAATTGATAAGATTAAAAGATTGGAAGATGAATCCGAGAAATTTATTTCTGTAGTTGGCGGCAATTTTCTCATTGAGGTTTTTGATAGGAACATTATCGAGTGTATATGATCCTTCATCAGCTTCATCCAACATACCTAAAATATTTAAAAGCGTTGACTTTCCTGAACCTGAAGACCCCATTATAGATACCAATTCGCCTTGTTTGACGTCAAAATTAATCCCTTTTAACACATGAAGTGAATTATTACCCATGTGATAGGATTTATGTAAATCTTTAATTTGTATCATAAGGAGAGCGTTAATTCTACAATGTTACACAAAACAAGGCACGAATTATACTAACAAATTGTTAAGACTTACCCTGAACATGTTCTATATAGACTAATAGAGAAGAGAATTGTTACAAAACAATTATACTTTTTCTGTTTTTCCTTTCTTGAAATACTTCATATAGATAGCAATCCCAAGACCACCAACAAGAAGATAAGGAATGATCATGAGGTAAACAATACCATCATTGACCCCTTTTGCGGTAGATAAGCCTTCTTCACTTTCCAAAACAGCACGACACATGGCGCATTGGGCATTGGTAGTAAAAAAGGAGAACAACGTGAAAATTAAGAAAAAGACTTTCTGTTTCATTTTAAGCATAATAAGGTGAAATCATAATATAAACAATCACTCCTGATATTGCAACATACAACCACATAGGAAAGGTGATTCTTGCAATTTTTTTATGGCGTTCAAAGTTATTGGTTATGGCTCTTACATAGGTAATCAGCACAAACGGAATAATAACGATTGATAAGATAATATGGGTAATCAATATAAAAAAGTAAACGGATCTCATGACACCCTCACCGCCGTAGGAAGTAGAATTACTGGTCATGTGATAGGCAACGTACATAATCAGAAAAACAACTGAGCAGCCAATTGCCGTGGTCATTAAGTTTTTATGAAGCACAATGTTCTTGTTCCTGATTGCCCAAAATGCGATGATTAACACCAAGGCCGTCAATCCATTTATAGTGGCATAAATAGGCGGTAAGAACGTAAGAGGCTCTACATCAAAACCCAAATCACGTAAGTTTACTCCGAATAGGGCAGCCACTACCAGTGGAATGATGATTGACAAAAAAACAATCCACTTGTTATATTTTTTCTCTGCGGCTAGATTGGCGTTTTCCATTATTCCTTCAACAATTTTGCGATATCTTCTTTTAGCATGGTAATTTGTTGCTCCATGCCATCTTCATCTGTTTTTTCCTCTTCTGAAATGATCCCGTTATAATAAATAATCGGACTTCCGGAAGCATCTGCTCTTGAACGTATAAACCCATTCTTGTCAATAAGCGCAAAATTGCCCGAATGTTCAAAGCCGCCTTCAACACTCTTATCCTCGGCTGTGTAAAGGTAAAAACCATCATTTGCCAATTTATAAATCGCATCTTGATCACCAGTCATCAAATGCCAATTAGTACTTGTCACCCCATTTTCTTTGGCGTATGTCTTTAAAACATCAGGCGTATCAATACTTGGAGCTATCGTAAAAGACGCAATTCCAAAATCAGCTTCATTTGGGAATGCATTTTGGATTTCCACCATATTCGCATTCATCCTTGGGCAAATTGTTGGGCAGGTGGTAAAAAAGAATTCCAGCACATATACCTTACCCTCATAATCCTTATTGCTTATGGTTTTTCCATTCTGGTCTATAAAACTGAACTCAGGCACTTTTTTAGGTTTCCCGTTGATTTCAATAAATTGCAAATCTGAAAGGTTTCCAGGTTTCTTCTTCGGATTGAGTTTTATGTCTTCACTTCTGCTTTCATCTCTTACCACATCTTTACTACCGACACGATCGATGATTCTTGGAACAAAATAAATTCCAAACAACAGCACAATAAATGAAACACCTACATAAGAATAATTAGTTTTCTTGCTCATCTGTAACCCCCTTTAGTTCGTTAGCGCGCCGTGTTGAAGAGTCAAAATCACCTTTGCGTTTTTCTCTATATTCTGTAAACAACACGCGCATATCTTCGCTCATTTTATTTTTAAGTATGGCAACTTCAACACAATCATAAGACGTTAAGTCGTAAACAACATGGTTGTTTTCTTGCTCTCTTTCTGTCCTATCATCTAAACGACCACGTTGGTTGAGATCCATATCCACTATAAATACCCTTGATGTTGAAAGGTCATCATTTAATGGACGATCAGATTGTAAACTGTTGAAAATGTTTTGTGTCTCTTCATCTGATAAGAACGCAAAATGCCAGTATTTTAGATCTTCATGAGATTCAATTTCGCGTTTTAAAACATCAAGATTGCCTTTTGCATCAGGAGATAAAATAGCAATAATCTGAAATTTTTTAAATCCTTTGAACTTGTCGTAGATCAATTCCTTTAAATTGGAAGCTGCGGTGGCTTTTTGTAGCGGGTCTTTACCAAAGAAGGCCAAAACCGTAATGTGGTCTTTAAGCTCATATTCACTGACTGTTTGAAGGTCCTGTATATTGCCTTTAACAATATCCAAAGCGTTGTAATTATGTTTTGCGGGAAGGAGCATCAACAGAAAAGCAACGGGAAGAAAAAACAAAATTCCGAGAACTGTATACCGTATTACAAGTTTTTTATCCATTTGGGTTGATTTGCTTAAATTTTTGCACTTCAAGATTGAATTTTTGTCACTAAATGCACCCTGAAATACAGTTATGCAAAAATAAAAAAGACGGTTCAAATAACCGCCTTTTTATATATGTTTAACACTTAAATGCTGCTGTTATAACAGCACAGGTATTTTAGAAATCAGACTTCACAAATCCTCTTCGGAAGACCTGCTCAATGTAGCCTCCTTCTTGCAACAGGATAAAGACCAAATAAGCGATTAAGAAGACGCTTGTCCATACCACCATACGTCTTAAGCTTGCTGTTTCATCTCTCATGTGCATAAAATCCCACGTAATATAATAGGCTTTCACTACGGTCAAGATGATGAAGATCCAGTTTAATGCTTTCATACCTAAAACTTCAACTAATAAAATTTCGGGCTTAAAAATACCTAAAGCAACTTCTATTGCCGTAACTAATGATAAAAAGATCAAAACCCCCCATATTTTTTGGGTATTAGATTTAAACTTTATCAATCCTCTAAATATTTCTAACTTATGTGCTTCTGCTGCCATGTTTAACGATATTATATAAATTATACTAAGTAGAAGAATGTAAATACAAACACCCAAACTAAATCAACAAAGTGCCAATATAGCCCGACCTTCTCAACCATTTCATAACTTCCTCTTTTCTCATAAGTTCCAACAAGTACGTTGAAGAAGATGATAATGTTCAATAGTATCCCTACAGATACGTGGAACCCGTGGAATCCTGTAATGAAGAAGAAATAATTGGCGAACAACGGCGGACCGTATTCGTTGTGTCTCAGGTTAGCACCTTCAACAACAGTGCTTCCTTTTGTTTGTATTTCCTTGAGCGACTCACTACGTGATAAAATTGTTTTATGACCCTCTCCAGAGGCGTAAGTAGTTCTCACGACCAAATCCGGATTGGCCTCAAAGCCTGCCAATACTTCGTCAAACGTATAATTTGGAAGCACACCTTCGCTTGTAAACCAAACACCTTTTTTACTCTCGTGCTGCTCTCTATCTCTATTCTGTGCAATGGCAAAGTCTTTTAATGCCACCTGATTACCGTCGCCGTCCAAAATATGTAAAATATTACCACCGTTTGTAGCTACTGCACCATATTCACCTTTAATAAAAGTAGTCCACTCATAGGCTTGAGAACCAACAAAAATCAAACCTCCCAGAATCGTCAAGAACATGTAAATAGTTACTTTGGCTTTGTTCATATGATGTCCTGCATCTACTGCCAAAACCATCGTAACAGAAGACATGATCAATATAAAGGTCATGAATGCCACAAAAATCATAGGGTAGTTCCCGTGTATAAAAGGAACGTGTGTAAAGACGTTATCAGCAATTGGCCAAATATCGGCAAATTTGAATCTTGAAAATCCGTAAGCGGCCAAGAACCCAGCGAAAGTTAACGCATCTGAAGTGATGAAAAACCACATCATCATTTTGCCATAACTCGTATTTAGTGGCTCAGTACCTCCACCCCAACGCTTGTTTTCGGCACTAGTTTTCACGACAGTCGTATCCATATGTAGTGATTCGTTTTTTTTAGTTTAAAAGTTGCACAAAAATAATCAATTTATTCATCTAAAGAAGCATCCTCAATAATTTTTGAGGCGTTGTTAGCAATGTTTATTGCAGTTTTGAGGTCATAATCAAGACAAAAAGATTCGAGATTATTTCACAAAATATAAAAATAAAAAGAGATATACCCATAGTATATCAATAAAATGCCAAAATGTAGCCGCAAGTTCAAAACCAAGCATTCTATCCGCTGTATACTTTTGTTTAAAATGATTATAAATTACAACTAAAATACAAACGAGGCCAACTATGACGTGCAAAATATGCATCATAGCGATCAAATAGATGTAGGACATTGTGATATTACTGGTAGGCCCAGTAAAGTTATAGCCTAAATCAATAATTTGCTGAAAGGCAAAGAATTGATTCAGGATAAAGACAATACCTAAAACGAAGGTTGTCATCAACCATAGTGTTGCCATCTGTCTTTGGCGGCTTTTGAGGGCGCTTTGTGCCAACATAAAAGTGCCACTACTAATCATTACAACCACCGTACTAATAATAAATGCGTTTGGCAATTGGAAATCCCCTAACCAGTCTTCCCTACTGCTACTCACCACAAAAGCACTGGTCCATCCTGCAAAGGACATGACTAAAGACACGATGCCAAACCAGAGCATCATCTTTTTTGCTCGGCTATTTTTTTCTTCTAAAGTTCCTTGTGTTAAATCCATCATCTTATAAATTTATCTGCAACGTAAACAATTTGCAACAAGGTAATGTAGGCTACACTTGCGAGCATCAATTGTTTAGCGGCTTGCGCTGTTCTCTTTTTAAATAATTCTAATGAGTAAAAAATCATAACCAGTCCTAAAGCAAATACAATTGCCGCAGCAACGATAGATAACTTCAAATCTCCCGTCACCCCAAACACCGGAATGATGGATACCAGCACGGTCCAAATGGTGTATATAATAATTTGTCTAGCCGTGCCTTTATCTCGTTTTCCTGTTGGAAGCATGAAGAATCCACCCTTTTTATAATCCTCAAACAAAAACCAACCAATAGCCCAAAAGTGAGGAAACTGCCAAAAAAACTGGATTGCAAATAAAGTCCCTGATTCAATTCCGAAATTATCACGAGCGGCAACCCAACCCAACATAAACGGAATGGCTCCAGGAATAGCACCTGCGAAAACTGAAAACGGTGTTTTCGTTTTTAAAGGGGTATAAACACTGGTATATAAAAAAATGGAGATGGCGCCGTACATGGCGGTTCGTGGATTAATTATATATAATGTGGCAATCCCTAATATTGTAAAGGTAACGGCAAGTGCAAACGCTGAATTGACGGAGATACGTCCAGTTGGAATGGGCCTATTCTTAGTACGGTCCATGAGCACATCCAAATCACGCTCAATAATTTGGTTGTAGGCATTAGAGGCCCCTACCATAAAGTATCCGCCAAAAGCCAATAGCACAATAGTACCAAAATCAATGGTTTCTGCACCTAACAAATAACCAGCTATTGCAGAAAACACAACGCTTAATGACAATCGCATCTTGGTTATTTCCTTAAAATCAGAAATAATTGAGACACTTGATAAAGAAGAATTTGTCGTTGCCAATCGGTCTTGTATTTATCGCTATTTAATGCGAGTGCAAAGATACTTTGAAAATTGGTTTTGAGCAATTCAATTAGTGAATAAATAAATTTCTAAATGTATTTTGAATTGATAAGAATCTGAGCCCCTATGAACTTGAGAATTATAGGTTGCAGAAGTAATAGTTAAACCGCGATGCACGACGTTCCAATCATCAAAAACACTTGGCAAAGAATTAAATTATCCCCGAAATGAATTTGTTTTAGTGCCGAGAATAGGAGCTTTAGTTGGTGTTTTCCAACAGCATATCATATCATAAATAAATAACTCAATTATAAAAAGCGAGACTTGATTATTAAGTTTCCTGCCTCCGCAGGAATTTGGTTAATAATCAAAATACCAATTGAACAAATCTGTTTTTATTCCGAGATTAAACCAAACCGTACTATTATTGAAGGTGGTTGCTGTATTGGCTTCTGGATTGAAGTTTCTAAAACTGATATTTGTGAAAATTTTCAAATGGCTTACCGGATTGATGATATACCCTCCTTGCAGCTCAGCATTAAACGTTTTAGTGGTATTGCCCTGACCAATTTTTACACCAGAATCAAAAGGTCGCTCATTGTAATTTCTATAAATATCACCTCCATAACTGAAGTTATCAGTACCGTCATTAAAATCAAATCCGCGTGTCCCGAATATAAATTTAGCATCGGCAAACCAACGCTCGTAGTTGTAATGGCCAATAACTATAAACTCCCTAAAATTGGCACCCCATAAATGCGCCATGGGCTGATTGCTATGGCCGTAATTATTAACAACCGTGTTATGGGAATAGGTATACGGACGCACTTGGTTATACTCCAACTGTAACATCAAATTATCAACCTTAAAGGCGTCATAATATTTCGCCCCCAATTGGTATCCGAATTTGTTCTTCCAACTTTTGTTTTGCGCTTTCACATCACTCAAAGAGAATTCATCCAAAATAAACTGTCCGTATAAATTGATTTTGTTGTTCCATTTATATTTTGCTGAAGCGCCTACAATGGCATTTCCAGATCCCTGACCGGCTTCAAACTCTACAGCTCTAAAAAAGATGATGGGATTTAGATAATTGACATCAAAACCTCTACCATTGGTGTCGGTCCACATCACAGATTCAAACAGCCCTATATTGAGGCGTTTAGAGACATTCCAGCTTAAATAATGATTAGCCATATATTTGGTCATAAAGGCTTTGTCTTCAATCACTGCGTCACGCACATCTCTGAGCCACATCCACGTATTGGTGTATTTAATTTTCCAAAATTTGGTATTTAATTTCAAGAAGGTCTGCGGACTTGCCACATCACTTTGCAATAAAGAACGGTACCCATCTCCAATAAAATTTTTCCCGTGGCCAAATTGCACATTGATAAACTTTGTTGGCGCATAGGACAAGTAGGCTTCCGCCACCGGATAATCATAAGCATCATCCTTAAAACGTTTACCAATGCCACGTCCTGGAATAATAGCGGGATCAGGCCCAAAGGCTTTTAAACTTTCTGCATAGTGATTGTAATATTGCGCAAATCTCCCCTGGCTTTCAAAAACTGACGCTGAAAAACTAAACTTTTTTCCTAAGCCTCCCTGAACATACAACCCACGGGTGTTATTGAAGGTGGTGTTAAAATCAGCATCTGTATCTTTACCAACTTGCAAATCAAATACGGGATCAATGGTAAACCAATAGTCTTCACCTTGCAGTTGCACCAAGTGCTCATCCCATAATTTTCTACTCCACCAAGCGTCTGAGCCTTTGATCAATGCCTCTTTTTCCGCTTTAAAATCATAATAGGGCGACACATCTTCATAAACAAAAGGTTTTGCGGCCGTGTGGCTGTTGGTACCCAAAGCGTTCATATTGGCATCAAAGCGCGAATAATATTGATGTGTAAATGGAATGTTTAATTGGCTGCTGTATTCTAAACCTTGATAGTTCTTAATTGTATTGGTGATGCTGTCAAATTCATTGGAAACAATTGTGTTGAGATCCACAACTTTCTTTATACTGTTTTGTCCTTCTGAAACACTTGTACTTATAATTTCAGGGTTGACCAACGGTATTTTTATCGTTAAAGAATACTGATAAAACGTAGGTTTTCCGTTATAGGTTCCCGGCTGAAGTTGTGGCAAAGAATCAAAAATGCGTCTGGTCTCCTCTTTTAAGGCATCATAAACTGCGTCTACATACACAACACTTACGGTGCCTGATTTATCAACTTCAAAAAGCACTTTTATGTCACCTTTATAACTGTCATTGGGAACCTCTTGGGGAACGTTAAAATTTTCAAAAATATACTGGTTGAGTTTAGTGTTGAAACAGATCTTTAAATTATCAATGGGCTGATCTTCACAACCCTTAAAAACAGGAGGTTTCTCATAAATTTCAATAGTTTGGGAAAAACTGCTGAGTTGAAAACTGATAAAAACACTTAAGAAGAAATACTTCATAGACGGTGGCAACCTTTATTACGGACGAAAGATACTATTTTTTTCAAAACAGGCATGTGATATCCAAAAAGTTCAATCAACCTAATGCCATAAAAAGAGAGTTACTGAAAGCGTTATTCTGTTTAGAACAAACTTTCAATAACTCGATGAAAATGGGCGGCATTCCAATCGCTTTTTATTGTACGTCAAATACAATTGGCAACGTGTACATTACAGATACTGGTTTGTGGCGTTGTTTTCCGGGAACCATTTGAGGCACTTGCATAAGGACACGTTGGGCCTCGCCTTCCAAACGTTTTGATGGTGCTCTTGATATGATCTCGGTGACTTTACCTGTTTGGTCAATTTTAAATTGGACATAAATCTTCTGTATACCAAACAATCCCAATTCGCTGGCAATGTTGGTATCGAATTTTTTCTTGATAAGCGTGCTGAGTTTGTCAGACATACATGCTCTGCGTTCATCATTGGTTTTAGCAGATTCACAACCTGGGTAAATAGGCACTTGTTCCACCCCGATAATATTGAAAACTTCAGGTTCATCAATTATAGGTGCAGCCTCTACAAACACGGTATCAGGGTCTATCGGATCAGTGTACACTAATGGTTCAGTCAGGATTTCTAATGAGGGCGCTTCAGAGTCATCAGGCTTTACTATAGGGTCTTTGGATAGCACTACAGTCCTATTTTGGCGCTCTATTTTTTTCTGTTTGGTAGTTTCAGCCATTCGAAATACTTCCGGAGTTACCTCGGCCAAGGGATCCTCAATAGCCACTTGACTGAGTTGGTAGTTTTTTTCCTTAAACTTCATTTCAAAAAGTGAGTACGTAAGCATCAAGCAGAGAATCAATCCGACCTGAAAATAGAGCGCAGAATTTTTTTGTAAATTGGCATCATGCTTTTGTGATTTTACATCGCGAACATTGCTCTGATCAGCAACATCGCTTGGTTTTTTAAAATTTCTCATAATATGTGTATTTAAGATGTTAATATTATGATAAAATCACAACAAGCATACCAAAACGAAAACCCCGTCTCATTAATTAGACGGGGTTTTTATTGGCCTCTAATAACACTGCAATAAAGTAGTTTTTGATCTCTCCAGAAAAGTGGTAAAAAGAGCAACTAAAAAACCCCAAGCTTTCGCATTGGGGTCTCTCTTTATATTAGAATTATATTTTTAGTCTTGTACTTGAAACAAAATTGGTAAAGAATATGGAACTGTTACCGCTTTCCCACGCTGCTTACCAGGTTTCATTTTAGGAAGCAACCCGATAACACGTTGTGCTTCTTTTTCCAAACCAGGATGCGGTGCTCTTGCTTGAATGTTAGTAATAGCGCCAGATTTATCAATCTTAAAAATCACACTGATACGTTGCTTACCTGAAAGACCTAACTCTGAAGCGAGCTCAGTATTAAATTTTTTGTTTACGAATTGAGCAATTTTATCAGACATACATTGCTTTTTGGCATTGTTACCGGCCTCGTTCTCACAACCTGGGAATACCGGTACATTTTCAATAACTGCAAATGGCACCTCAAGATCTTCTTCAGGAGCTGCTTCTACAACCACATCTTCAACCTCAGCAATTTCTTCCTCCTGACTTGTTTCAGAAGACTCAATAACGGTCTCTTTAACTTCCTCTTCATCCTTAACAATCTCGATAACCTCAGGAGCTGCCGGTGGCGGTGGTGGCGGTGGCGGTGGTGTTTGTAATTGTTCAGTAATTGGAATTTCTTCTTCCAATTCGTCATCCATATTGATCATCCCAATATCAATCGCCTCTTTATCGTACGTTTTGTAGTTGATAGCCAAATTGGTTAACAACAACATCAAAGCAAGACCAACAGAAAAATAGATCGAGCTATTTCTTCCAACGTCTGACTTTGTATTTTTTTTTGGTTCCATATGCTTAGAGTGTTTTTAAGAATGCTAAAATAACCAATAATTTGTTAAAAAAGCAAGGGATTAATTTATTTTAACTTTAACTTTTTATAGAAAATCATAAAGAGTACTGCAAAAATTGCACCAAAAAAATTGGCTAGCATATCATAGCTATCGAACATTCTATTGGTGGTCAAAACGTATTGAAGCACCTCCATTGTACACCCGTAAAAAGACGCCGCAATCAAGGCGTATACTAACGCGTTTCTAATTTCCATCTTACGGAAGTAATTGAACAGCAATAAAGTCAGAATGAAATAGGCTCCGAAATGGTTGATTTTGTCATCAAAAGAAGAACCCAGGGTTTTCATCGACCCGATGGTAATTAAACTTAACACCAAAAGTAAAGCAGCGTAAGCTATGAGCAAAACCAAAGCCCAGCGTTTAAGCACCTACCAGTTCTTTATAGGCCTCAGCAGAAAGCAACTTGTCAATTTGAGAGGCATCAGAATATCTCATTTTAATCATCCACCCTTCTCCATAAGGATCTGAATTCACTTTTTCTGGTTCATCCTCTAGTGCCGAATTGAATTCAATAATCTCTCCAGATAGTGGCAAGAACAAATCAGAAACCGTTTTCACCGCCTCAACGGTTCCAAAAATTTCCTCCATCTCTAAAGTTTCATCTAAAGTTTCAACTTCAACATAGACGATATCTCCTAATTCGCCTTGAGCAAAATCTGTAATTCCTACAGTTGCTATATCACCTTCAATACTGATCCATTCATGATCTTTGGTGTACTTTAATTGTGCTGGTATGTTCATCTTGTGATAAATTTAATAGTGAAACAAATGTACTTTTTTATAATCCGTTAATCAAAATTAATTTCCGAAATTATAACGTAAGGTTATTCCTGATCTTATTGTTGTTTGTGGAAATGCAGTAGAAATGGCATACTCAGAAAACGTATAATCAAAATAGAAAATACCGGTCAAATTTTTACTGAAGGCATAATCTGCAGAGTACTTAATACCCCAAATGGTCTGTCCGGAAGTTACCTGATTATCTTCTAAATCAAGATATCTAATAATAGTCTTATTATCACGTAAGGAGACATCAGCTTTCATGTTTAAATCAGCCTTGATAATTTGCGTAGGCCCCGCCATTTTAGAGCGGATCCTAACGTCTTTGACACGGTACCCCAATCCTAATGTGTATTCATTGCCTTTTATTTCTGTCAACAAATTATTGTCGAAACTCAACGAAAGGATTCTGTCTTTCTTGATCTCCGCCAAAATCTTTACAGAACTTTTCATCTCAAAATCCAATCTCACCAACGGACTGAATTGCTCTTGTAAGTTAATATTGCTGAACAAGGTTTCATTTTTAAAATTTCCGCCTTGGTCCACGTCTTGCGGACTGGCTGCATCATAATCAAGATTGGTACGGAATTGATTGATGGTATAGCCAGAGCGATACCCGTGAGATATTGAGAACCGTTTGAACTTGTCCTTAAACCATTTAAGGCGCATCAATCCTGTATATTTTAAAGTCCAGTTTGGAATGGGAACATCCCTAAACGCACTGAGCTTCACATTATCTGGATTAGAACCTTGGTAGGCCGATAAAAAGGCTGGTAATAAGACCGCTTGATTGTTTTTTCCAAAGCCCACAGGATATCCTTCCGTATCAGTAGGGTACGCAGTATTGCCATAAAAATCACGCGCCAAACGTCTTGCAATCACCAAACGATTCGCCCTGAAATCATCAAACGCAGCAGATTGCATCTCGTCACTTGGGCTAAACGCAGTTTTTATAAGTGCTGTAGAGATATTGAAGTTACCAAAAGAATTTGTGATCAAGGAGTTGTAAGCATCACTTAAACCATCATTATTGAGATCTAAAGCATTAAAGTTTTCATTGGTGTTTTCAGAATACATTCTACTCCCAATCAAATCAATTTTCAAATCCTTGATGACTTCAATATTGGCGGAAACGTCTAAAAGACGATTAGTGACCTCCGTATATTGTTCGTTAAAATCAGGATACACAGTCAGCCAACCATTTCTTGCCACCAAATCTCTAATGTCATTTTGGCTCCCAAAGGTGTATCCAAAAGTAGGCTTCAAGGTTCCGATAAACCCTGGAGTCCTTAAATATCCTGGTAAAAATGTGCCGTTATTTTCGCTATAATTGATCATTACACGTTTTACCATGGTGGCAATATCTACAACGGTATTAAATGCTTTGGTGCCCGTGTTTGCTCCAGCACTCTCCAGTTCATCTTCGTTCTCTTGAGGATCCCTATCAGATGCTGTTCTTCTCTGGAGTCCCGAAGGAACGGCACTTCGCCTTTGCAAGTTGTTTTTATCATCCTTTCTAACCAACCCTACATATTTGTAAAGGGTTTCCATGTTAAATGTGGAATTGATATTGTGGGTGTTGGCGTTTTGAATTGAATTGCCCAAATTATAATTCTGAGTGTTTCCTGTGTTTTCATTCACCAATGAGAGATTATTGTTCAAATCAGATCCTTTTTGCCATTGGAAATCGCCAGTATAAGAATAGGTAGCTTTTAAGAAACTAAACGTTGGAATCTTATAAAGCGGAATTTCATAATTGAGCTGTAATTGCTGATTTTGAATATTTGGATCTCCGAGGTTCAAAAAACCATCCCAAATATCCAATGTAGGATCTTGTCTCCCATTTATAACATCATCAACAAAATAATTTCTAACAATGTTGGTATTGTTCGCCGTAAAATTCAAATTCAATGACTTGGTCAGTTTGTAATTGATGGCGTATTGAAAATTGAATCTGTAATTTCTTCTGAACAATTCTTCAAGACCAATATTATTGCCTCCCAGTTCAATCTCTCTAAATTTCTGTTTATTGAACTGACGTAAAATATCAGTATTTACCGTAAAACTACTTGGTAATAAATTGACATTAAAGTCCTTTAATATTTTAGCATATCTGCTTTTGAAAATGGAATCATTTTTTGCAAATGGCTCAAAAGAAATTGGATTGAAACTATGCGCATAATTGACACCAGTTCTCAAGTTTTGGTCTAATGCTTTTTCAATTTCAAAATCACGATGCTCTATTTTGTTATAGGAGTAATTAAAAGTCAAGTTCTCGACATCATAGAAACGAGGTTTTTCGTCCCCGGTCCGTTGTTTTCTAACTCCAATAAAGTTGATGCTCTTACGCTTGGTGTAATCTTCAGACTGCTCTAAAATGGCATCCTCTTCTTCAGATGATCTTGCTGCACTGAGTCTTGAGTCCAACGTCAAATCATTATAGAACTGATCATATTTAGGGGTGATCATTTCTTCGCTTTGCGCATAATTGAACGGCACTTGGATTCCCCAATTTTTTGGCAACAGCTGTCCAAGATTGATGTTGGTAACCACATCATACTGTTTAATGTCTTCACGACTACGCTCATTTGGACGCTGCTCAATGCCTCCAAAACCAACGGTGCTCTGTCTTCCTGTGGCACTAATATCAGCAAAATCAGCAATATTGGAATCCATGCTCAATACGGCTGCCCAACCACCTTCATTATCCAAATCAGAAAGACGCAATTCATTAAACCACACTTTACCACACAAATTGGTTCCTGTCGTGTTGTTTTTGACGCCTACCATAAGCACCCTCACATCTCCAAAATTAGGATTTCCTTTTATGGCTACTCGAGTTTCTCCAATTTCAAAGGCATCTCCAACTGCAGGAATTTCTGGACCTGATGGGGTGACGTTATAAACTGTTGGGTTTTGATTGGACAATGTTCCATCACTAATCCCTATGGATTTGATTTGCTGCAATATGTCCAACGGAATATTAATTTCGTTTTCAGAAGGCCATACCTGATCTCTTCCCGTACCGGCAACCACATTTAATGGCACTTGAATTTCATAGAAGTTTTGGGTAAAGTCATTCCCCATTCTGATAAACCCTACCATTTCTCCTGCATTCAAGCTGCGCCCTTCTAAAGGTTCAGCGTGCATAAACATTTTCAGCTTATTGTACTGACGCATGTCAATGCTAATATTTTTAAATACCCCTCGGGAATCGCCACCTTCCAATTCACACACTTCAACCACCAGAGATTGTTCGTTCTGTCTTATAATATTGTTATTGTTGTTGAGTTGTTCCAACTCTACTCCTGGAGGCAAAACATAATTGCCTTCATTTTCTTGCAGACCAACAACGCCCACATTAAAGGAGGCATCGCCACTGTTATTGCTAGGGTTACTATCCAAATCTAAGGTGTAACGTCTCCAATCACTTCGTACCAAATCCAAAGTAGCGAAGCGCATTACCGTAGGTTGTGAAAACTCTTTTAGGTACATTCTCGCAAAACGAATCGACCTGATATCACTTATCCCGCCAATGGCTCTCGTAGCTTCGTTTATTGGAATTCTGAATTGATACCATCTCACATCTCTGTTGTCGCCATTAGGCAAAGTGATGTTTCTTGGTTTAACATCATTAATCAGCGGGTTATTAGGATCATCTAAACTCGCGCGGGTAATATCAATTTCATATTCAAAATAACTATCAATGGTGTTCATTGTGTTATCTCTATTAATATCTTCTACATCTGGTTGTGTGGTGGAACCTCTATTGGTGTCAGAAAAAATATCTGGAGAGTTGCCTTCCGTCCCGTTGTATTGTTTATATCTATCGAAAATACTCCCTTCTGCTTGCAGAAAATAGTTGTAGTTATCATTTGATGGATCCGGTCCAAATTGAGTGCCAAATTCTCCAATTTCATCAGCATCATCATACCCGTCATAACCCACATCTTGGTTGGTACGATTATCTCCTAAGCTTGAAAAAGCATAAATTAAAGATTGGTTGCGAGGCACCACAGTCCCAAAATCTGTACTCTGTAAATCACTGATATCACCATTTTCTGGAAGGCCATTTTCATATTGTTTCTTGCCATCCTTAATTACATCTTCTGAAATATTACCAAGATTCAGCAGTAGTTTCCCACCTGGATTGGAAGGATTGTCCAAAAACGGATCCTGGACCCAGAACTCAATATATTCAACATTTGCCTGTTCAAAATCGGTACTGGTAATTTGGCGTGTAATTCCTGCCCAGCTATTTTGTGGTGTTGTTAAGACATTAGGCAAGTCAATATTTTGGGATTGGAAATTATAAGGGCCTCTCTGGGTAGGATAATATGCCAAATCCAAAGTTGGGATGATCGTAGTCTGACCTTGCACCAAATCTCTCTGTGGGAAAATTTCATCAATAAACACACGTCTGGTATAGAGGTTGGAAACATCTTCATCAGTAATTCCTCCCGGTCTTTGATTGCTATAAAAAATAGGATCTATAGTGTACCAATTTAAAAGCGCCCTGTTATAACCATTTTGAATGCCATTTTCATCCTCATTCGCGCCAATTCCCAATGCTTTTGGACGGCTTGATAAGAACCACGATTGTGGCGACAAAAGATCAATACTTCCTTGTGAACCTTCAAAATCATCCACATAAACCGTGGCTTCACCTTGAAAGTCGGTGCCTTTAGGGGCTCCAGGAAGCAGGTATGCAAACTCCCCTCTTACTGAAAGATTGGAAGGTACATCAGTATCAATATTAGGGAGCTTGTTTGCCAATCGGGTCAGGAAAGGGACTTCAGTAGAATAATTTCCATTAAGTCCGAAAATCGTGTTGTTGATAGACTCCGTATTGTAGTTTGCCTTTTGTGTAATTGGACGTTCACTAAGATTTAAGAAGGTTGCGCCCAACACAAAGTTTTCATTGAATTGGTGCTCCACATTTACACCTGCAAAACGTTTTGTTTGCTGACCAAAAACGGCATTATTTTCAACTGAGACATTGATTGGAGTGTTGGAGGCTTTTAAGGCTGGATCAATAATCTCAACACGCCCCAACTGATAGTTTACGGTATAGTCCACCCCTTCAACCAACACACGGCCACCAGCAGTTACCTTTACAGACCCTCTTGGCACATTAAAGGCGCCAATGGCAATCCCATCACTTCCTGTAGATTTATAACGGCCTTTCAATTGGAATTTATTCTTATCTGCCTCTTCTAAAGCTGCTGTTTTAGTGCCTTTGTAGAGCAAATCATAAACATATTTTTCTTGGTTTGGATTGGTATAGATAGGATCATTATAATCTGAAGAATATGCAGGATCATCCAAAACATCAAATAAGTATTTCCCGAAAGGTTCCGTTTTTGTGAAAATAATCTTTCCATTTTGGGTCAATACGGTAAGACCCGGGACGAAATCAAAAAACCCATCCCCATTTTGCTGCGGATCATTGTTAAAATTCAACCGGTCCAAATGAAAGAGCCTGATCAAAGGAGTTTCAGTGATTGGTGTATCATCAGACGGATCTGGCGTATTGTTATCATAGAGCGGAAACGTAGTGCCTTCAACCGGAATGATAAAGTTTAACGGTGACGCTTCAGTATAGAAAATATTCAATTTAAAATCTTCCTGACTTAGCTGATATGCACCAGTATCATAAATGTTTTTCATCATTAAATCCCAAACAGGCTGGTTCACGTTTGTGATGGCACTTTTCAGCATTTTCAAAATCAGATTGTTGTTATTGATTACAGTATTCCCAGAAACAGGATCAGTAGACGTTCCGGTAGCCGCGACTCCATCATTTGCAAATTCACCCACCTGATACACTTTGTCGCCAACAGTATATTGAAAGGCCACTGCCAAAACCTCATCATTGAGCAACCGTTGGTTTAACGAAATATAACCCAATTGCGTTTGAAGTGTATAGTCATAACCTTCTATCAACTTTCTGGCATTCTCCAATTTACCAAAGTCAAAACCCTCATTGGCTGGGATGTTTATACCTTGCTCCACTCGGGTAATATCTCTTACTGCACTGGTTAAATTAGAACCTGCACCACCAATGTTGGTTGGGTCAAAACCATTATTTTTATTACTAGGAAGCGGCCCAGGCTGCAATATATTGACTGTAGAACCGACGCGTTGCGACTCTCCAAGATCTTGGAATGCAGCAACATTACGCACATTATCTGTCTGATTGCTCCTGTTGGTGACCCAAACTTCAATACGTGTAATTTGTACATTACTGTTGATATATGGATACCGCTCTAGGGCAAAGTTATAACGGTCCCTAAAATATTGTGCAAGGAAGAAGTGGCGGTTTTCGTCATAATCACGTGCAAAAAATGAAAACTCTTCCAGCGTGCCGCCGCCTTGGGCAACGACAGAGCGTGATTGCGATTTTTGCTCAGAGAACACGGCGGTTACTCGGGTTTTGCCAAATTGGAGTTCTGTTTTGACACCAAATAAACTTTGGGCTCCTGTAATTAACGAACTGTTTAAGGGCATGCTTATATTACCAACTTCAATTTTCCTGACAATGTCATCTTCAGTTGGTGTGTATTCTAATTTGATCAAATTTTGAAAATCGAAGGTCGACTCCGTGTCGTAATTGGCTGATACTTGCAGACGTGTTCCTACTTTACCCAGTAAGCTTAAACTGATTCGCTGGTCAAAATCAAAAGTGAAGTTACTTCGGTTACGCGGAGAAAATGAGGGATTGTCCTGTTTTGTAAATAAAACCCCTAAATCCATTTCTACTGAACCTTGCGGAATGACTTCAATAGCATTACTCCCAAAAATGGATTCAAAAAACCCGGAGTTGACGTAAAATTCAGGCAGCAAGTTTTTTTGTTCGGCTTCTGTGCCTTCCTTTTTACCTTCGGCAGCATCAACTTTTTGCTTGTAATAATTTTTGAGATTTTCTTCCAACACCAATTTTTGATATTCCTTTGGTGTTAAGATGAGCGGGTAATTGATATTGAAACTCCCAACCGTTTGCGTATAGATATACCGATCTGTATTGGGATCATAGGTGTATTTTGAAACGATACTATTGGGGTTAGGCATTTTAATACTGCCTAATGCAAATCCTGTTTTAGTAGTATCTTGAGCAGTGGGTATTTGCTGAGAAAAACCAAGGTGGCTTATAAACGAGGTCATGACTATAAGCCATAAACATTTTAGGGGTTGTGATAAACTAGGGTTTATTGTACTCAAAATGGTTTATAAATTTTTTAACGCCTCCTTTATTATCACCTCTACGTTGGCATCGGGTTGGTTGGCAACTATTTTCTCGACCACACGTTCAGCCTGTTTGCGTGCAAATCCGAGAACTTCTAGAGCAGCTAACGCTTCATCTTTATGAGTATTGTTTTTAACTGTAGAAAGTTCATCCATATCATACACTTTTAGGACCTTATCTTTCAAATCGAGGATCACACGGGCCGCAGTTTTTGCACCAATCCCTTTGATGGATTGAATCAAAGCCACATCACCATGAGCTATGCCTTCTCTCACTTGTTTTGGAGTTAAAGATGACAGCATTGTTCGCGCGGTGCTGGAGCCCACGCCACTTACTGAAATTAAAAGTTTGAAAATTTCCCGTTCTGCTATGGAAGAAAACCCATATAGGGTATGAGAATCTTCCTTTACCTGTAGATAGGTATAGAGCTTCAGGTGGTCTCCATCTGGAATTTGAGAATAGGTATGGAGTGAGATGTTGATGTGATAGCCTACACCATTGCAATCAATGACTACATCCGTTAAATTTTTTTCAACAAGTTTCCCTTGAATATGTGTAATCATGAAATGGCTTTAGTTATGGTCTCAAATGTAATAAAATTATTCTCATTACAAAGCTGATTGCTTTTCTAAAGCCGCTTTAGCCTCTTGCTCTTTTCTTTCTTTATATTGGGCATCAATAACGGCAATTGCAGTCATGTTGACAATTTCATCAACACTGGCATCCAATTGAAGAATGTGCACTGGTTTGCGCATCCCCATCATGATGGGCCCGATAGATTCTGATTTATTGAGTTCTTTTAGGAGCTTATACGTGATGTTAGCCGCATCCAAACTAGGAAAAATTAGCGTATTGACTTTCTTACCGGCCAATTTTGAAAACGGGAAATTCTCCTGAAGCATTTCTGGATTAAGAGCAAAATCTGTTTGCAACTCGCCATCTACCAACAAATCAGGATTGGACTCGTGTAAAATTTTGACAGCATCTCTTACTTTCGTTGCCCGCGGACTAGGAGATGAGCCAAAGTTTGCAAAGGAAATCATGGCCATAACAGGCTCCATCCCAAACATTTTTACCGTTCTTGCCGTCATTTGCGCAATTTTAGCTAAATCTTCTGCCGGCGGATCGATGTTGATAGAGGTATCACTCAAAAACATAGGGCCGCGTTGGGTCATCATCAAGTTGGTAGTCGCAATACGTGTCGCTCCTTTTGCCAAGCCAATCAATTCCAACATCGGTTTTACAACAGATGGGTAGCTGCGTGAAAACCCAGAGATCAAGGCATCTGCATCACCCTCATTGACCATCATTGCCGCAAAGTAATTGCGTTCCCGCAATAGTTTTTGAGCAGAATACAACGTCACCCCTTTGCGTTTGCGCTGTGACCAATACACTTCAGCATATCTATTACGACGCTCTTCTTCTTCATCCGTTTTAGGATCGATGATCTCTACATCTGCATCAAATTCAAGCTCCATCATGAGTCTCAAAATGGTATCCCTTCTTCCCAACAAGATAGGAATTGCAATCCCTTCATCATAGGATATTTGCGCCGCCTTCAAAACGTCCAAATGATCAGCTTCAGCGTAAACCACACGTTTCGGGTTCATCTTAGCCCTGTTGGTCAGCAGTCTGACAATCTTATTATCATTCCCCAAACGCTCCATTAACTGTTCACGATACTTATCCCAATCTGTAATGGGTTCTTGAGCAACCCCGCTCTCCATGGCTGCTTTTGCTACGGCAGGAGGTACTTCAGTAATTAATCGTGGATCAAAAGGTTTTGGAATAATATAATCTCTTCCAAAAGTCAACCGGGTTTCACCATAGGCAATATTGACCTGTTCCGGCACATTCTGTTTTGCCAAGTTGGCAAGCGCCTCAACCGCTGCCATTTTCATGGCTTCGTTGATTTTGGTAGCTCTGACATCTAAAGCACCTCTAAAAATAAAAGGAAATCCGAGCACATTATTTACTTGGTTAGGATGGTCAGAACGTCCAGTTGCCATAATAATATCTTTGCGCGTATCTACCGCCAATTGGTATTCAATTTCAGGATCGGGGTTGGCCATAGCAAAGACAATAGGATTATCTGCCATAGACAATAACATCTCAGGATATACCACATCAGAGGTAGACAAACCAATAAACACATCAGCATTATTCATGGCATCTGTAAGCGTTTCTATATCACGGTGGGTTGCAAATTCAGCTTTTTCTGACGTTAAATTTGTTCTGTTTTGTCTGATGACCCCCTTGCTATCACACATTACAATGTTTTCACGTTTGGCACCAAAAGCTTGGTACAATCGGGTACATGAAATGGCAGCGGCACCTGCGCCACTGATTACAATTTGTACATCCTCCATTTTCTTCTCGGCAAGCTCTAGTGCATTCAATAACGCTGCCGCAGAAATGATTGCCGTACCGTGTTGATCATCGTGCATGACGGGTATATCTAATTCTTCCTTTAAACGACGCTCAATTTCAAAAGCTTCTGGCGCTTTGATATCTTCTAAATTGATGCCTCCAAAAGTAGGGGCGATCATTTTTACGGTTTGGATAAATTCCTCAACATTTTCAGTATTGACTTCAATGTCAAAAACATCGATATCAGCAAATATTTTAAAAAGTAAGCCTTTTCCTTCCATCACGGGTTTTGACGCTTCTGGTCCAATATTGCCCAATCCCAATACCGCTGTACCATTGGTAATTACTGCCACTAAATTACCTTTGGCGGTATATTTATAGACGTTATTGACATCTTTGGCAATTTCCAAACAGGGCTCTGCAACACCAGGGGAATAGGCCAAGGATAAATCGCGTTGTGTGGCATATTTTTTGGTAGGCACCACCTGAATTTTCCCAGGGGTCGGTTTTGCGTGATATACCAATGCCTCTCTACGTTTACTTTGCTTGCTCATACAAATCAAATTTTAACTAAGGAGCAAAGGTAAGCGTTTTACGAGAAAAGAAAATGGAGATTATTTGGAATAACAGAAATTTCTTTGGATACTGTGTTCCAGTTCAAAATGCCAATTTTAGAAATTATTTCAAACTAAATATTATAAATGCATTTAAATAAATATGTTTGCTTCACTACAAATTTTAATCACACCTCTTGAATTGGAGTATATTTGTAAGCTATTTTTTTGAAGCCCCATATTACCAATGCCATTAAAAAACGTCATTCTTATCATCCTCTTTCTCTTATGCCAAGGTATGGTTCATGCACAGGTTACCAAAACCGAGCAGGACTCTACCAGTATGTATAAGAAAATAGAAGACTATTCAAAAAAAAGAAAGTTGACCAAAACGCTTCACAAACTTATATTTAGAACGACTACCAAAAAGCCCATTAAGGCTCCACAAAACCGACCACAACAAAATCTTGCACCTTTTGAAGGTAAAATTATTAGACATATCACTATTAAAAGTCATGATCCTTTCGGGTTTTCATTTACAGACAGCACAGAAACTGCTAACAGTTGGATAGAAAAAACCGGGAATTTTATCCACATCAAAACGAAAGCTTTTGCCATAAGAAATACCTTGCTAATCAAGAAGAACACACCTTTGGATACGCTCGTGCTAAGTGAAACAGAGCGTTTGATTCGGGCTCAAAATTTTATAAGACGCGTTGAAATTACAGCCAAAAACGTTGAACCATCAAAAGATTCTGTAGATCTTCACATTGAGGTGTTGGACTCTTGGAGTTTGATCCCTACGGCTACCGCTTCAATTTCAAAAACAAAGCTAAAATTGAAAAATCGGAATTTTTTTGGCTTTGGCCATGAATTCAGTAACAGCGTCATCAAAAGTCTGGAAGAAGGGAACTACGCCTTTGACATGAGCTATACCGTACCAAACTTTAAAAACACGTTTATAAAAACTACTGTGGCCTACAAAACCGACTTAAATGGTTACTACAGCAAGATCTTGAATATTGACCGCCCTTTTTATTCACCATTAACGCGATGGGCAGGAGGGATTTACTTGGATGAACAATACCGAAAGGACTCTTTTCAAAACGGACAATTTGAATCCGGGTTGGAGAGCTTTAGATATTTGACCCAAGATTTTTGGGGTGGTCACGCGTTTCAACTTTTTAAAGGGAATTCAGAAAAAGAACGGACCACCAACTTGATCAGCAGCCTGCGGTATTTGCATGTAGATTATAGAGAACGACCTACTGCTGCTTATGATAAGATTGGTTATTTTACCAACGAATCTTTTTACTTGGGCGGTGTGGGCATTGCATCACGACAGTTTATAAAAGATGATTACATTTTTAGGGATGGGATTATTGAAGATGTGCCTATTGGAACTGTGTATGCGGTGACTGGTGGTTATCAGCGAAAAAATCAGCACAACCGCATGTATCTTGGCGCAAGAGCATCTCATGGAAATTATTTTAATTGGGGCTATTTGAGTACCAATTTCGAAATTGGAACGTTTGTGAACGATAGCCATTTGGAACAAACCACCATTTCTTTACAGGCCAATTACTTTACTAATTTAATTTCTTTGGGCAGCAATTGGAAGATGCGCCAGTTTGTAAAGCCTCAAATACTTATTGGCACTAACAGATTAGCATCAGAAGGCGACCGACTCACTATTGACCAAAGCAATAAATTCAGAGGCGTTTATGACAACAATTTTGACCTTAAAAACGGCGCAGGCATACAGGGGTTTGACAGTGATCTTATGGGTACCAAAAAATATGTCTTATCCTTACAGACCCAGTTTTATTCACCATGGGAGGTGCTGGGTTTTCGGCTGAATCCCTACATCAATTTCAGTGCTGCCATGTTGGGCGATGAAGATGCTTCAATTAAAAACAGCAAAGTGTATTCTTCAATTGGCGCCGGATTTATCATCAGGAATGACTATTTGGTATTTAGCTCCTTTCAATTGTCATTTTCCTTCTTTCCTAAAATCCCCGGACAAGGGAATAATATTTTTAAAACGAATGCTTTTGAAACTGAGGATTTTGGTTTTCAGAGTTTTGAATTGGGGAAGCCGAGTCCGGTTTGGTATAATTAGATTTAGTGTTACTTCAAAAACTCAATATTGCGCATAATATTTGAACTTAGTCCGTTTTAACGCTTATTTTCTTAAAATTGGTTTAAACATATCTTACGTAATTCCTCGGTATTTTTTTTGGTCATTAATATTTAAACTTTGGAATTTACATGAAGTGAAATTTATCGAAAGAGCAGAATAAATATCCTAATCGGCTCATTATTAAATTAAATTTGAGCCGAATAAAAACTGCAATCAGCTCTTATGACATTTTAATATGAAAAAGATTTTAGATAAATTCTAATCCTTTAAAAACTCAATATTCCTTTTTAAACCTTCAAACTTCGTCCGCTTAACGGCTGATTTTTTAAAGAGTTCCTTAAATACATCCTCGGTAATTTCCTCCCAATCTTTTTTGGTCATGGACAATAATTCGGGATGCGGATTGAATAAAGGTTCGTTATGTGCTTTTGAAAAGCGATTCCACGGACATACATCTTGACAGATATCACACCCAAACATCCAATCGTCAAATTGACCTCTAAATTCGGTGGGGATTTTATCTTTTAGTTCAATTGTGAAATAGGAAATACATTTGCTGCCATCCACCACATAAGGTTCGGTAATTGCTTGGGTCGGGCAGGCATCGATACATTTCGTACAAGTACCACAATGGTCTGTGGTTGGTAAATCATACTCTAACTCTAAATCGATAATCAATTCTGCAATGAAATAGAAAGAACCAACCTGTTGGGTTAACAGATTGCTGTGCTTCCCTATCCAGCCCAAACCCGATTTTGCAGCCCAAGCTTTATCCATGACTGGTGCAGAATCAACAAAAGCGCGGCCATGAACGTCGCCTATTTCTTCCTGGATAAAATTTAAAAGCGATTTGAGTTTGTCTTTGATGACAAAATGATAATCGGTTCCGTAAGCATATTTGGACAGTTTAAAACTGTTTTCCGTTTGCGTTTCTTCTGGATAATAATTCAGCAATAAAGAAATAACGCTTTTAGAATCATCAACCAATTTAGTCGGATCCAAGCGCTTATCGAAATGGTTTTCCATGTAACGCATTTCGCCCTGCATATTATTTTTTAGCCATTTTTCAAGTCGTGGCGCTTCTTCTTCCAAAAATTGCGCTTTGCTTATACCGCAGGACAAAAAACCGAGGCGTTTGGCTTCGGTTTTTATGAGTTGCGTGTATTGCTGCTTGTTATTCACAGCGTAAAGTTAAGATTATTTAATTTTCTTAATGAAGAAATTATTTTACCAACTATAAATTCGTGGTTTCTGGGTTGATAACTATAGAAAGATCAACAATTCTATTGACTGGAAAAACATCTTTTTTTTCATTGAGGTCTTGCTTCCTAAATTAAATTAAATAGTGTTTCTGAAGTACGTCCAAAATGATTAATACCAACATTATTTTATCAGTTATTATTTCTATATCATAGTTATTATTGAGTTTTTGTCCAAAGATTTCCATGGCGATGTATTTAAGCGATAACGATTTGAATTGAAACCCAAATCGCTATTACTTTTGCATGTGGTTGTAGCTCCTTATCGATTCAATGGAGAATGATGCTCGGCAACAATTTTCCATTTGCCTTGTGTTTTTACAAATAACAAGGATTCTTGTTCATTAACTATAACAAGCTCTTCTCCAAACATTAAATGAAAATCGGAATGAAAGGTTACATTAGCTACATTCCCATAATAGACAGCAATTTGCATATCCAATGCGTCAAGTTTTACGACTTCTGTGACAGCACCAAAAACCGCACGTTCATGAGCTTCATTTGCCTCACCACCACCTCTTAGTTCTCCGTTTTTGAAATCAGTAAATTTCGGACCATATGCATGGAAAGAAATAAGCATGTCAATATCTCCATCTATAACACTTTTTACGATGGCCTCCCATGTTTCTAGGACCTCTTGCTGTGCCTGCGGAAACGTTTGGGAAGTTACTGAAGAACCTCTAAATTCAGTTGAGCTCTTGGATGAAGATGCACCTTGAGAAGTTAATTCTGAATTTTGAGCGTTTTCGTCATTATTCGAACATCCAAATAAAAATAAAAAGGATGATAGAATTACTGTTAATAAAAGTTTTGTTTTCATGATAAATATTTAAATGGTTAATATTCTTGTTTTTATATTAAGTTATATTAATCCTTAAAGTTTTGCCCTTTTTGATATAGTATGATTAAGGTCTCGCCTCTAAAATCAGGTTAAAAGGTGTTTCCGTAGCACGTCTAAAATGATTGAAACCAGCATCTACTGCAACATCACGTAATCGTTGTTCACCTGCCTGCGCTCCTAATGCCAAACCTACTTCTTGGCTCATAGAACTGGGTGTACATAATAGTGTTGAAAAGGAATAAAATGCTCTTCCTACCGGATTTATATTGTCTTTTAATGTATCGTTCGCAAATGGCTCTACTATCATATAGGTGCCATCTGGTTTTAAAGATTTCTTTACATGAACACTGGCGCCAACTGGGTCTCCCATATCGTGTAAACAATCAAAGAAAGTAACAAGGTCATAATCGTTACCTGGAAAGTCTTTTGCTGTTGCTACTTTAAAAGAAATGTTATCGAGTCCAGATTCTTTAGCATGTGTTTTGGCATGGTCTATTGACCCTTGATGAAAATCGAAACCGATAAATTCTGAATTGGGAAATGCCTTTGCCATTATCATGGTAGAAGCTGCATGACCACAACCGACATCTGCTACTTTAGCTCCTTTTTCTAATTTTTCTACCACACCGTCAAGAGAGGGTAACCAGTTTTGAACCAAATTTGTAGCATATGATGGTCTGAAGAATTTTTCTGTACCACAGAATAAACAACTATGATGGTCTCCCCAAGAAACACCTTCTCCAGATTTAAAGGCTTTTTCCATCGTTGGCACATCGTGGTACATGGATGATATCGCGTAATACGCTCCTGTCATTAGCACAGGACTATCAGGATTACTAAATACAAAAGCTTGTTCTGGTGACAACGTGAATGTTTCATTGGTGTCATCATATTCTATATAACCTGATGCTGCATGTGCAGATAACCATTCTCTTAAATAACGCTCGTTTACACCTGCAGTTTTGGCAAGTTCGACCGAAGTAACGCTTCCTTTTGCTTCCATAGCTTTATAAATACCTAGCTTATCACCTATGATTATAAGTGGTCCTATTGCAGCTGCTCCCATTTCGGTAACCATTTTACCCAGTAAGGTATTTAGTTTGTTTTCGTTGATTTCCATGATTTTGAATTTTAAAGATTAATTAACGAAGGCAAGCTAGCAATAGATAAAAGAGATAACTTTCACTATTTTACCATTATGTTTAACTATTTATGCAAGTCCATAAATGACTAGCACTATGTCGTCAAATAAATAATAATTGTGGATTTAAATACTTGTTTTTCAGCTATTTATGCATTGCGCTGGGTGTGTAACCAAATTCTTCCTTAAAGGCACGGCTAAACCATGATGGGTCGTTAAAGCCAACTTCATAGGCAATTTCTGAAATTGGTTTGTCTGTAGTTTGAATGAGGTCTTTTGCTTTTTCCAAACGCACAGAACGAATAAAAATAGCGGTAGATTTCCCGGTTATAGCTTTTAGTTTTCTATAAATTTGGGATTCGCTCAGACCCATTTTTTGTGCTACATGCCGCGATCCCAAATTAGGATTGTATATGTTAGTCTGAATGATCTGTATGAGCTTTTGAAGAAATTTCGTTTCAGGAGTATTCTCTTTTGAAACTAAAATTTGAGAGAATTTATTTTTAGCAAATGCTTGACTTATCCGTTTGCGCAAAAGTATAAGTTGGTCTAATCTTGTCAGTAATTCGGCTTTTAAAAAAGGTTTGGTTAAATACGCATCAGCACCATGTTTTAAGCCCTTTAAGCGGTCTTCTTCAGAAGTTTTTGCTGTAAGCAGAATAATTGGAATATGGTCAGTACGTGCGTCTGTCTTTAAAATTTCACAAACCTCAAAACCATCTCGTCCAGGCATCATGATATCGCTAATAATTATATCAGGAATTTTGTCGAACGCCATTTCCAGGCCTAGCTCACCATTGTTGGCAAATAGACAATGGTACTTATTCTGTAAACAAAGTTTTAGATAATAGGCGACATCTTTATTGTCTTCAATAATTAAGGCTTTTGGTAAATTGATATCACCATCAAAAAGTTGCAACGACCATTCTTGCGCAATAGTTGCATCCTCAACCAATTTAACTAAACTCGTATTGTTTTTGGTTGAGGTCAACGCATTTCGAGTTATTGGGATTGCTACTGAAAACTCTGTACCTTTTCCTTCTGTACTTTTTACAGTAATAGTCCCTTTCATGAGTGTCACCAATTCTTGGGTCAACGCTAAGCCAATTCCAACCCCCTTTCCAACTTTTGAATATGAATTTTCTACTTGGTAAAATCTATCAAAAATATGTGGAAGTGCATTTTCAGGGATGCCTACTCCATAATCTTTTACTTTAATAACTATACAAGTATCTTCATTTACAGTTTCGCTTTTTACATGAAATATTATTTTTTCACCAGCATGGGAAAATTTAATGGCATTGGAAAGTAAATTGGAAATTATGATTTGCAGCTTCCCATCATCAAAATCCATATGTAGGCTTTCAATTTCAAAATACATGGTAAGGTCAATATTGGAGACTTTAGCCAACGATTGAAAACTTTCGCAGATATATCTTAAAAAAGGAACTACATCTGCCTGAATTAGGTTTAACTCCATAGTACCACTTTCTGCTTTACTAATGCCTAAAAGCTGATTGACAAGCTGTAGTAAATCCTTGCCATTGCGCTCAATGATACCCATTCCTTCATTTGCGGTCTTATAGTTTTGTGCTTCAAGGTCATCTTTAATGGTATCCGCTAAGCCTAATATTACTGTGAGAGGCGTTCTAAATTCGTGTGTGATGTTGGTGTACAAAGTACTTTTTAATCTATTGAGGTCTTTTAATTTATTGCGCTCTGCTATGGCGAGTTTTTTAGACAATTTAAAACGGTAAAACCAATATGAAATAGATATGAGCAACACAACATTTGCCATATACGCCACCCATGTTTTATACCAAGGCGTGAGAATAGTAAAATTGTATGTTGCCTCACTACAGCCATCTATCTCATTACATGCTTTAAGTTTAAAGTTATATGTTCCGTGGGTTAAATTTGTAATATTAATTTCTTGACTTGCACTTAAACTTACCCAATCTTCTTGAATTTTATATGAATATGTAATTTGCTCTGGTTGTTGAAATCCTAAAGCACTAACTTCTATAACCAAATTATTTGTTCCGCTTTTAAAACTTACATTTTTATTTGTTAACCTCCTCTCTTCATAATAAATATTACCATTCCCTGTAATATTTCTAATATAAGGTTTCGGTATTTCCTGATTTAATACTCGACTTTCTGGGTTGTAAATTATAAGGCCATTATAACAACCAATAATATATTCTCCTTTATCGTTATGTATAATTGGACCAATTACATATTGATTATTGTTATTTAGCCGACTGATTTTATGAACATTTGTATTGATGTTAAACGCCCCTAGCAGTCCATCACCTGTTGTCCACATGATACTATCGTTATGCTTATAAATTCCTCTAAAACTTCCATCAATTTGATGTGATATTCCTTTTTTGAAATCTTTAAATGTTATATATCCTAATCCGCTTTGCAAACCTGCAACCCAAACTCTTCCCTTATTATCGTCAAGAAATCCACCAACATCTTGATAAAATGGAATAGAATCATTTGGGTTTAAAAGTGAAAGCTTTGAGTTGTTTAAATCCATAACGGTCGATGAGCCTTTTGCTATCCATAGTTTGTTGCTATTATCTAAATACAAAGTATTTATCCAAGTATGATTTCCTTCTTTGTATACATTAAACTCATCTTTGTAATTCGTTATCGTATTATTTACAAAGTCAAGTGACGTTAAACCAGAAAACCTACCTCCAATCCAATACCTATCACTTTTATCTTTAACAATACTCTGCAATGATGGCGAGGGATGATTTATTTGAAGCCGAGACAAATGGAATTTTTGAGTTCTTGTATTATAGATGTATAACTTATTAAAAGATAAGATAAGCAGGTTTTCATCATCCATTTTTACCATATCGCGCAGGTTACTATTGGTTCGTTCTGGATCGTCTGACGGTGCAATTTTTATGGTTTCAAAAGAATAATTGGTAGCATTTATTTTATACAATCCAGAGCCATTGTGTCCCAAAACATAAATAAAATCATTAAAAGGTATTATTTTTTTAATTAGCAAAGGATCCTGTAGATTGCTTCTTTCTTCAAGTTGAATAAATTTATGAGTAGATAATGATGGGTCATACTTAAACATCCCTTTCCCATATCCAAACCAAATAATCCCTCTAGAATCTACAAAAGAAACGCCATTTATTTTACCTTTTGAGGGGCTATGTTCAATACTACTTTTAATAGTATTCGTAACGATATCATACCGTAATAATCCAATATTTGTAGTAATCCATAAATTTGGACCATTTTCTTTATAAAGTTCTAATATTAAACTATGATTTGGATGACTACTTTTAAAAGGCAACATAAACTGCTGGTTTTGTTTAGCAAAAACAACAAGTCCTTGGCCCCAAGTTCCTAAATAGACTTCATTATTGCTGACATAAATTTTGCGAATTCTATTGTGTGCCAAATCAGAATTCTTATTGTAAACAAATACTTTGTATTCTTTTGAAACACTATTAAAACGTACAAGTCCTGCTAAAGTTCCTAACCATAGAACATCGTTATTAAGTGGGTCTTTGGCAATACATATTATAGTGTTTAATTGATTGGTATTATTCTGTGAAGTATCAATAAATTTAAAGCTATCGTATTCATAAGAATCGATATTTATTTTTAAGAGCCCATCTCCATGGCTTGTTGCCCATAGTGTGTTTTGGTTCTCAAGTAAAATTTGATTTGTTCTTTTTATTGGTAAATTATTTGAAGAGGAAAAAGGGTTAAGTTTTTTGAAACTAATAGTATCGATAGATGTATAAAAAATCCTTCTTCTGAAGCTATGAACAATTTTTTACCAAATTTATCAATGACAACACTATTGACAAATCCTATTTTATAATCTGTGTCATTTTCATTAAAATATTCATAATTAGTGAAACTACTACCATCAAAACGTGCAATTCCATTTCCA
>NZ_LZRN01000015.1 GCF_001678675.1 Gelidibacter algens
CGGTAACCCTAAAAATTTATTCTTTAATTATATTCTTTTGTCTATTTTATGATTAGTATTAGTTCAATTGCAACTCAATATTTTTGTGTTCCTTTATTATCTCTACAATTCGGTCAAAGTAATTCAATTCAAATTTACTTGTTTCGCTTCGATGCCATTTTAATATATATTTCTCGTCAACATCGATAATTATAGTTTTTAGCACAATTAGTTAAATACTTTTCAATTATTGAATCTTGTCTTACGATTTTTGCTTTATCGGTTTCTTTTATTAAGCTATTTTGCTCTTTGCATTGAAAAAAAAAAACGGATAGGATGAGTAGTAATATTTTGTTCATTAAATCGAATGATTGGGTTTATATGCAAAATTATAACGTTGATTCATATTGTCCTAAATTTTTAGAGAATAGAAACAATTTATCAGCATCATTTTCTAAATCAGAATATGTATTCTCGTTGTCTAGGTCATTATATTTTTTAAACATACTAGGTTTTCTTAAAATTTAGGACAACACTCATCCTTATTTTTGCAGGAAAAAATGAAATTAAGGCTATGAATAATGGTTGTCTCAAATGTTGGGTAACAATTGGATATAGATAATTGTCTATATCCGCCCTATGTCGCTAATATAGCAAATCCTTAATTCCCATGAATTATGTAAAGCCTAGGTTTATAAAACCGTTTTCCGATTGACAAATTCCATCGCACCATCATTTGAAATCTCTCTTCCGTAGCACGGTTTTATAGTTCATCCAGAAGGTGATCTCGGGTCAGATTTTACCGATTCGTTAACTAAATAGCCCGCAGCGCTTATATTATCTGCATCATTTGCCATGATGTTCCCCGAGACTCAAATACCTTTTGCTTTTGATTAATTTTTCATCCCGCTCATCGCTTAGAGAGCATTAAATTTGCTAATACGCTGATTGTTGTAAGAAGTAGCACTCTGTATTTCTAAGTTAAACGACATTATTGATTTGAATACTAATGCTGATGCCTGTTTTGAATTTTAGAACGTTGGTATTTTTAGTTCTGCCATTTTTCCCAATAACTTTTGCCCACATTGGCCCAATAATCAGCCACTATTTCCCAAGAAATTTCTCCTCTATGAACCATCGTATCATCGAGTAATTCTGATTTTTCATGGTCTTTTGCTTTAGAGGCATGTGCCTTGGCATTCGTGAGGGTTTCGTTGACGGTTTCCTGCCAATTTGGTTTTGAAGTATTTGGAACAACGGCTTCTTGTGGAGTTGTTTCAGGTGTTCCGGAGGGAACGCTTGCCCAAGCAGTATCTTGAGTTGACCCAATGACAGCTTCTTCAAATTGAATGAGTTTATATTCCTCCTGAAAATCTTCAAATGTTTGAGTAACTTTTTCATCAGGCCAGCGCATTTCCACCACGCCTTTTGCAGGTTGGTAAACTGCAGTAAACAAAGTTCCGAAACCTTCCTTAAACTTTGTATTGTAAAGTGGCTTCTGAAGAAAAGCATCTGCAATTGCCGATGCCTTTAAGTCTTTTTTGGCCAACAATTTTTCAAGAAAGGCAGAGCGTTCCACTGTTTTATTGAACGCTGCATTCTCAGGCCAGTCTACAGTTCCCTGAAAGTTGGTTGTAAACGCTGCATCGGTTACCACAGGTTTCTTATCTGGTGCAAGTTGAACCGTTTTAAAAGCTCCGGTTTTGTCCACAACGGTAACATTGTAAGACATGTGGGAAGGAACCCTCACCAATGCTGCAACGGCTTCTTCTACATTGCTGCAGAATTCAAGCACGTATCTCAAAATAAAAGGAATCCCAAAACCAACGCCTACTTCTTTTCTTCCACCAAAAGTGAGAGAAATGGCAAGCCCATCTTCATTCATGCCGTCTACAGCACCAATCAAGCAATCACTTGTTGCAATTACTTTTTTACCATTCCAGGAACTCATTAACTGTGTGCCCTCCATTAAATTTGGGTGATAATCATAATTGCGCACTAGCTGTATTTCCGCTCCCGATAATACCGCGTTAGAGCAGGCACTAATGTAAGCTGGGGGTTGAAAACCCGTTAAAAATCTTGCCGCCACATCATCGGCATTTGCAAGTTTGCACAGTCGCTCGTAAGTTGGCCACATTTCGGGCATGTATTTTTTGAGTGCTTCCTGCGAGGTTTTTAAATCGGGCTCATAAGCATTTCCTTTTGAAATTAGCCAAGCTTTATAAGCTTCCCAATGTGTATGATATAGTTTTTGCCATTTCTTACCCGGTACTCCAGGTTCAGATACTGCTGTAAAATGTAGTTGCATATTTTTAGTGTTTGTAAATCTATTCTTGAATGACCGTATTCAAGCATAATTATTTGATATTGTTCAATTTATTGCCGAATAAGCTTTTGCCCCTCCCGAAGGCTCGGGACTAAAGGGTGGCTTATTCTAAAACTATTTATTTATAGAGAATTTTTGCTCCCTTTAGGGCGGGGGCAAACAAAAATTCGGATTGCCTGACGAGATTTTTAATACAATCATTAAAAGCGGATATACAAAAATCTGTTTTTACATCAATTATACCTCATAATAGATCGAGCAAAATACCCTGAATAATCAGGACGTGTTGTGTAATTAACTTTTTATTTCGTTAAAGTTCCGGAGAGTTTTGGTTTCTTTTTATCCTCAACCATTTCAGATTTATATTGTGAACGGATGGCCTTGATCCAGTGTTTGGCTCTGTTGTTCAGTTCAAATTCATCGGTCATCATACGCCCTCTGGTTACCAAAATACCCATATCTGCGCCTTCATAGAGGTAATCTCCTTTTCTGGAGATCCTCAAAAAGAAAGCTTCATTTTCATTTTCTACGGCTCTACGGTGTGTATCCATTCGGTCATATTGAATATGCCCTGTATCATACATTCTCCAGATACCTGATTTTGGTGCATCGGTAACGTATTCTATCGTGTCCTCCGTGTGCTTTACAATGAGCTGGCTCCATCCATCTAAGTTGTCCTGATCTGACCAACGCTTGTTAATCGCTTCAATATCCAGTTCGTATTCAATATCCATCCATTCGAGAATATGGAACACAAACAGTGGCGCATCGGCAAGGGCAAAAACCGCGTGGTTGGTAATAGAACTCGCTCCTGTTACTCTCGGATTAAGCTCACCAAGATAAATTTCGCCATTATCCTGATCTATGAGAAAATCAAGCTCAAAATAGCCTTTATAGCCTTCTTCCCTTAACTGATTTCCGAAAAGTTGGGTATTCTCGATTGCTTTCTGCCTTAATTCTGGGGTAAACGCATTTGGATAAATCTCATTGCCGCACCAGCCACCTTCATAGGGCGTGAGTTCTTTAAAACCTACCAGTTCAGTCATCAACGGCGCTACAATGGTGCCGTGGCGGGTAACGCAGGCTTCAATTGCAGATCCTCTACAGCGAATACGCTTCATGATTTTCACTTCATCTTCCGCTTCAATTTCTTCTGCATATTTTTTATATTCCTCCTCATTGGAGATAAAAAATGTGGTATGTCCTGAATCGCCAAAAGGGGTTTGTATCACCAGTTGGGTGCCAAGTTTTTTGGATACTTTAGTAAGGTGTTTATAATCTTTTACGTTTGAAAGTACATAAGGAACACAGGCTACTCCGGCTCTTTCGGCAATTCTGTTTGTGTTCACTTTATTATCCAAAAAAGTTCGCATTTCGGCACTGGGGAACATAATCTCCAGACCCAATTTTTCAGCCAGCCTTTCGGTTTCTTCATTAAACATTAAAAACATTGCTTTGCCAGCCCTGCCATCAACAGATCTTGTTTTTAGATAATCCTGCACTTCGGGGTGTTGAAGTAAATAGTTGTTGATGTCTTCAATGCCATCAAAATCATCATGCGGAATTTCTTGTTTTGGAGAAAACACGTTGGGATGCAGTCCGTCAAAACATTCAATATAGGTGATGAATTTGAAGCCTTTAATCCACTCATCGGCGCCTAAAAGGTTGAAATTGGTGGCGCTGATAAAATATAAGGGTTCCTCATTTTTATGAAAAGATCTACGGATATCTGAAACTCCCTTTAATCCTTTCGTTACAGTTAATCCCTTCTTTACAGGAGCAGAAGACGTTGCAGCGTTTTTCTTGTCTGCTGTTGTTTTGGAAGCCTTCGCAGGCTTAGCCTTTGCAGGTTTAGCCTTTGCTTTAGACTGTTTTGCAGCCGATTTTGGCATGGCTTTTTCCGTCTTTGAATTTGCTGGCGTTTGTTTTTCACCTTGCTCAGCAGTGCCTCTTATTGGAATCTTTGTCCGATCTGTTCCTGTTTTTAGAGGAGATTTCGCTTTTTTGTCTGTTGTCTCTTTAGATTTGGGAGTATTTGGTTTTTTAGAATCCATAATTGTTGATTTTATTTTATTAATTTCTTTTTATTGTTATTTCCCATGGAACCCATGGAGGTGACGGTCTTTTGCCTGTTCAGTATGTTATCTTTGAAAATGCGCAATCCCAAATCGGCGCGATACCCATGGATTTCTGAAACATCCAATGCGGTTAAAAACTTGATAATTTCCTTGCTGACTACCTGGCCGGGAACAAGTACCGGGAATCCTGGTGGATAAGGGATAATAAAGGAAGAGGCGACCAAAGTTCTGCTGTTTTCCATAGCAGGCAAGCATTCTGCCAATGGCATATATTCATAATTTTCTTCATTATAGGCCAAGAAAAAAGCTTCTCTAATATCACCTCCCGGCACGCCTGGAACTGCTTGGAATGACTGATGGAAATAACTAAAATCTGGTAATGGTGGGAAATCTTTTGTCAAAGAATAAATCTTATCCTGGCGGATCTTATTTTCATTTGCGTTTAAAGAACGTAGTTCATTATCCAATTCATCTGCAATTTTTAGCAAGGCATTGGTGAGATAGGTTACACTGCCTCTGGTAGTACCAATATTGGTCATAAATAAAACCGTGTTCCTGGAGGTTTTATTGATCTGGATATTAAATTTATCCATAAGGTATTTATTTTTAAAAGTATCTCCATCTACTCCTGTACGACCAACATGCAGGGTTATTTTGGTTGGGTCCAGCACAAATTCATCTTTCTCCCAGGCAGTTTCCATCCTGTTCCAGCCCTCTTTAGGCGTGTAATATTCAGAAAGCCCGGATTGTCGCAGTTCCGCTGGGATAAAATCACTTACCGTCAATACATCAAAATATTTGTTGAGTCGTGGATGATCATTTATTTTAGCGCGCAGCACCATCGCCATTTCTATACTTTTTTCTACAAGTTCATAACCTTCAAACTGCACTTGTCTTCTACCCACATCTAATGAAGCCAGCATCTGATAGTTTGGAGAGGTCGAGGTATGCGTCATATAAGCTTCCATAAAGGTGTTTTCGCTCTTTCTTCGGAAGTCTTCATCCCAAATATGGATCATAGAGCCTTGACGGAAGCTGCTTAACGTTTTGTGGGTGCTTTGGGTGGAATATACACGGATTCGAACTTTATCAGGATCAGGAAGACTTGGAATGTCATCTTTTTTCAGATTCTTGATATGGGCATCATATTCTTCCCTGTAGGCGCTGCTCCTGTATTTTTCACACAGTTTTTGAGCGACAAACATTCCAGTTCTTTGTTTGTAATTATAGGTAAATCCCGCAAAAGCAAACCAGGCTTCATCCCACAAAAAGACCATATCGGGTTTAATGGCGAGGATTGCCTGCATGACCTTTTCAACATTGTAAACCAGTCCGTCAAACGTACAGTTGGTAAGCAGCAACATTTTTACAAGGTCTAATCTTCCTGCGTCCTTTAACCGAAGTAATTTTTCTTTGATCTGTTCCAAAGGAACTGCCCCGTACATTGAATATTCTTCAATAGGATACGAATCCAAATAAACAGGATAGGCACCTGATAACACCAATCCGTAATGATGCGATTTATGGCAGTCCCGGTCAATAAGAATCACATCACCTGGTTTTACAAGCGCCTGCACTACAATCTTGTTGGCTGTTGAAGTGCCGTTTGTTACAAAAAAGGTATTTAGAGATCCATAAGCATCACTGGCCATCTCTTGTGCCTTTTTCAAAGATCCCGTTGGCTGAAGTAAGGAATCCAAACCACCGGTTGTAGAAGATGTTTCTGCCAAAAACATATTTCGGCCATAGAAGCTCCCGAAATCATTGATCCATCTGGATTTAAAAACGGAATTCCCCCTTGAAATTGGCATGGCATGAAAGATGCCGGTTGGTTTTTTACTATATTCCTTTAAGGCAGAAAAGAAAGGCGTTTCATAACGTTCGCCGATGCCCCTTAAAATGGTAAGGTGCAATTCCTGCAGATCTTCAGTTCTGTAAAAAATCCTTTTGAAACTTTTTAGGGTACTGTCTTTAAGATTGCCCAGTGCGGTATCTGTAACGTAATAGGTATCAAGTTCAGGCCTAAATTTCTTAACAAGCGTACCTAATATTGGACCCAGTTCTGAGGTAGGTTTGGAAGCTAAATCGAGCTTCAAAACATTATGGATAAAAGGTTTTAAGGTGGGTGTTATTTTTTTGGAATGATAGGGCGGCGCATAACGCACCACCACAGCTTGAATATTGTAATTAAAGTGTAAGGCAATCAAAGCATCCTCAAATGTCCGCTGTACTACAATCCCGTAATTGAATTGCTCATTGGCACCACGAATGCCCCTAAGATCATTTCTGAGTTTGTTTTCTTCCTGTACGGAAATATCTTCAACAAATAAAACTTCAAAATAATTTTTTTTCACACCCTCTTGATGCTCTCCTTTATCTGAAGTATCAACACCATGATCTTCATCTTCAAAGTAATCTGGATTACTTCGGTACTTATCGCTTACCAAATTTTTGGTGATTTCAGCTATTTTATGCGCCAATGCGGTATGTTCCTGCCTATCCAACATTTCGTTTAGACCATGTAAACACGATCCTCCGGGAAAGGCGAAATAACTTTCCACACTTTCTAGCTCCTTCAGAAGGAGGTGAAGACTTTTCTTCAGATCTTTTTCTTCTGAAGCTCCCCGGTTGCAATTTTTAAGTTTAATGGATTGACTTTTTAAGGTATTCCATAGCTCCAATCGAAGTTGTGCAACATTATAATGATAGGAGCGAAGCTGTTTTATATCTGGCATAAATTTTTATGTATTTGAATGTAGGGCAAGTTTATTGCCTTCAGAATCGATGAAAAGGGCAAAATAACCCGACTCCTTATTGATGAGCGTTTTAGACATTATAATCCGGCCTCCTGCCGGTTCAACACGTTTCAGTACCTGGGTTAAATCTTTACCCGCATTAAGATAGATCAACGTTCCCGTATCACTGGGTGTAGAACCCGGCCCGGCAACTATAGCGCCTCCTATACCTTTATCGGCAGGAAAAAAAGCCATTGCATAATTACCTTCATGATTTTTCTCCATTTCCATATTGAAAATATGATTGTAAAAATCTACAGCCTGTTGGAAATTGACGGCAGGGATTTCAAACCAGCTGATAAAATCCTTTACCCTTTTTTCTTCTTTATTTTTCTTTGGTGATACGCCTCCCATAGTTTTCAGTTTTATACCTCTCCAAATCCTTTATAACCGGTTGGATTGGCTGGTGGTTCATAATCGTGTTCTTGCATTTTGAGTTTTGCCAGGGCATCAACCTTAGTAGGTTTAATGAGTGGCCCCAGCGAATTGAGGTAGGGCAGATGCGCACCCTGTTGATAGATCCCGAACTCGCCAATATGGTCCCGAAAACTTTTTAAGGGTTGCCCCAGTCTGAGAACACCCAGTTCCCGGCTTCGTTTAACTCTCTCTATATTCAATTCTAGAGGAAAAATTTCTTCATTCCCCTCTGCCTGATAAATGACACGGCCATCTGGACCACAAACCAGTGATCTCCCGTTTCCTCCAGACTCTAATCCGTTAACATCAAAAAAGTAGCACTGGTTGACCGCTGCCATTGCCCGTACGATAGATAATTCAATATCCCTGTCAATGGTGCCTGTCATTGTGGGATGCAGAATAACTTCCGCTCCCATTACCGCTAGTGTGCGCACGGTTTCAGGAAACCACATGTCATAGCAGATAGAAATACCAAATCTGGCAACATCCGGAACGTCAAAAACACAAAAACCAGATCCTGGGGTTACACCAACTTCATATGGAAAGAAGGGGAACATTTTTCTATATCTGGTAACAATTTCTCCTTGAGGATTTATGACCGTGGCCGTGTTATAAATATGGCCTTCACTTTTCTCAAAAACAGATCCTGGTAAAAGCCAGATGCCGTGTTTTTTGGCCATGGCCTGCATTTCCCGTTCAAAGTTCCCTGGAATAGCTTCTGCGGTGTGGGTTAGTGGCCCATAGGCGCACAATTCACTAAAAACTACCATCTCTACCCAAGGATATAGACTCATTGTAATGTTTAATTTTAGCTTCATCATCTCCACGTTGGATGCGACAGCCGATACTTTCATTTGTATTCCTGCAATTGCGAATGGTCTCATATATTATTTTTGTATTGCTTTACTAATTTCAGCCTCCAAAATGGATAAGCCTTTTTCTAATTCTCCTTCTGTTATGACTAAAGGCGAAAGAATCCTAATTATATTTTTATGGGTTCCAGCACTTAGCACAATCAATCCATTTTCGGCACAGCCTTTTACGATTTCGGAACATATTTCAGAATTGGGCTGTTTATGGTCATCATTTTTTACGAATTCGATGCCTATCATGGCACCAACACCTCTTACATCACCAATTTCAGCATGTTGCTTCATTAAACCTTTTAACCTGTTCATGATGATATGACCAATTTTGATTGCTTTTTCATTTAAATTGATCTCCTTCATATATTTAATGGTCGCCGATGCAGCGACGCAACAGATAGGGCTGCCAATATAGGTGCCTCCAATAGAGCCTATAGCTGCGGCATCCATAACTTCAGCTCTACCAAGTACAGCAGCAATGGGAAGGCCAGACCCCAATGATTTCGCATAGGTACTGATATCTGGTTGTACCCCATAATGTTGCCAACTGGCCCAATGGCCCGTTCTACAGAACCCGCTTTGGACTTCATCCATAATAAGCATAATGCCGTGTTCATCACAAAATGCCCTTAGTCCTTCCAAATATTTTTGAGGAATGGGATTAAAACCACCTTCACCTTGGATAGGTTCTATAATAACTGCGGCAACGTTTTTGACGTCCACAAGATTGAGTGCACTTTCATGGAGCCTTTTAAGTTCGTCTTCCACAAACTCTTCCATGGTTCTTGTGCCATGGTATCTATAAAAATTTGGAAAGGGAAGTCTATAGACCTCGGGTGCGAAAGGGCCGCAATCATATTTATAACTTATTTTGCTCGTGAGTGTCATGGCCATCATCGTTCGACCATGATATGCATCAGTATAGCAAAGAATTGCCGGTCTGTTAGTCGCTTGACGTGCGATTTTAATAGCATTCTCTACCGCTTCTGCACCTGTACTGACCAGCATAACCTTCGTTTCTTCACCATGTGGTAAGATTTCTGCGAGTTCTTCACATAAGGCGATGTATGGTTCATAAGTGACCACATTAAAGCTTGTATGAAGATATTTTCCTGCTTGCTCACGGATGGCCGCTACAACAGGTTCAGGACAGTGCCCGGCGTTGACAACGCCTATTCCTCCTGCAAAATCGATGAGTTCGTGGCCATCTGCATCTGTTATAATAGCACCTTTGGCGTCTTTAACTGTAGCAGTATTAAACACGCCGACACCATTTGCAACGATCTTTTTTCTTCTTTCAAAAAGATCCTGCGATTCAGTCAATTTTTTTATCATATTTATGTATCTGTCCTTATAATATAAGATAAATTGAGGGTTTTCGCTATTATTTTTGAATTTAAATAGCTGATTTAACATAATCTGTTAATTTTTTTTTAAAAAAGCAGTTTATGTAAAAATCCGTTCAGCTTAGTGGTTGATTTGTCTTTTTTGAGTGGAATCTGTACAATAACACGCAGTATTGCTAACTATTTCTTGAAATTGAAACTATAGGCTTTGTGAAATTGTTTGGGGGGTGCTGCATGGCGAGAGAACATTTGCGAAGAAAGTTGGAAACAACCAGGCTTCCTGTTTTGATGGACCGTTACCTCTGGGGTACCATCGCCATTTTTACACATAAGTGTTTAGAATTTGTAGTCAATATCAGGACGAGTCACTGAGCGCCATTCCTTTCGGAAATTAGAAAAGGAACGGAGATATCTGTTGCCTTTTCATAAAGCACGAAATAGTTTCAATTGGTGTAAAGAGCGATTGAGAAGTTGGACTGTGAACCCTATAACAATTTAATGATAGGCAGAGGTGAACTCCTTCAGTTGATGGTGAAAACTTCAATCAATTAATCAAATCTTTAGTTCATTCTATTTTTTAAAGTTTCTAAATAGCCTTGGGTTTGATTTCTATCTTCCAAGCGTTCAACATGGTTGATAAATTCTGAGACCTTGTCTCGATTTTGCTCAAGCAATTCTACTTTCATCCTGTTCAAGACTACAATTGCATTAATAATGCCGCTCATGTTATAACTTTCTTGTCCAAACCTATCTTTAGAATAATCAAGTAAATAAGGAATTAATGTCTCATCTTCTGTCCATTTTGTTGTAAGTGTTTCTGTAGATGAAAGCCGTTGACTTTTGATGGGAGAAAAGATATTTTGTACCAATCCTTCAAGTTCCAGATTTTTTGTTCGATTTATGGTTTCACTTTTTAAAGCAATAGAATCTGGGACGTATGAGCTAATCTCTTTAAGGGCATCAAAGAGTTTGGTGTTGGTATCATCAAGTTTTAATTTAGAATGTTCCAGTTCTTTATTCAGGATGTCCAATTGCGTAGCATATTGTTTCTGCCTTACATAGAAGAATGCGGTTAAAACCATGGCAAACAAGCAGATTGTTAATGAGACTATTACCAATATTTTTGCTTTTTTCATTTGTTAATTATTTGGATTATTTAATTCTTTTCGTAGGTATTTCAATTCGATAAAATGCCAAATGAAATACGCAGCCATACTAACTGTGGTAAAAGAAAAAGAAATTATTATAACGGGGAGTCTATCTTCAATTGTACCTGACATAAAAAAGAAGCTATAAAAACAACCCTATTCCTGAGACTATTAAAAAGGTAATTAATAGAAGTTTGAATAAATGATCTAGTGATAGGGGTGAGTTCTCATTGTTAGCCTTACGTTCCCATTTGGACACTGCTTTTTTATAGTCATATATTTTAGTGAGATGAGAGTCGTCAGAAATATCGCCTTTAATAGATCTCATCAACTCAATACTCACAGTGTAGTAAGCTTTGTTTTTATCGGCCCATTCACTTATTGGTTTTAGTCTACCTTCATAACTGGGAACTGCTTGGAAACTATTCAATTTAGTTTGTTGCCACATGCAATTATTCAATATGATGGGGAATATTTGAACGGTATTTTCGTGGTGCTTTTTTAGCGTTTCTTCAACTTCAAAGGTATTGATATAATCAGATGCTAAGAACTCAGATGATACCAGGAACACCACAATATCGGCATCGTCCAATTTCTTTTTGATTACCTGATCCCAATCTTCCCCTGCAATTAATTTTTTATCGCTCCAGTCACTAATTAACCCTTGCCTTTTTAAAACAGTTAAGTGTTTAATCAATTCCTCTCTGTCATTGAGGTTATCATGGGCGTAGGAAATGAATACTTCTTTCATCTTATGGCTATTAATTCCGAGAAATGTTTAATAATATTAGGTTTTCATTTAATCCGTTTCAGGTTTTGAAATGAAATATAGTGCTCATAGGACTATTTGTGTATTGACCCCATCTGCTCTCAATTTAGAAATGATACTGCTTACGCGTTTCGTTTCAAACTTTTGAATAAGCCTGAGAAAAAACCGAACCGTTCGTGTTCTAGGCGTTTTGATGCATTCGCCAAGTTTAAGAACCAGTTGGTCTATGCTATTTATGGCTGGTCTGCTCTGGTTTGCTTCTAATGACCAGAGTAGGTTTGCAGCATTCCACGATTGTTGACGCGCTTTACGCATGCTGAAATCAATAATCTTTTCATCTTTGTTTTCCCCAAGTACGTCTAAAATAAACATTAAGGGCGAGACTCGACTGAGGCGGTCCTGCAATTCATTGGTAATTTGAAGGAGAATGTCGTTTACTTTATTAAAGTCGTCCTCGATATCAAGAATCTTCCTCCCAGACATGATGTTTGCTGTGGCCACAGCAAGGTCGAGATTGATGTGTACGTTCATCCCTAGCATGATATGTTGCACAATGGTCAAGGGCTCATCCACTTGTTTAAAGGCAAAAGCCCAGGAAGCACTGACGTTTTGGTTACTTTTATGAGCCTTGTAAGCATCCAAATATAAGTTGGCAAATGCGACATCCAATAGTTCTAAGTTCTGGTTATCCTTAAAATGACCAAGAGCAATCTCGGCAGCAATCTCGGCAGTGGTACGTCTGTAGATATAGGCAAACAAGCCCATCCTGCTGTTGGTCGCGATGCTCTCATTGATAATAACATCAAGCTCCTCAATAACGTTTTTTATGGTTTTAGCACGTGGCATAGTTTAATGTCATAACGTTTAAGTGTCCCTGGTGGTCCCGCAGACGGATGAACTGTTTCGCTTGACTATCGGCAAGCAGATCCCTTCGTTGTTGCCATTAAAAATACGAAAATTTGGATCCCAAACGCTATCTGATACTTATTAAGATGTTGATGGTCATGCTTTTGGGGAGAAATAGCAAGCAGGTCACCACTACCGATCCTAATGGAAAGCGTTCGAGAACCTTCAGATTTTAAAATTTTATGCGGATGTGAAACGGCTTTGACACTTACAAGACGTTTTTAATTGCAATCTTCATTATAATAGTTCACTACAGATTGTATGCCGTAGCGATCAAAATACTTTGAATTAATTTTGTCAATTAAATCATTGCAATCCTTGAAATAGTCGTTGGCCATTTTTTTAAACCTGTTCGAATAGGTATTGCAAGCGCGCAGGTTGATGACGGTATCACTACCCCCTCTTGAGATATAATACAGTGTACTTGAGGAGCCCGCAAATCCATACCCACCGCCGGCGGCCATATTTGGAACATACATAGTGCTACTTACAAAATCTTGATATAAATTCACTTTTCCTTCGCTCACTCTTTCCAAAAGTTGAACGCACCTAACGCCGCCACAGCCTTCAATAACTTTGTATTCATAATGTTGTTTTAGCCATCTATAGACATCGTCAATTTTTTTACGGTCGTGTAGTCATAAAATTCTTTATCAGCATCTTTTAATGTTCTAAATAATATACGCTCATCTAGTTTGATTCTGCCAAACCCCTTCAAAACACTTCCGTCATGTAACGTTAGCTCCATTTTATTCTGAGCAATACTATTTGAAATTATAAAAAGAAAGACAGCTAATAGAAATTTTGTGGTCATCGTATGTTATATAATAAAGTGGGGTTAGTTTTAATTGGCAAGTGCACACGCCAATTGACTTTGGTTTTTGTGTGTGTAGGTTGAATAAATGGTTCTGGTTCAGAGGAAGTAATGTGTTGAAGGTGATAGCAGAAGGGGAAGGGTATTAATTTGTTGTCATCTTAACCAGTTATTTTAAATTATTTGTAAGGCTTATGCACAATGCATTTTATCAAGTTTAGATGCCAAATTTAGCACATACAAATGAAATAGACATGACATACCGTACCTGAAATTGGTGACCTTGGATTTATGGGTTGAGGTTTTATTGGGATACTGGACTTATAATGAGCGAGGGCTAACGGAGTCGTACTGACCACAAGAATGCTTAGTTAGTGTAAGCCATTTTTATTCAAATTCCATTTCAAATAGCAAATAATGTTTTATTCCAAATTTCTCTCCCCATTTTTCAATGTCCTTTCCACTAGTTCCAACTTCGCACCAAGATTTTGAGCCATCTTCTCTTTCATAAGGTAGAATATATGCTAACAAATAGAACTCTTTATTATATCCTATTTCCATTTTGCTTTCCTCCGCAATATTTCGCAAGCTGTATTCATCAGTATCTATGGCGTCATATTCTTTGGTTATTGAAAAACGCGGAAATTTAAAAGTCATTCTTAATTTGTTCTTGTGCGTCAATTTAGAAATAATCTTCAAATTTAAAACCGTATCATTTACTTTTTCAAATTGCTCTATTCCGATAGTTTTGCTGTTAAATACTGTCGTATCTCGAACTATTTTTCCATCCCAGATCTCTTTTACAGTCAAATGTTAACTTCTATCCTTTAATTCTTTCCCGACGAATTTTAATTTTAAATATTCGATTCCTTCGAATTGTAAAATGTCTCGAATTTCTGAATTTTCAGAAGAATAGTCAGAGATCATTTTTAATCCGTTAGCAGATTCTTGCCCAAACGATACGTTTGTTAAAAGCAGACCTAGTAAAATCAGAATGTTTTTCATTTGGTATTTTTTTGTTGTATTGGTTACAATGGTTACGAGAGTGTGTGCCAGCAACAAATTCTAAGCCTCTTGAAAGGTATATCAGCACTGTTGCGACATAATCTCATCGAATATATATTATATCTTCTTAATATGCAATTGAAGGGCATCTCATTTGAAATTGATCTTAATTTCAGTAGATAGTTAGATTTATTTATAGCACTCCCAATTGCAACATACAAAATACTGCCTTCTCCGCAACTTTCCTATACCTAGAACTACGTAAAATAACCCACCGACCACATCATTTTAGGCATGTTAGAATTTCGTGCCAAAATCCACCCAGAAAATCAAATTTAAACACGCATTGAAATCTAAAACGAGCCACTCAAAATTCTGATCAATTTCGGCTATGGTTCTCCGCATTTCATTTTGGTGTGATAATTTATCCGCTCGCAAGTATTGTCTAAGTTTTATATTCAGACTGCAATTCTATTCGATTTGCTATAGCAAATTGAAATTTAAGGATCTATAATTTTACTCAAAATACGTTATATAGAATTAATCCGCCAAAAAGAAATGCTAAGGGTGAAATTAATTGAAAGTAAAATGGTTTGAGCATATCCGCACTTTTCATTGAAAATCTGTGATGTAATTTTCTCGGAACAATATAAAGTATCAGAGATGTTATGAGCATTATCCATCCAAAAATTTTAAACGCAATAGGAAATTTAGATAATTCCGAGCATACTATCAAAGCTATTGCTGGAATCAATCGAAGCGTTATTTCTGCATAATTTATAATATTTGTACTACCGGCTTTCCTTAAGGTGTTCCTCGCTCTTATTGGATTAGTAAGCATAATAAATCCAATGAAAATTATAAAAATTACCGAAAAATATCACTACCCATTTTGCAATTAATATTATCATAATTCAGATCATTTTTTTGAATGTGATTTATTAAATGACAGGCAGTTTTGGTCAAATGTTGCACGGCATTGATTTGGATGAGCCATTTCGTGTTAAAGGACGAGCCATTAAAAGTACAAAACTCCGCTGTAAAATTCCCAAGACCCGAGAGAAGCGAACTGGCGAAGCAATTTTTCAGATTGACACAAGCCCAGCAATGGCTTATACACGGCTGTAGTACGTTTTTATCCGCTGCTTTTCACTAATTCCGCACTTTTGTCATTTCGGTTATTCGCAACATAATAAAATCCGATTGAGAGTAAAAAGCATAAAATCCATGCAATAAATTCTGCTGACAATTGATAATAATCATTATGTTTCCAATCGCTCAAGATTATATGTAAAATTGGTGTGGTCAATGTCAAAACAAAACCTGTCAAAATCAGGCGTAATTTATTTTTTACGATTAGATTTTTCATTCCGTACACAATAGGATAGTATAAGCACAAACTAATGATCATCGGTATCAAATTATAAAATACTGAAACTGAAATCATATTCCATAAACTCATATCGGGCACACCAGGAAAATTACTTATCGTTTCGGGAAGATAAGTTTCATTGGTGAGATTGTATTTCATTATCACAAAATATATTATCATAAACGACAAGTCTTTAACCGCAATATGGATTGGAAAAAGTCTAAATCCGTTTATTTTCATTTATTCCCGATGTTTTTTTAAATGCACTACAACTTGTATATACAAGCACCAAACATACCAAATACTATCCCATTTGGAGGGACATGTGTACATTGTGGCGCTCAACTTCATCGAATATAAATTATATCTCCCAAACGTCAAACACAATGTTGCCTAATTTAAATCTGGTTTAATGTTTGTCAGTGCTAAGTCTATCTAAAGGGCTCACACTTGCAACTCCCAAAGTACCACCTTCTCCCCAACTATGCTATACGTCCAACTACGGATTATTGTGGGACATATTGGAGTTTTCTGCCACAATCCTCAAAAAAAATCAAATATAAAAACACGTTGAAATTCAATTTGAGTCCACCAAAATTTAACTGAACAAGCTATTGCAAACAAAATAAAAGCCCTTAAAAGGGCTTCATGGATATGGATAGTAAAATTCTCATTGGGTTTTGGAACGATTACCATTGTTAGCCATAGTAATCTTTTAGGATATTTAAGAAGCGGAAACTTTTTATTAAATAATCAGATTTTTTGTCAGAGCAGTACTTTCTTTGGGTTTTTTTTGGTTACAGGAGGTGATTACCAAAATACAGTTCCGTTTCTCATTCTAGCAGATTCGGATAGGATTTGGATTTTTTTTTGTTCCTGCTTTCAAATCATTCCCAACAAAAGGATTGGGTGATTTTAAATTTTTAGTAGCTAAGAGCTATAGACAATTGTAGGTTTCCTCCATCATATGTAAATTCGGCGTCAGAAAAAGAAGGAGCACTCAAGGTTACCTCTGCCCCACTAGAAAAACCATAACCTTCTGTCGGTATCCCCAAGAAATTAGTATCAAGTTCACCGTTTCGGTTTTTATCATGGATCACGGCAATGGCATATTTTCCCGGTAGAATATCTGAAAATTCAAAACTCGCATCAGTCCCGCTTATTTGTGTTATCATGATCTTAGGTGCGAATTGAAGGAATTTATTGGGGAAACCTTCACCGGATTCAAAAATCGCGCAGGCGATAACCCCAGTATTATTACTTATATTCTGAATTTTTACGTTAATGGCGGGGCATTTTGTTTGAGCAAACCCATTTGACGGCAGCCATAGGAGGCTTATAGCCAGGCAAAAAAGGAGCTGTGAAAATTTTCGGGAAATCTGGGAATTTTCAGAATGCTCGGTATTTCGAGAAAAAAACTTGAAAAGCATAGTATTCATCATTATACTGTGATTTTTTATAGACACAGTAATATAAAAATTTGGGCGGTAAAATGCAAGTCTGTATGCAAATTTCTTTTGCTCTGGTAGAATCCAAATTTATATCATATCGACTATTTGCATAAATAGCCTCATTAGAATTGATTGTCATTGATAAATCAAAATAAAATTTACTACAAGCTTGTAGGAAAGATTAATGTATGTCTGGAGGCGTGGTGCGTGCCTATCGGGAGACATGTGTCTGGGCACGAACTTCTTTAAATAAAAACTGGCTTTGGACTGGCTTTGGTAAATTGGACCTTCCACGCTTTTTTGGCGTGGAAGATTTTCTAAGTAGTTACGGACCAAGCCAGGGCTTACACAGGGCTTGTTAAAACTTCTTATTCAATTTTCAATTTCAATGAATCAAAAGAATCGGCCTTAATTCCAATCAATCCATACTTTGTTTCTCCTTTTTTAATTTCTGTTCCGTTTATATTATAGTCTAGCATTTCAGTTTTAAACTTTTTATTGGCACTACTAGCAGCAATCATATGTCCACCAGCTAATCCAGGTCCTAGTATTAAACCTATTGGAAAAGAGCTCGTGGTTTCTTGATATCCTCTTGAACTGGTTTCTGAGGTATACAAATTCATTGGCGTTAAAAGCAAATAAAACAAATAGGAAGCTGGACTTTGCTTTAGTGTTTTAAAAACTTTTTCATTCTCCATCACATAAATTTCAGAGCCATTGGCATATGTTAGTTTGACATCTCTGCCGAACATTAAATCTCGGTCAGAATTGTTGGTTATTTTTATGGCCACAAGTTTAACCCCTTTCTTCACTTCTTTTTTAGCGTACTTTTTATCAAGTAAATCGTATTTGTATTCAAGTTTTACATTGTCAATTTCATTGGTTGAAATGTAATTAATAGATTTTGGCGCAATCAATTTGTAGCCAGATGCGCAATTGGTCAAGGTTGAAATTGCAATACATAAAGCGGTAATTTTAATACATCTCATTAGTTTAAGTTGTTGGTTAGTGGTTCTGTTTATGTTATATAATTATCATACAAGAGCATCAAAATCTCTTCGTGCTCTTTTTCAAACGATTATGATTATCGTCCGTGCTTTAAGTGGGCGAATATAAATTTTATATCCTAACATCATTTCTAAATAATCTAATTTAGAACCGATCTTAAAGCTTCACAATTGAAATATAGTGCTCAAGTCAGCTCGACTTATCACAATAAATAATAGTGAAATTTTGATCCTTTTTAAGAATATATGTCAATACATGATGAGATCTTTCTTAACATTATATCATAATTTCGGTTTTATAAAACCATAAAAATGTAATTTCGTTTTTTATAAAAGATAAAATGACAGTGACGGAGTTTAGACCCATTATAAAGGTTATCGAAGAAGCGTATGAAATCCCGTATTTTCAGACCACACGCAAAATTTCAGCCTTACTTCCCTATAATTACTATGACACAGATAAGCACTATCCGGTGCTATATTTGCAGGATGGACAGAATTTGTTCAATCCTATGGCGCCATTTGGCGATTGGGCCATTGATATGTCTTTGGAAAAATTGGCGCAAGAAGGCTTTAGTGATATCATCATTATCGCGATAGATCATGGAGAACATGAGCGGATCAATGAGTATTTGCCGTATTATCACCCCCGTTATGGCGAAGGGAAAGGCAATTTTTACATCCAGTTCATGATTGAAAAATTGATACCTTATATCAATAAAAATTACAGGACGCTCACCGATTTTCAAAATACAGGGATTGGTGGGAGCTCCATGGGTGGATTGATCAGCTTGCACGCAGGGTTGTCAAATCCGGGTGTGTTTGGCAAAATGATGATTTTTTCACCAAGTCTGTGGATATCAAAAACCATTTTCAACTATACCAAGTCGTTTCAGCCGTTGGAAGAGTCGAAAATTTACCTTTATTCCGGAGGTATGGAAAGTAAGGAGCATCTGGGAAATGCCCAAAAACTGGAAGCTATTTTAAAAGAAAAGATGGTCGAAAACCATGCGATAGATTTTAAATTTTCACTCAATGAAATCGGCGTGCATGCTGAAGTGTATTGGAAACACGAATTCCCTAAAGCCGTGAAATGGCTCTATTTCAATTGAATGGTCAACAACGGTTAAAAAGGCACAGATTCGGTTTTGCTTCTAGAATTAGGAAAAAAGAATAAAGAATAAAGAACAATTGCTAATGTTCTGTGAGCCTTCTATATTTGAGAAAGACAGATAAATTTAATAAGACAATACCAGTAAATTATGATATTCTCACACGTTTCAAAAGTTAATGCCCATCACGATGTTATTGTGTCTTGCAGAAAAGGACAGTTAGAAAAGCTTCAGCACTTTATTAAGGTCAACGAACCTGATTTTGATGGCGAATTTTCTACCGTCCAAATGCTCTATGGTGATGAAGGCAACAGAGTTTATCTCTTGGGTCTTGGGGAAGAAAAAGATGCCGTAAAAATTGACGAGGCTTTTCGGAAGCTAAGCTTTGATTATAAAAAATATTGGAAAGGGCCTGTTCAGGTCGTTACCGAAGGTTTTTCTGAGGCGGAACTGCAAAAGATGGTCATCGGCCTCGAAATGTCGGGGTATGCTATTGGCACTTTTAAATCTAAAAAAGAAGATGTTAATGCCATTACTTTTGAAATTGTAAATGTAAAAGATATTAGTGGTGTTCTTGAAGAAGCACAAGCCATTGGAGCCACTATCAACAGAATAAAAACGTTAGTAGATGCACCTGCCAATCAAAAAACACCTGAGTTTTTAGGACAATGGGCTAAAGCATCTGCTCATGATTCCAACTACACCTGTACAGTGTTGCACAAAAAGGAATTGGAGGCACAAGGTTTTGACGCCGTAATGGCCGTAGGGCAGGGGAGTGTGAATCCGCCTGTAGTTATCGTGACGGAATATATGCCAAAAAAGGGCGGTGCGGTTGATATTGGCTTGGTAGGCAAGGGCATCACCTTTGATACCGGTGGCCTTTCCATCAAACCATCCGCCAATTTGCACTACATGAAAAGTGATATGGGTGGTGCCGCAGTGGTTCTGGGTGTTGTAGAGCTCGTGGCCAAACTGAAGCTCAACATCAACATTGTGGGCGTGGTCGCCTCCGCGGAAAATGCAGTGGATAGCAATAGCTACAGACCTGGAGATGTCATCAACAGTTATTCAGGCAAGACCATTGAAATTATTGACACCGATGCCGAAGGTCGATTGGTTTTGGCAGACGGTTTGAATTATATTATAAAAGAATTTCAACCAAAGCAAGTGATAGATCTCGCCACCTTAACAGGGAGCGTGGTACAGACCTTGGGCTACACAGCCGCTGGAATGTTTACCAATAACACAAAGATGGCGCAAGACGTCTCAAAAATAGGTTTCGAAACCAATGAACGTGTGTGGCAACTGCCTATGTTTTCAGATTTTGAGAGTGAGTTGCACAGTGATATTGCTGATTTGCGCAACTTTAGTGGCAAACCCATCGCAGGTGCCATCACCGCTGCCAAATTCCTGGAGGCTTTTACCGAAAGCCATGACGCTTGGATGCACTTGGATATTGCCGGAGTATCTTTTGGCGATTCTCCGTATTCTAAAATGAAAAGTGCCAGCGGATTCGGGGTGCAACTAATTGTAAATTATATCAAATCTATTTCCAAGAACTAGCCGTTTATTTTGTATTTTGTGTGAGAAATTAGATCATCTAACATCGTGCTTCTGCCTATATAACTTTCAATTAAATTGAAATATTAGAATCATAAGCCATCAAACGCCATAACATCATGTCAACAAAACGACCACTCAATTTTCTATGTGTCACCACGTACCACAAAGGCGCTGATTTCATTAAAAGCTGTAAGGCTGAAGGCAATAATGTGTATTTATTGACCAAAAAGAAGCTGGAACATGAGATGTGGCCTTGGGAAGCAATCGATGATGTGTTTTATGTTGAAAATTGGAATCAAAACGACGTTACTAAAGGTATCGCCTATAAATTTAGAACCATCAAATTTGATCGGTTTGTGGCTTTAGACGATTTTGATGTTGAAAAAGTAGCGCTTTTAAGAGAACATTTCAGAATGCCCGGAATGGGAAGGACCACCTCGCATTATTTTAGAGACAAGTTGGCCATGCGCATGAAAGCTCAGGAAGAAGGCGTTAAGGTGCCAGAGTTTACCGCGCTGTTCCATGATGAGGACATCAATGCATACGCAGACAGTATGAGCGGGCCATGGTTATTAAAACCCCGTTTGGAAGCCTCTGCAACCGGCATCAAGAAAATTAATAATAGGGAAGAGTTGTGGCAAATTGTGAATGCGCTGCAAGATGAACGTGATAATTATCTGATTGAAAAATTTGCGCCTGGAGATGTGTATCATGTGGACGGTTTGAATGTGGATGGAAAAGTCGTCTTTTCACGAGTGAGCAAATATTTGGATACCCCTTTGGAAGTCGCCCATGGTGGTGGCGTGTTCAGATCAGCAACCTGTAAAATGGGTTCTAAAATTGAAAAAGCATTGACCAAAATGAATGCTGATGTTATGAAAGCGTTCGGGATGCAGTTTGGCGCTTCACATACTGAGTTTATAGCTTCTAAAGATACCGGCGAATTGTTCTTTCTGGAAACCTCATCAAGAGTTGGCGGTGCTAATTTAGCGGAGATGGTAGAACTTGCTTCGGGCATTAACCTTTGGGGTGAATGGGCCAGAATTGAATCAGCGACCTTAAGAAAGGAAAACTATAAGTTGCCAAAGCCAAAAAATCAGTATGCAGGCATCGTTGTGTCCTTAAGCAGATTTGAGAATCCAGATACCTCGAGTTTTAACGATGCTGAGATTGCTTGGCGCATGAACAAAAAATGGCATATCGGGATGATTGTGGTTTCTGATAGTGCTGATCGGGTGATGGAGTTATTGGACACGTATACAAAACGTATTGCGTCAGATTTCCATGCGAGCATTCCTGCGCCTGATAAGAGTTTGTAATTCTGATAGAACGCTGATGATGCTCATTAAGCAGATTTCAGCGGTTAGTAAGACCTAAGTAGATCAGTCAGAATCATAAAAAATTTGCGTCATCAGCGTTCCAAATAAAATCGAGGTAGGTTGTCAATTTTAGCTATTAAAGATATATCGCCAATTCTCTAAAAATGGAAGAGACTGATCAGTGCACTTCATAAGCCGCCATCCACGTCATCAGCGTTCTATAAAAATCAAGGTTCAAAAAACCCAGTACTGCCACCAACCCAAGTCTTGTCCTTATTGTATTTAACGCCCACCATTTCGCCTTTACTCAAACGCATCAAATTACTGACAATTTGGGTTGTGTTTGTTTTGCTGTTATGAAGCAACATCATCCTGATTTCGCATTTTGCCGGTTCATCCATGGTTTCAATAATTGGCGCATAGGCCACTTTTTCCTGTAACAAATAATTGGATTTATCCTCTACAGCATCAATCATAGCTTTATCCACATGAATCTGAACACCGGCACCAGCAAAAGAATACAGTGGTTTTAGGACGTAGTTTTCTAAATCTGTCGGGATGGTTTCAAGCTGGTCCAAATAATAGGATTTTGGCACATAATCGCCTTCCAGTATAGGCATGGTGTATTTACTGATTCTGAAAAACCAGTTGGGATGTCCAATCCATTCAATATCAACGTCGTCCTTAAAATCGAATGCTCTTTTGAGATCTGGGCGTTGGTCCAACTCGTCAAAAATAATACGGTTATAGATTTTTTTAACTTGGATCTCGCTGCCGTTATCATCCAAATAAAACAACTGCTTTCCTTTCTTAATCAGTTTGGAAATGCATAGTACTTTAATCCCCAACAACGCTTCCGTTGCATAAAAATCAATGGCCGTCGCTTGTTTTTCAGGTTCGATTTCTAAAAGAATAACCTGTTTAGGATCCGTATCCCCAACAATTTCTTGGCGCAGCAGTTCTATATACTCTTCAGAAGTTAATCCGTTGAGATGTTGCGAAAAATCTTCAGGAATTCCGTCATAATGCTTTCGATACATACGGCCCAACAATTCCTGAAAAAAGTAAAGCGATGGAAAACCCTGCAACTCGATCAGTTTAGGCGTCAATTTGCCTTCAGCATCCAAGCACACCCCAAAATCCAATTGTAAAAATTTAGAATGCGCATCTTCATTGGGTACCTTCATACGCTCGTTAAAAAAAGCACCTTCAGTCAACTCCTTAAAATTTGGCTGATTGATCACTTTCATAATATCGTCGCAGGCAGCCACCAGCTGTTCTTTCAATGCTCTGGGAATAAACACAGGCGTCTCCGCAATCTTAAATTTTGGAGCATAGTTGAACTGTTTGGCAATATCGTCCGTTAACTGGGTGTACTTTTCTTCAGTAAATTGGGCGTTAAATGCGTTGCGTAAGGAGGCAATCATAGTGTTTATGAGATTAGTTCTGGTGCTAATTGTTTCATGGCGCTACGAATAAACTGTGGTAGAATAATTCTATGGGTTTTCATAATCTTGTCAGGATCATCCATTTTATCCATCATATCATCATACTTTTCTTCACCAAAATTGGCAATCACTCGGTGCTTGTTGGCATCTGCCAAAAAATGCGCTTTCATTCCTATGGGGTCAGCCTCAGGATGAAATTGGGTACCCACAAATTCTGGAGAAAAACGAACAGCCATAATGGCACGTTCATAATCAACATGGGAGCGTAATTTTTCTAAGCTTAAAATGGAAGCACCATGTTCTTTAAAAGTCTTTAACCGAGGTTGTACCAATTGCCAATCTCTGGAGTCTACGGCATAAAAAGGGTCGTCCAAGCCTTTTAAAAGCGGGTCTTTTAAGCCTCTTTTTGTTTTATGGATGGGCAAAACTCCAAAGGATGTGCTGCCTCTGGGTTTCATTTCTCCCAATTTGAAATAATCACATACCACCTGAAACGAATAACAGATAAAAAACATAAATTTCTTTTGGTGTTCGGAGTTTTTATTGAAATCCCACAATTCCTGCACTAAATTAAGATAGGGGATACGCCATGGGCCATCTTCAAGCGGACTGTCAGGACCGCCACTGGAAATGTATATATCATAGGAGGTGTCTGGCAATTCTAGTGCGCCCCTGACATTAAATATGGTGTAATCAACTTCATCTTCAAAACCTCTCACTATGTCAGCAATACAACGTAGCCCTTGGTTGGGTTGGTCGTTGTTCATATCGAGAATGGCTACTTTAAATTTTTCTTTAAGCATGTCAATTTTTCTAAGTTCCTAAAACGGTCTGTTCAATAATGTAATCGACCACTTTAGTCAAATCCTTGGTTTCATTGTAAACGGCGAGCTGTCTGTCTGCTCCTGTACCATTTTTCATCATAGTCTTGATGTGTTCAATTTCCTTACGGGAACCGAGTTCATCCACCACGTCATCAACAAATTCAAGCAATTCTATCATTAAATCTTTGGTTGGCACTTCACATTCCTTGCCAAAGTCAATCATGCTGCCATCAAGTCCGTATCTACTGGCGCGCCATTTGTTCTCATTGATCAATGCGCGATGGTAGAGCATGAAGTTGAGGTTTTGCGTTCTGAGCTTGTAAAGCTTGGCTACCAAAGCTTGAATTAAGGCTGCAATACTTAGGGTTTCTTCAATGGTCATTGGCACATCACAAATGCGTACTTCCAAGGTTGGAAAAAAGGGATGGATGCGAATGTCCCACCATATTTTCTTCGGATTGTCAATACATTTGGTCTTGATCAGGATGTCTATATAATGCTCATATTCTGCAACCGTTTGGAAAATGCCAGGAATTCCTGTTCTCGGAAATTTGTCAAATACTTTTGAACGAAACGATTTGAAACCGGTATTTCGTCCTTCCCAAAACGGAGAATTGGTGGACAAAGCATAAAGATGTGGTAAGAAATAGCGCATGGCGTTGGTTAAATGCAGTGCCAATTGCTTGTCTTCTATGCCAACATGCACGTGCAAACCAAAAATTAAATTGGAGCGCGCCGTATCCTGTAGTTCGTTGATAATTTCATCATACCGCGGATTGGGAGTAATGAGCTGGGTTTCCCATTTTGTAAAGGGATGGGTGCCAGCAGCTCCTATTTTAAAGCCTAAACTATCTGCAATGTCTGCAATAGACTTTCGTAAGTGGGTGAGTTCTTTTCTAGCATCAGTGATGTCATTACAAATATTGGTGCCAACTTCTACAACAGCTTGATGCATTTCAGCCTTTACCTGCTCATTTAAGATTTTGGCAGCCTCAGATACAATAAGTTGGTCATGAGATATCAATTCTCGTGTTTTTGGGCAGATCACTTGATACTCCTCTTCAATTCCTAATGTGAATTTCATATGATAAGGTTAGTTATTTGAAACCTTCTAGATTTTCAATCGCGAAACTTCGGGAATGAAAAGCTTGAGTGTCTCTATTTAAAAGTCGTTCTTTTACCAGTAATCTGATCTTTTACGAAGGTGCCCCACGTCAGGTTCATCTTATCTTTTTTAAATTGTTTTGCTTTTGCAATTGCCATATTGGCGGCATTTTCAACAATCCAATCAAAATTATCCTGACCCACAGAGTTGATATCGGCATCTGGCGCCGGATTGCAAAAATCGATAGCATAAGGGATGCCATCTCTAATCGCAAATTCGACGGTATTAAAATCGTAACCCAAGGCTTTGTTCAACCGGATGGCGTATTTTTTTACTAAATCCAACAATTCTTGTTTTACGGGTGGCCCATCAATCACATAGCGCAAATGATGTGGATTTCTGGGCTCATATTGCATGATATGGACGTTGTCAGTATCCAACACATAACATCTGAAATATTCTGTAAAATTTATTTCTTCCTGAAGCATCATCACCAATTGCTCGGTCTCCGCGTGTTTTTTCCATAAATCTTCAGCATTCACTACCCGATACACACTCTTCCAGCCACCACCATCATGAGGTTTCATATACGCCGGAAAGCCAATAGTATCAAACATGCGCTCCCAGGCAAATGGGAATTTCATGTTGCGAAAAGAGTTTTCATCGGTATCTGGCGGACGGTGGGAGGTAGGTAGAATAAAGGTTTTAGGCACCGGAACGCCCACTTTTTCGGCCAAGGCATTATTGAAGAATTTTTCGTCAGCACTCCACCAAAATGGGTTGTTGATCACCGCAGTTCCAGAAATGGCAGCATTTTTTAGATAGGCACGGTAAAACGGAACGTCTTGGGATATCCGGTCAATGATCACCGCATAATCTGTCGGTTTGGCTTGTTCTACCATATCAATGGACACTGCCTCAGCAACAATGTTCTTCACTTTCTTTTCATTCACCCGATCTATAAAAGCTTGAGGGAATGTATTTTCTTTTCCGAAAAGGATGCCTATTTTTTTCATATTTGTATATTTTGGTTGTCTATTTGGATTAATTAAAGTTTTGAAAGGTATTCTGGAAACATATCGCGCCATAACGGCCAGTCATGTTTTGCCCATTTACGGACATCGTACCAAAATGGAATATTTTTGTCTCTAAGTATTTTTGCCATCTTTTCATTCGCTTCTAAGCAAATATCCCATTCACCCACACCAAGTATTATTTTCATCTTCCATAAATCAGGATGGTTATTACCCGGAAGATAATCTATAGGGTTGTTGAAAAATACGTTATCGTCATAATGGCCATCTACAAAAGATTTAATATCAAACGCACCGCTCATACTAAACATATGGCTCACTTTTTCTGGATGTTTAAACGCAAAGTTTGAAGCCTGATAGCCGCCAAAACTTGGTCCTGCAACGGCAACTTTATGGAGTCCCTTTTCATTACAAATAGGATTGACTAGTTCATTTAATATAAATTGATCATACCACTCATGGTTTTTTGCGCGCTGTGAAGGATGTATGTTTTTATTATACCAACTCAGTTCATTAATGCCATCTGGACAGTAAATTTGGATTTTACCTTGCTCAACAAACCACCTGGCAGATTCTACAAGTTTCATGTCTTTGCATTCATTATGTTTTCCCATAGTAGTTGGGAAAAGTATAACAGGGTATCCTGAATGTCCAAAGACAAGCATTTCAATGTCCTTGCTAAGTGTTGGTGAGTACCACTTGTGGTGTTGTTCTTTCAATATATGCTCCTTTAAAATGTTAGGTTCGATCTATAAAATGTGAATGTGATGCTTTTCTATCTAAAAGTTCGTTGAATTTATTTTATAGCAACGGGTACAACAATATACTTTTTTTAATTATAAATTCAATACCATCCTGTGGTATTCTTAAATTTTTGTGAATTATACAAATAATGAATAGGAATCTTAATTTTTTATTATGATTCTCACTGTAAAATCTAAAGTAATCTCATTTTGACCAAATCTTTTATGTTTACAATTCATCCTCCGCATTTAACAATTGAGTCATACAGTTTTTAGGGAGCCCAACGATAAACCGATATTTGCTTGTAACACTAACAATGTCAAATTATTTACTAATCATTACACCATAATCTTATGAAACATTTAATTATTATTATCGCAGTGTTCCTCACCGGAATGATTTCAGCACAGACTAATTATGACAAAGGCATGCAAAAGGCTTTTGAGCTTTGGGAAAACAATAATTGGACGGAAGCTGAACAACTTTTTGAGCGTATCGCCGCTGCTGAACCTGAGCAATGGTTGCCAAACTACTATATAGCGCAACTGAACAGTTTAAAAACCTGGGAAGAAAAGGATGCCGATAAAGTAAAAGCACAATTGGAAAAGGCGCAAAACTATCTCAATGATGCCATGTCAATCGAAAAAGACAATGCGGATATATTGGTGATGCAGGCACAAATTTTTACCAATTGGGTCGCTTTTGATGGGATGACTTATGGGATGAAGTATTCGGCCAAAATATCAGATTTATATAATAAAGCATATGCGATTGCGCCAGAAAACCCAATGGTGGTGCTCAATAGAGCCGATTGGAATATGGGCAGCGCTCGTTATTTTGGTCAAGATACAAAGCCGTTTTGTAAAGATGTAGAAAAAGCCAAAGAACTTTTTGCTAACTTTAAACCGGAAAAACCATTCTATCCCAATTGGGGACGGGAGCGTGCGGAGTCCATCCTAAAATCCTGTAACTAATATTACAATTTATACCAAGCGTGTGATGAGCAAATCGATAAAAACCATATACCTCACCTTTTTTATTGGTTGTGCTGTTTATGTGATAGGCAATTTGTTGTCAAAGGGGTTTGACTATGAGACTCTAAATGACTTTTTTGTTGATTTTGGCTTTTATCAGCTTTATGCCTTTCTGCTAGGGTATTCCAATTATTATTATTTTGCCTATCTGGAAAAGTTCAATTGGAAAAAAGAAGAAGGTCTTAAACGGATCGTGATTGGGGTTCTTGGTTCGGCGGTTATATCGTTGATCGGGTTGTTTATTCTAAATGGCTTCACATATAGTATCTATAAAGGAATTTCATGGATCGACTTTTTGCAATCGCAACGTTGGGGCAACTATAGTTTCGGACTTTGGATTACTCTAACTATTGTGATTACGTTTCATTTTGTCTATTTCTATAACCGTTATCAGCAGAATAAAATAAAAGAGCAAAAGGTGATTGCCAACACGGCCAATGCGCAATTTGAAAGCTTAAAAAATCAGATTGATCCGCATTTTCTGTTTAACAGCCTAAACGTTCTAACATCCTTAATTGAAGAAAATCCTGATAATGCACAGCGTTTTACCGTGTCTTTATCAAAAATTTACAGGTATGTTTTAGAGCAAAAAGATAAGGAATTGGTGCCGGTAGAAGAAGAATTGGAGTTTGCCAAAACCTATATGAACCTTCTGAAAATGCGCTTTGAAAACAGTATCAACTTTGAAATCCCAGACTATGCTGATCATCCGAATGCTAAAGTAGTGCCTTTGTCCTTACAGCTACTGTTGGAAAATACCATTAAACACAATACGGTAAGTGAGTCCAAACCCTTGCACATTAAAATTCTAATTGAAGATAACTATTTAGTGGTGCAGAATAATTTGCAAAAAAAGGAAGTCCTTCAAACCAGGAAGGGCGTAGGACTTCAAAATATAGTCAATAGATATGGTATTCTGACCAAAAGGAATGTTTTGATTGACGAATCAGGAGCAGTCTTTAAAGTGAAAATACCCATCTTGACCAAACAAACTTCAATCATGGAAACGAAATATCTTTATGATGAACAAGAGGCTTATTATCGGGCTAAAAAGAGAGTGGAAGAGATTAAAGGCTTCTTCGGAAACGTAGTGTCTTATTGTGTGGTCATTCCGTTTTTAATATTCATCAATTATAAAACTTCTTGGAATTACCAATGGTTTTGGTTCCCAATGTTGGGTTGGGGAATGGGACTCATCTTTCATGCCTTTGGCGTATTCGGTTACGGAAAAGCCTGGGAAGAACGTAAAATAAAAGAAATCTTGGCAAAAGAACAAAACACTAAAACATGGAACTAATGGAACCAAATCATTTTGAGCAGGAGCGTTATGACAGAGCTAAAAAGCGCGTTAAAAAAATTACCGGATTTTACAGCCACCTTTTGGTATATGTGGTGATTAATTTGATGATTTTTGTGATTAATGTCCAAGAGTTGGACCCAGGTGAAGGTTATTTTGAATGGCATAATTTTACGACGCTCTTCTTTTGGGGCATCGGACTTTTGGCTCACGGACTCTCGGTTTTTATGCCATATGTGGTACTCGGGAAGAACTGGGAAGAAAAAAAGATCAAAGAATTAATGGAAAAGGAGCGTGAGAGCAAATGGGAGTAAGGCCTGACAGCAGTATCTATGCAATTCAAAAAACCACACCAATGAACGTAATCATTATAGAAGACGAAAAACCATCAGCACGCCGCCTGCAACGAATGTTGGGCACTCTTGAAATTGAGACCAACACCATGCTACATTCTGTTGAAGAAGCCATAGCCTGGTTTAAAAAGAACACACATCCTGATCTAATATTTTTGGATATTCAATTGAGCGATGGCCTGTCTTTTGAAATTTTTGATACTCTAGAGATCAATTCGGCCGTTATTTTCACCACCGCTTATGATGAATATGCGCTGCAAGCTTTTAAATTGAACAGTATTGATTATTTGTTGAAACCTATTGATGAAGTTGATTTGGCAAAAGCCGTTGCAAAATTTAAATTACGATTGCCATCACAACAACCAGTAATGATCGATTTTAACGACATCAAAAGTATGTTGGTCAATCCTTTGGACAGAACCTATAAAAAGCGGTTCTCCGTAAAAGTGGGGCAGCATCTCAAATTGATTGCCACTGAAGATATTGAATGTTTTTACAGTGAAAATAAAGGCACGTATGCCTATACCAACGACGGCAGAAACTACCTTTTAGATGTCAGCTTGGACCAGTTGGAGCCAGATTTAGACCCCACTATGTTTTTCAGGGTCAGCAGAAAGTTTTATATCAATGTCAATGCTATTAAGGATATGATCAGTTATACCAACTCCCGTCTGCAAATTAAATTGAACACCTTTATGGAGCATGAGGTAATTGTTGCCAGAGAACGCGTTAAAGACTTTAAGGATTGGCTGGAATAACTAATCATCAACCCGATTATCATCAAACGCCGATGGCAACAACTTTGGAATAAACTTAATAAACAAAGGCAGTAAGATGGCGCCTCCAGGCAACAAAAAGATGGCCAAACTTGGTATGGATTTAAAAATATCCAGCAATTGCACTTGAACTTTTTTGTGTTCTGCTTCGGTCAATTCCCTTGTGGTCGATTTCGTTAAAAGTACCATCAGCTCCTTACTCTGTTTCAATTCTTTCAATAGCCGTTTGCTGTTTCTGCTAATCAGCTTGATCACCATCTTGCTGGAGTTGTCATAAAAACTCTTCACAAAATTTTTAGAACCAAGTGCTGCTATATTTTTTTTATTAGAATTATAAAAGGTATCAATATCTAAAATGGACTGCTTCAAAACTGCTCGATCGAGATCCAAATGATTACAAAATTCGGTTAGGAATGCGTTCTCGCTTTGGTCAATTTTCGTATCGGTCCATGAGGCCATACAGGCAATGTCAATAATGTACCGCTTTTCTAATGATGTTTTGAGCGTAAAAATGGCATTTCCATAATCCAGTGGGGCATTGGCTTGGTAGCGTCTGGAGAGTTTGAACAGTTTTGTCAAACTGTAGTCATAGTTGCTTTTCTGAAGCTTAGATTCAAAAACTTCAATTACAACGGTTTCTATAGCCGTTTCTATATCTTGTAAGTATTGGTCTGATACTGCATTGCTGTCTAAAAACCGTTGATAGGCAAGCACATCTACAAACAACAGGGCATTGGTTATAAAATAACTGAAATTCTTGGTAAAAATATTATCATCTATATGGACACGCTTGTCAATGAGTGCTTCCAATAAGGCGGCTGATTTCTTTTTTCCTAAAATAGAATCGAAAATAGAGGTTTTGCTTACGGTAATGGCACTGTAAAAATTGATGACGGTTTCTATAAATTTTTCTTCGGAAGGATTTTTTTTGTAAAAATAAAAGAAAGCCAAAATCAAATTGACCTTGCACAATTCTTCATCTGTCAAATCATTTTTCGGAATCGCATGACTTACGGCATCCACATTGCTGCCATATATAAAACCACAATATTTAAGGTCTTGATAAAAGCCTTCAAGACTGGTGTTCAAAAAAGTTTCATCAGTTGAAACTTCTTTCAGTAATTTTTTAATCCAGCCAGACGCAGAGGGATTCATAGTCATCAATCAATTAGTGCGCAAAGATACTTTTAAAATTAAAAAGGCCCTCTGTTTTGTGTTAACAAACTTTTAACAAAACCACTTCTTTAATTCTTCCGTAGGTATGGGCAGAGACATTAATAATTAACAAAATTCCCATTATTATGAAAAAATCAAAAATTTTATTAGGGGCAGCAGTTATTGCGGTAGCTGGCTTCTTCACAATTGCAGCAGATCACATTGATGCGCCTGCAGTAACTGGTGGTGCAAATGACATCACCGACTTTTATGCCTTTCAAGGGCAAAACACCGACAACATCGTATTTGTAGCGAATGTTCAGGGCCTATTATCGCCTACAGCAACACAAAATGCAAAGTTTGATGAAAACACAATGTTGGAAATTAACATCGACACCGATGGAGATGCTATTGAAGATTTAGTTATTCAGGCAACCTCAAGAAATGGAAAGATGTATTTCTTTGGTCCAGTTGCTCCAGCCCAAACAGGCATGAGCAGTACTATTCGTACCATGGCAACAGCCTCTAGTGTGGATATTACACCTGCGGGCACAAACGCCATTGTAGCTACCAACGCAGGGATGAACTTTTTTGCTGGTCCGCGAGATGATCCGTTCTTCTTTGACTTTGATCAGTTCAATGCTATTTTAGCAGGTGATGCTGATGGATTTAACAATCCAGGAACAGACAAGTTTAAAGGTACCAATGTCATGTCAGTGGTAGTGGAAGTACCAAAATCAATGATTGGTGGTACAGGAAGCATCAACTCATGGGTAGAATCGAAAAGAAAACAATAAACTCTTAAAAACAAATATTATGAATTTCAACAACATAAAAATAGCTGCAATAGCAGTACTTATTTCTCTTACTGCCTACAATTGCAGTAATGATGATGACGCCATGGAAACCTCAGGCCCTGACTTTTCAGGATCTTACACCCAAGAAGATCAAATGGCAAGACCAGCAATCAATACGGTATTTGTATCAACAGGAAACAAAGATGCTTTTAACGCCACTGTGCCTTCTAATCAAGGTGCTGCTTTTCAATCTGCTTTTCAAAGTAAATTATTAGCTCTGAATGCTGGCTATACCACTAATGCTTTAGGTATGGATGCCGCAACCTTTACAGGCGCCTTGGCTACAGATGTGCTAACAGTTACTTTAGACGGAAAAACCACATTTTTTGACGGCACTAATGTATTGACAGGTCGTGCTTTGGCAGATGATGTGATCGATACAGAATTGCTATTGATTTTTGGTGGCCCAATGGGTGCTGATAATGGCGGTGTCACAAGTGATAATGTAGATACGAATGACAAACCATTCTCAACTTCATTTCCTTACTTGGCTGCACCACACCAATAAAAATGACTCAACCCTGAAATGGTGAAATGCTATTTCAGGGTTTTTTTACAAAAGACAAAAAACACAAGAAAAACTCAAAACAACAACCTCATGAACTCAACATATATCTTAGCAATTTGCTCTATGGTTATATTAAGTAGTTGCAACACATCATCCAAAAAAGTCACGGATACCTCAGATTACAATAGGTATTTGGACCTTGCCGACAATAAAAATATGATGGATGCCCAAAAGGATTTCGACTTTTGGACTACAAAAGCAGAAGAGGCTTATAACCCCTATTCTTACTCAAGTCAAATTGCAAACACCTATGCTACAATGTTTGCCGCAACAGGAAAAATAGACTATTTAAAATTGGCCGAAAAAAACCTTATAGAGCTTAATGAAGTAAACAATTACAAATCTTCCGGAGCATTAAAAAGCTTAGCCGCCAACTATATCTCACAGCATAAATTCAAAGAAGCCCTTCAGCTGTTGACAACAGCCGAATTGAATGGTGATAATCTTGAAGGCACTCAAAAAATGCTATTTGATGTGCATTTAGAATTAGGGAACTATAAATTGGCGAAGTCATATCTTGAAGGTTTTGAAAACATGTCAGATTTTGATTATCTGATCAGATTGGCCAAATGGAGTGACCACCAAGGAAATTTGGATGCTGCCATTACCTATCTGGAAAAAGCTAAAGCGGTTGCAGAATCTTCCAACCTAAAAGGCGTTAAACAATGGGCTTATACCAATTTGGCTGATTTTTATGGTCATGCCGGTAGAATCAATGATTCCTACAATCATTTTTTGATGGCTTTGGAACTTGACCCGAACGATGCTTACGCTAAGAAAGGAATCGCTTGGATTATTTATTCCCATGAAAAAAATCCTGATGAAGCTTTACGTATCCTCAATACGGTGATGAAAGATTATCATGCGCCAGATTATTATTTATTGAAAGCTCAAATTTATGAGTTTAAAGGCGACATGGCAGCCAAAGCTGAACAGCTTGCATTATATAACAATGCGGTAAAAAATGAAGCTTATGGAGACATGTACAATTACTATAATGTGCAATTGTACACTCAAGAAAACCAGAATTTACAAGAGGCGATTGCCATTGCTAAGATCGAAGTTGATAATAGGCCTACACCACATTCTTATGATTTGCTGGCCTGGTCTTATTTTAAAAACGGTCAGTTAAAAGAGGCATTGGCGCTAACCAAAAAATATGTTTTGGAACAAACCTCAGAGCCCATGGCGATATACCACAGCGCAGAAATTTTAAAAGCTGCAGGAGATCTCGAAAAAGTAAAAGAGCTCAAGCCAGATTTAGTGTCAAGTGCTTATGAATTGGGCCCAATCATGGCGAAAAAAGTGAGCCAACTTTAAAACTGATCTTCTAGGAGTAAACGTTCAGAATAGGCAACACGCTTTGCAGTGGAAATCCAATTGACACCAAGCAACCCTTTTTTGGTATAGACACTTGTGCCTATAAAATTTTAGGCCAACGATTATTTAATACTGTTAATTTGAGAGCATTAATAGTAACACTAACAAAGATGAGCGCTGCTCATTTTTGTAAAGAGACCACAAGGTGTTGTGGTTGTTTTTTAGAGTTTTTTGTTTGTGGAAAGTGCTTAACTATAGCAATATGGTTAGGTGCTTTCCTGTTTTAAAGAGGTTTTATAGTTAATTGTGTTACCTTCTAAAGTTGCCTATGTTGCTTTGGCGGTGAGGAAAAATATGCTGGAAGCAACTAAAAAACCCGAAATGAGACTGGCAGCGTCATTCTCTAATGCGAAATAAAGCGCAATTCCTGAACACCATAATACCAATCCTATAATTCTTTTTTTAGTCATGTGGTTAAGTTGAAACCGAGTGTCCAAAAGTTATTAGATTGTGGCCAGGATCTAACATGGAGGATTCTTTTTTCCATGTAAACTCTCCAGAAATCACAATATGTCAATATGAATAAAAATAAAAAAAATAATCAAGTCTTCTTGAACCATTTTAGGTTCTATAATACTTATCTCAAACGTCATGAGAACATGGCGTCTATCCGCACCTAAAAAATTTTACGCACAAAAAAGCACCAACAATACGTTGGTGCTAGTGATATCAAAACAAAAAAAGCTTATGGTGCCGAAGCTGCAACAACCCCTAAAGTGTACAATTGTTCCATGGTTGGGGTTTCGCTGCCGCCCGCTGGTTCTAAAGTAATCCCAAAGGCCTCACTATCATTAGCGTTGGCAATGGCAAAGATTTTATTATCATCGGCATTAAAATCATCAATAGTACCCAAACTGGTAGGTGTTAAAGGGTTTAGTTTTAGTGACCAAACTTGGTACACCTTCCCTTCAGGAGCCTCCGGTAATCCTTGGGCATCTAAATAAATGCTGTTGTCGTTCTTGTTCCAATATACTTTGGCGTACGTGTTTGCAAAATCACCCTGACCTCCTAAAGGCACAGAGATGATGTTCTTATCTCGTAAGATGTTCAACAAATTTTTGGTAGCGGCAAGATCTGTTTTGGAGTTGGCAATTTGCGCTTCCAAATAGGCGTTTTCTATGCCAGCAGTAGTTAAATTAGACTCTAAGGTATTATTCTGTATGACTGTCCAAAATAATCCTGCACCAATAACAAGGGCTGCTGCCCAACCTGAGTACGTCAACCAATTGTATTTAGGTTTGGCAATGGAAACTACTTTGGTTTCTGTGTCTGATGTTTTAGTGTTTAATTGGCGCTGTATTTTTTCAAATAATCCGTTAGTGGTTTGGCGAGAGGTCGCGGCGGTTAACTTAATAATAGCAGCTTCTATCTCCAAAACTTCCTGAAGTACTTCTGGATGCTGACGCATAAGCTCATACACTTCTTTGTTTTCGTTTGCTGAAAGCGCACCTGCAACGTATAGCTCTAAAATTCCAGATTCTATGTAAGCGGTTATATTCATGTTATTTGAGTACAATAGTTCTTAATTCCTTAATGCAATTTCTGTTCCGTGTTTTAATGGTGCCAATAGGCATATCAAGAGTTTCTGAAGCTTCCTTTTGGGTATAGCCTTTAAAGTATAAAAGCTCAATAACTTCTATACATTTTTTGGCAAGCTGGCTCACAAATTTTTTGATACCTATAGCATCCGTTTTATCATCTAAACTGTCACTGTGTTGCAAAATATCTACGAAATAATCAGCGTCGAGGTTTTTTTTGGAGTTCTTAAAAGCCTTGGATCGCGTTTTGTCAATTGCCGCATTTCTGGCAATGTTCAAGATCCAGGTAAAAAACCTTCCTTTCTCTGCCGAGTAGCTACTGGCATTATTCCAAGCTTTTATAAAAACGTCCTGCATTACTTCTTCTGCAATATCATGATCTCTCACAATATTGTAAATAACACCCTGCATACTTTTGCCGTACATAGTATAGAGTTCTTCAAAAGCCTTTTCGTCCTTATTCTGAAATTTTGAGATCAATAATTCTAATTGCATCTTATTTTTTTTGATGTGCCAAAAGTAGTTAATATATGGAAAGAAAAAAAGCCGCTTCAAAAGCGGCTTCGATTTATTAAAATGTTCAATGTAGACTTATTGGATAATGCCACCACAACTTATGCGGCCTCCAGCATCACCTGTTGGCTGTGTGGTAAAATCATCAATACCTTCATGTATAATAATTCCTTTTCCTACGATATCATTGTTAGAATCTCCACAACCAATACACCACTCATCAGTGGTCATAGTAATGGTGCCGTTACCGTTGGCGTCAGCCATAAAATTACCTATATCTCCTTTATGGTAGCCTTCTGAACTTCCCCATTTGCCATGTGGCTGGTTGGTTGGGTTCCAATGGCCTCCTGCAGAAGTGCCGTCATCTGCTGAACAATCTGCTTTTTCGTGAAGATGGATCGCGTGCTCACCTTCCTTAAGTCCGCTAACTACAACAACCATTGTCACAACACCGTCTTCTTCAGTAAATACAGCGTTGCCTTCTACGTTACTGCCACTTTTCGATTCTAAGTCGACTTGTATTTTCTTGGTTTCGACGGTCTTCGTTTCCATTGGCATTTCTTCGTTCATATCTGAATTGGCTTCCTTCTTGTCATCTTTACAAGAGGTGGACATGCCTAAGGCCACAATAGCAATAAGCATAATTGATAATCTTTTCATGGGTTATGGTTTTAATGTTAAAATATTAAAGTTAGTTTTAATTAAGAGGAATGCAAGCGTCTGAATAGAAAATAAAGAATCTTACCAAACTGTCTACCCCTCTTAGAATTTTAAAATTAATTTAAAACGCCCTTAATACATGACTTATATCATATTATTTATAGCGTATTTAAGATAATTTTGGCTTAAAATTAAGCAACTACAATGATGAGGTCTCTAACTGATAAATACAATGTAGCCGGTCCCAGATATACGAGCTATCCTACGGTTCCATATTGGGATACGACAACATTTACAATGAATAAATGGAAAGATTCACTTCTTAAAGCATTTGAAGAAAGCAATGAGGTAGAAGGTTTAAGCCTCTATATCCACTTGCCGTTTTGCGAGAGTCTGTGTACCTTTTGCGGGTGTCATAAGCGCATCACAAAGCAGCACAGTGTTGAAATTCCGTATATAAATGCCTTAATAAAAGAGTGGGATCTCTATTGTGATCTGCTGCCTTCAAGGCCAAAAATCAAAGAATTGCATTTGGGCGGTGGTACACCCACTTTTTTTTCTTCCTGAAAATTTAAATTTGCTGATCAATAGTCTTTTAAGACGTGCCACCCTGGCCAAGGACTATGAGTTTAGTTTTGAAGGGCATCCCAACAATACCACAGAAGAACACTTACAAACATTTTATGACCTCGGTTTTAGACGGGTCAGTTTTGGCGTGCAGGATTATAATGAAGACGTTCAAAAAGCCATTCACAGAATTCAGCCTTTTGAGAATGTGAAACGCGTAACAGAGCAGGCCAAATTTATTGGGTATACTTCTGTAAGCCATGATATTATTTTCGGATTGCCATTTCAAACCGAAGCACATGTGAGAGAGACCATCGCTAAAACAAAATCGCTGAAACCTGATAGAATTGCTTTTTACAGCTATGCTCATGTGCCTTGGATAAAAGGAAATGGGCAACGCGGCTTTGATGAAAGCAATTTGCCTTCCGGTACTTCCAAGCGTCAGCAATACGAATTGGGGAAAACATTACTCTCTGAAGCAGGGTACCATGAAATTGGAATGGACCATTTTGCACTGGCGTCAGATTCTCTGTACCAATCTATGGGAAATAAAACCCTCCACCGCAATTTTATGGGCTATACCGCTTCAAAGACTAGGGGAATGATTGGTTTGGGCGTTTCCTCTATTAGTGATAGCTGGTACGGATTTGCACAAAACGTCAAAAACATTGAAGAATATTACCACTTGGTAGGCGAAGGGATTATTCCAGTTGTAAAAGGGCATATCCTAAATTCTGAAGACTTGATCATTAGGCAGCACATTCTTAATTTAATGTGTCAATTTGAGACCTCATGGGATGATAACGGACTCTTTTTTGAAGAACTACCAGAAGTACTTAGTGGTTTGGAAGAAATGGAAAGTGATGGTTTGTTAATACGCAATCGCACAAAATTGACCGTTACAGAAGAAGGCAAGCCCTTTGTAAGAAACATCTGTATGGCTTTCGATTTGCTTTTGAGACGCAAACAGCCACAAACCCAATTGTTCTCAATGACGGTATAATGGGACCACAATATTAATTAAATGGTAATCATGAGCTTTCTTTTGTATGTTTGCCTATATATCAGTACCTTTTTTTTAGAATTAATAACTACTACTAATTAAAACCTACTACTATGGATAAAATAATTGTACCAATTGATTTTTCAAAATATTCTGAGTATGCTCTTGAAGCAGCCGCTATTTTGGCAAAACAGAATAATGCAGAAATCTTGGCCTTGCACATGTTAGAAATGTCTGATGCACTGTTGACAGCAACTGATGACGGACAGAAACCGAAAGCTTTGTTCTTTCTAAAACTTGCCGAACAAAAATTTGAAGAATTCTTAAACAAGGATTATCTGGAAGGACTTAAAAATTACTCCCATTGTCAAACATTTTAAGGTGTTTAGTGAGGTGAGTGAAGTAGCAGAAGAACATAATGCCGATTTGATAATCATGGGATCTCATGGTGTTAGCGGTTTTACGGAGGTTTTTGTAGGCTCCAATACTGAAAAGGTGGTGCGCCATTCAAAAATACCTGTCTTGGTGATTAAGCAAAAACCCGGAAATCTCAACTTTGAGACCGTTGTTTTTGCGTCAGATTTTTCAGATGAAAGCGTTAGTGCATACATTAAAGCTTCAAAAATCTTGCAGGATTCCTCCAAAATTCATCTCTTATATGTCAATGTATCTGGTGAGAATTTTAAGAGCACCGCAGAAATGGAACAACAAGTTGCCAATTTCTTAATGAAGGCCGATGGCAATATGAACCAATTGAATAATGTACACTACGTATCAGATTATTCCATTGAAAAGGGAATTCTCAATTTTTCAAACCTTGTGGGGGCAGATTTGATCATGATGCCCACCCATGGCAGAAAAGGCTTGGCACACTTTTTTGAGGGCAGCATCTCTGAAGATTTGGCAAACCACGCCAACTTACCCGTCATGACCTTTAAAATTTAATATAATCTTATTTGTAAACTAGCAGGCTGAACCGAGGTTCAGCTTCTTTTTGACTTTTTTTAAATTAGGACAAAAAAGTCCTAAATATGATAATTGTCATATATTATTTTATTTGATCTCGCTAATTTTGACCTATAAACAATTTACAACATGAAATCACAACCACTATTAAAATCAGTCTCACTGCTGTCATTATTATTAATGTTCAGTTGTTTTGATGACAAGAAAACCGAATATGCCTCAGCTGAAGAAATTCCAGTCAGTCGAGAGATGATTGCAGAATTAACGGCGCCCCCTCACGTGCCAACACCAGTTGGGAAGCGTAAAGCCAAAAAACTAATTGTAAAAATGGAAATCCTAGAACAGGTAGGAGAAATGACTGATGGTGTCGACTATGTGTATTGGACATTTGGAGGATCAGTTCCTGGTAGTTTTATCAGAGCTCGTGTAGGAGATGAAATTGAATTCCATTTACAAAATCACCCAGATAATAAATTACCACATAATATTGACTTGCATGCCGTAAATGGACCAGGTGGTGGTGCAGAATCTTCTTTTGTTGCTCCAGGTCACGAAAAAGTATTCTCATTTAAAGTGTTGAATCCTGGTTTATACGTTTACCATTGTGCTACAGCTCCTGTAGGGATGCATATTGCTAACGGAATGTATGGCCTAATTTTAATTGAGCCAGAAGGTGGTTTAGCTCCTGTAGATAAGGAATATTACGTAATGCAAGGTGATTTCTACACTAAAGGTGCCAATGGAGAACGTGGATTACAGCCATTTGACATGCAGAAAGCAGTAGATGAACATGCAGATTATGTTGTATTTAATGGTAAAGTTGGGGCTTTAACCGGAGACGGTGCCTTAACAGCTAAAGTTGGAGAAACTGTCAGATTATTTGTCGGTAATGGTGGACCCGGTTTGGTATCGTCCTTTCACGTCATCGGTGAAATTTTCGACAAAGTTTATGTGGAAGGTGGCGATTTGGTGAATACCAACGTTCAAACTACCTTGATTCCTGCTGGAGGCGCGGCCATAGTTGAATTTAAGGTTGAAGTGCCAGGAACATTTATTCTAGTGGATCACTCTATTTTTAGAGCCTTTAATAAAGGTGCTTTAGGTATGTTGAAAGTAGAAGGAGAAAAAGATAAGAAAATATTTTCTGGAGAGTTGATGGATAATATCTATGTCCCTGAAGGTCCTGGGATCCAAACAATGCCTACTACAGATGAAATTAAAGAATCTGATATACCTGCAAAATCGTTCGCTGAGCAAATGGAATATGGAAAGCAAATTTACGGTCAAACCTGTATTGCTTGTCACCAAGCAGAAGGACAAGGTATTGCAAATGCATTCCCTCCTTTGGCAAAGTCAGATTATCTAAATGCTAATGTTGACAGAGCTATTGGCGCTGTACTTCACGGCTTAACAGGTGAAATTACAGTTAATGGCGTGAAATACAACAGTATCATGACCAAACAAATGATCTCTCAAGAAGAAGTAGCCAACGTGTTGACGTATGTATACAACAGTTGGGGCAACAACAAAACAGTGGTTACACCTGCAATGGTCAAAAAAGTGAGTGGCAAATAATCATAATTATGGAAATTTAAGTTGAAGTTGAAATTGAATTTGAAATCGAATTTGAAATTGAAGATGAGATTGAACTTGAAACCATAAATTAGAAGCTAGAAGCTAGAAGCTAGAAGCTAGAAGCTAGAAGCTAGAAGCTAGAAGTTGGAACCTAGAAGTTGGAAGCTAGAAGTTGGAAGCTAGAAGCTAGAGGCTAGAAACTAAAAACAACAAATTATTAATTAAAAACATCCAATAATGCGTACTAAAATCTTCAGATTGCCCATTGTTTTGATTCTTTTCCATATGTTTAGTTATGGACAGTCTGAAGGCATGGTGCGTATAGAAGGCGCACGTTATATTCCGTTATACGGAAGGGATTCCACTGTAGTTGAAGTCAAAGATTTTGATTTGGATGTGTATCCTGTAACCAATAGCGAGTATCTCGATTTTGTCAGGGAATATCCAAAATGGCAAAAATCTAAAGCCAAAGCAATCTTTGCAGATGCTACCTATTTAAGAAACTGGAAAAATGATCTTGAGCTTAAAGATGGCGAATTGCTCAACAGTCCGGTTACCTATGTGAGTTGGTTTGCGGCAAAAGCCTATTGCGACTGTCAGGGCAAACGTTTGCCAACTATGGATGAATGGGAATATGCCGCCATGGCCGATGAAACCGTCAAGGATGCACGCATAAAAAAATCTTACAACCAACAAATTTTGTCATGGTACGAAGCGCCACGATCCAATGAAAATAAGATTGGAGAAAACCCGAAAAATTACTGGGGTGTCTATGACTTACATGGCTTGGTCTGGGAATGGACCTCTGATTTTAACTCAGTATTACTTTCCGGAGAGTCTCGTAAAGACAATGAGAAAGATAACAATCTCTTCTGCGGAAGCGCTTCTCTCGGAGCTACAGATTTGATGAATTATGCAGCATTTATGCGCTATGCCTTTAGAGGCAGCATCAAAGCGAATTACGCCATCAAAAATCTCGGCTTTCGTTGTGCGACAGACGCTGAAAACACTAAATAATCATGAAAAAAATATTTTTTATACTCTGCAGCATTCTCTTGATCTCATTCAGTGCCTGTAAAAAAAACACCTCCAAAGACACAGCACTTTACCAATGCCCAATGGCATGTGAAGGCGATAAAACCTATGAAGAGCCTGGAAGTTGTCCGGTTTGTAATATGGATTTAGAAGCTGTTGAAACGGTAACGGAAACGGAAATGTCTTCTGATGTGATTTCGGAAACCTCGATTTTTAATCTGACCTCAACCTGGACCACCCAAAATGGAGAGGACCTTCAACTTGAAGAGCTTAAAGGCGATGTCTTGGTGATGGTCATGATCTATACCTCATGCAAAGCGGCCTGTCCAAGATTGGTGGCCGATATGCGAAACATTGAAGCGCAACTGCCTAAAGATGGCAAAGACCATCTAAAGATGGTTTTCGTGAGTATCGATCCCAAAACCGATTCACCAGAACGGTTAAAAGCTTTTGCTGAAGAAAATGTTATGGATACAGCGCCTTGGTTATTTTTACGTTCTTCTGAAGACAATACGAGAGAGTTTGCAGCCGTAATGGCCGTGAATTATAAGAAAATTTCACCATTGGATTTTTCACATTCCAACATTATCAGTGTGTTTAATCAAGATGGGGAGATGGTATTTCAACAAGAAGGGCTTGGGGTTAATTCTGATGCCACGGTGGAGCATATCAAAAAAGCAATTGCAAGTAAATAACTTCCCAATCTTCAATCGCATCAACGTCAAAATCAAAACCTGTATAGGTTGATCCTTTAAAATCAAAAACCATGAAAAAAATAATCAGTTTAGCATGTCTCGGCATTTTGGGTCACACAGCCTTTGCCCAAGAATTTGACATCAATCTCGAATTGAAACCACGTTTTGAATACCGTCACGGTTTTAAAACCTTAATTCCAGATAATGTTGATGCCGCCACTTTTGTATCCCAACGCTCGCGTCTTAACTTCAATTATGGCAGCGAACAACTGAATGCGTATATTTCTTTGCAAAATGTTAGGGTTTGGGGAGACGTCAACACCTTGTCTGCCAGTGATGCAAATGGAACGGCTATCCATGAAGCTTGGGCATCTTTCCGTTTGGATTCGCTACTTAGCTTTAAAATGGGACGTCAGGAAATTATTTATGATGATTCGCGGATTTTTGGAAATGTAGATTGGGCACAAACAGGACGAAGCCATGATGCTTTTATTGCCACTTACCAACCTAATGCCAAAAACAGATTGGATGTGGGGCTCGCTTTAAATGAAGAAGATGAAACCCTTTTTAAAACGGATTATGATGTCAATAACTACAAGGCATTTCAATATGCGTGGTACCATACAAAATTTGATGATCTAAATTTGAGTCTTTTAGCGCTAAATACAGGATTTACCTTTGATAAAGATGGCGATCAAGAAGTGGATTATAACCAAACTTATGGTGCTTTTTTAAATTTTGGAAAGAATAAGTTGAAAGCAGATGCATCCGTCTACTTTCAAACAGGACAAATTGCTGATAGAGACTTGAGTGCCTATAATTTGGCGGGAAATCTGCATTATCAAGTAGCATCAAACTTTAATGTGGGCATAGGAGCAGAGTACTTATCCGGTACAGATATGAATACAACAGATTCAGATATTAAAGCATTCAATCCGCTGTTTGGTACCAATCATAAATTCAACGGTTGGATGGATTATTTTTATGTGGGCAACCATATTAATTCTGTCGGATTATTGGATGTCAATCTTCCTATAAAATATCAAAAGGAAAAATTGACCTTGCAACTCGTCCCACATGTGTTTTCATCTGCAGCAACAGTTGTAGACAATTTGGGCAATGAAAAAGACAATTATTTAGGCACCGAAATTGATTTCTCCTTGGGCTATAAAATTGCAGATACTATTGATTTCCAGTTGGGCTATTCTCAAATGTTTGCTACAGGAACTATGGAAGTTTTGAAAGGTGGTAACAAAGACAACACTACGAATTGGGGCTGGGCCATGTTTGTGTTTAAACCAAAATTGTTCACGTACAGTAAATAAGACCTTTTGTCGGAAATTTTATACTGAAAATTTCGATCAAGTCATGACATCATCCTTCGAGAAATTATGGTAATAATCTTCTTGAAGGATTTTTTGTTTCTAACAATCTGCAGACAAGGATTCCAATAAGGATTTCGTTGATGATGTGTCATTTTTTGTCAAATCTATTAAATAGGACAATATTATCCTAAATATGATTTTTATCATATATTTTGAAATGCTTAAGGTTTAAATTTGTTAAATAAAACTAAAAAATAGGCACAGTGCTCTATTAAACAAGCATCTAGCTCAAATTTTATTCGCAAACTTAAACTATCAAGAAATGAAAAAAACACTAAAAATTTTAATGATACTAGCAGTATCATTGGTTGTGGGTTGTGGTGATGGAGAAAAAAAGACCACAGATCCATACCAAAAAAGCACACCTGAAAAGCAACCTACTAAAGTTGAAAACAAAGTAGCTGCATCTGAAAGAGTAGATCTTACCAACAAAGGTGTTGGGCCCATTACGTCCGTAACGCTTGCTCCAGAAATTGACCAAAAGATGGTCGCTCACGGGAAAGACGTTTATGAAAAAATGTGTACCGCATGTCATAAAGTTGACAAAAAGTACATTGGACCATCTCCCACAGGAATTTTGAATCGCAGAACACCAGAATGGGTGATGAACATGATTCTAAATCCCGAAGTAATGATTCAAGAAGATCCTCTTGCAAGAGAATTGTTGATGGAATTTAATGGGGCGCCAATGGCCAACCAAAATCTCACCGAAGAAGAGGCGAGAGCTATATTGGAGTATTTCAGAACCTTATAATAACTAACATATGAAAACCAACCTTAAACTTTTAAGCCTTGCTGTTTTTGTAGTGACTTTTATGTCCTGCAAGGATACTCAAGAGAATAAAATCGACACAGAAACCGATGTTGTTGAAACAACGAATAGTGAAAGACAAGGTCAAGCCTTTATTGAAGGTGACGTTGGCAAACCCAACGTTTTGCAAATTGCTATGGGTTCAGAAGATCACACCACCTTGGTGGCTGCAGTTCAAGCCGCACAATTGGAGAATTCCTTGGTAAATGCGGGTCCTTTAATGGTATTTGCGCCAACCAATGCAGCGTTTGACGCCTTACCTGAAGGTACCGTGCTGAATTTATTGAAACCAGAAAACAAGAATGCTTTGGCTGATATCTTGAAATACCACGTAACGCCTGGTAACTATTCTAAAGAATTTTTAATGAAATTCAAAAAATTAGGACAAGCCAATAATCAGGATGTGCAGATAGAAATTGTAGATGGAGAGCCAATGATAGGTGGCGCAAAGATACTGGCTAGTGTGCCTGCAGGTAATGGCATTGTACACATTATTGATAAGGTATTACTACCTCCAAAAGAATAATAATTGACACTAACATAAATTTATAAATAATGAAAAATATTTTAAAAACAACTGTTGCCCTGGTAACTATTTTGGTCGCTTTTACGAGTTGTAATAATTCGGGCAAATCAAATGGTCAATCGGGCGCTTTGGCAAGTAATGTTGCTGAAAAGGTATATGTGGCACCAGGCGAGTACGATTCGCATTATGCATTCATGTCAGGTGGGTATAGTGGTAACATTACCGTTTATGGACTACCTTCAGGACGAATGTTTAAGGAGATTCCGGTTTTCTCTCAATTCCCAACAAATGGCTATGGCTATTCTGAAGAGACAAAACCAATGTTAGAAACGTCTTATGGTTTTGTACCTTGGGACGATTCACATCATCCTGACATTTCACAAACTAATGGAGAGTTAGATGGCCGTTGGATTTTTATCAACGGAAACAACACGCCGCGTATTGCTAGAATTAGTTTGACAACGTTTGAAACTGAAGAAATTATTGAAGTTCCAAATAGTGCTGGTAACCACAGTTCCTCTTTTATTACAGAGAATACTGAATATGTGGTTGCAGGAACACGTTTTTCTGTTCCAGTGCCACAAAAGGATATGCCTATTAAAGACTACAAAGGAAACTTCAAAGGGGCTTTATCCTTTATCTCTGTTGATCCAGAACATGGGCATATGGACATCAAATTCCAAATATTAATGCCAGGTTTTAATTATGACTTGTCGCACCCTGGACGTGGAAAATCTCACGGTTGGTTCTTCTTTACCACATACAATACAGAAGAAGCAAACAGTTTGTTAGAGGTGAACGCCTCCCAAAATGATAAAGATTTTATTGCAGCGATCAACTGGAAAAAAATTGAAGAGTACGTCAATAATGGTGGTGGTACCATGATGCCAGCTAATTATGCGCACAACTTATATGATGAGGCTACGCATATGGCTACATCTACTATGAAAAAAGAAGTACGTGTGGTGAATCCTGCAGAAGTTCCAGGAGCTATTTATTTATTGCCAACGCCTAAATCGCCTCATGGTTGTGACGTAGATCCAACTGGAGAATATATTGTGGGTAATGGTAAATTATCGGCTAACTTAACCGTACACTCCTTTACCAAAATGTTAGATGCTATTGAGAAGAAGAAATTTGATGGCGATGCTTACGGTATTCCAATCTTAAAATTTGAAGACGTCTTGGCAGGTTCTGTAGAGCAACCAGGGTTAGGACCGTTACATACAGAGTTTGATGGTGAAGGAAATGCTTATACCACCTTCTTTATTTCTTCTGAAGTTGTAAAATGGAAATTAGGTACTTGGGAAGTGTTAGATAGAAAACCAACATACTATTCTGTAGGTCACTTAACAATTCCTGGAGGAAACTCTCGTAAGCCTTTCGGTAAATACATGTTTGCCATGAATAAAATAACAAAAGATCGTTATTTGCCAGTAGGTCCAGAAATGGAGCATTCTGCACAATTGTATGATATTTCAGGTGATAAAATGGAATTGCTTTTAGATTTCCCAACGCATGGTGAGCCGCATTATGCAGCTGCAATTCCAGCCGAGATAATCATGAAGAATTCCAGAAAAATTTACAGATTAGCTGAAAATGAACATCCTCGAAAAGCATTGAGTGATGCGGATACCAAAGTGGTTCGTGAAGGTAAGAATGTACACATTTACATGACCACGATCCGTAGTCACTTCTCACCAGATAATATTGAAGGTGTTAAAGTAGGTGATAAAGTATTTTTCCACGTCACCAACTTGGAGCAGGATTTTGATGTCCCTCACGGTTTTGCTGTGATTGGCGCTAATACAGCTGAATTGTTGGTCATGCCAGGTCAAACCCGAACCTTGACTTGGGAACCAAAACAAGTAGGTGTGTGGCCATTTTACTGTACAGATTTCTGTTCTGCATTACATCAAGAGATGCAAGGGTACGTTCGTGTATCACCAGCAGACTCTAACTTGGAATTATCTTGGTCTTTGGGTGATTAATTTTAGACTATATAATATTAGGGAGATTTTGTTTAGTGTTTATTTTCCTATGAAAGGCGAGGGTTGTTTTTTTTCGCTCTCGCCTTTCTTTATTTAAAACACTCGTAACTTTTCAATAAGTACTTAATTCAATATTTCAACATTAAATCTTTAAAAGATGAAAACGGCTGGCATTATAATGATAATCGGTTCATTGCTTTTACTCGGACTCTTCAAATATCCTTTATGGAATATCATGCTCGGAGCCCCACAATATCCCGATCCTTTAGGAATGGATATTTATATAACTGGTATTCAAGGTGTAGATGAGTTCGACCTTCAAAATATAGATGGCCTCAACCACTATATTGGTATGAAAACAATTCCTAAACCCGAAGAGATGTGGGAGTTTTCTGTTTTTCCTAAAGTTATTCTTGGCATGTCTATTTTAGGTGTTGTTATTGGAATTTTAGGGTTTTTTAATAAAGTAAGTTATAAGTTCTTTTTAGGTTGGTTTATTTTAATGACTGCTTTAGGTGTTGCGGGAATGTATGATTTCAATAATTGGTTAATTGATTATGGAAGTAATCTCGACCCCAATGCCATTATCAAAGTTACGAATCCTGACGGAACTCCCATGAGCTACAAACCGCCTTTAATCGGCTATCAAAAACTACTAAATTTTGATGTGGACTCTTGGCCTCATATAGGAGGGTACCTTATGTTTGTAGGGATGTCCTTAACGCTTGTAGCGTTTTGGTTGGGACGAAGAGCAAGCTTAAAGAGGACCACACAGTAAACGCTGTTCTTACAAAAACACTAAAATCATGAAAACACTAAAACACATTTCAATTCTGACATTATTACTATTAATGTTAGGTTGCAATGCATCTCCACAGCCCATAGACTACGGCAGCGATGGATGCAGTTATTGCAAAATGACCATTGTAGATAAAACGCATGCGGCAGAAATTGTTAACCAAAAAAAATAAAGCTTATAAATTTGATGCTACAGAATGCATGGTCAATTTTATGGAGGAATTTGAAAGTTCAGAAATTGAACTCTATCTCTCCAATAATTATTCAGAACCAGGCACTTTGATTGATGCCAAAAAGGCCACATTTTTGATCAGTAAAAATATTCCAAGTCCTATGGGAGCCTTTCTTTCAGCTTTTGAGAAAAAAACCGATGCTGAAAACGTGCAAGCTGATAAAGAGGGCGATCTTTATTCGTGGGAAGAGTTACTATCACATCTTAAAGAGTAACAACATGAAAAAGTTAGTCGTTTTTTTGACAGTCATTTTAATGATGGATTTAGCTCTTGCCCAAACTTTGGAAGTATGTAAAACCTGTCCCATCTCCTCTATAAAAGCAGCCTTAGCCAAAGCCAAGGACTTTGATACCATTGTGGTTAAAAAGGGTACATACAGAGAGCATAACGTTGTTGTAGATAAACCACTCACCATCATCGGAAAAAATTATCCTGTGATTGATGGCGAAAATAAAGGTGAAATCATCACCATTGTATCCGATAACGTTACCGTCGATGGATTACATATTATGAATGTAGGAACCAGTTATACAGAAGATTATGCTGCAGTTCGAGTGCAACGCAGCAAGAATTTTTTGATCCAAAATTTAGTTCTTGAAAGATTGTTTTTCGGAATTTATATCGAAAGATCAAGCGATGGAAAAATCTTAAATAATAAGATTATTGGCGATGCAGTGGAAGAATATAATTCTGGAAATGGCATCCAATTATGGTATAGCAAAAATGTGGAAATCGAGGATAATATCGTTCAGCATGTAAGGGACGGCATTTATCTGGAGTTTTCTGATTTTTGTACCATCAAAAACAATCTCAGTTCTTTAAACGTGCGCTACGGACTTCATTTTATGTTCTCCAATGACGATGTGTATCAAGACAATGAATTTTCAAATAATGGTGCAGGTGTGGCCGTCATGTTTTCCAAACGGATAAAAATGTATAATAATTTGTTTAAGGATAATTGGGGAAGTGCATCCTATGGCATGCTGCTCAAAGAAATCAACGATGCTGAAATCATTGGAAACACGTTTCAGGACAATACAATCGGCATCAACATAGAAGGCTCAAACAGGATCATTTATAAGCGTAATAATTTTAGCAACAATGGTTGGGCCATCAAGGTACGTGGCGCTTGCTATGAGAATTCTTTTACCGAAAATAATTTTCTATATAACTCGTTTGATATGGCCTACAATAGTAACGTCAACGACAATACCTTCGATCGTAATTACTGGAGTAATTATACGGGTTACGACCTAAATAAAAACGGCATTGGAGATATCCCTTTCAGGCCGGTTAAATTATTTTCGTATATCGTGAACCGTACGCCGGAAACCATCATTTTATTGCGAAGCATGTTTATAGATATTATCGATTTTTCCGAAAAAGTATCGCCTGTATTCACTCCAGATGATTTGTTGGACAATAACCCCTTAATGAAAAAAGTCACATGGTAACAATAAAAGGTTTATATAAAAAATTCGGAAAGCAGCAGGTATTAAGCGGGTTGGATTTGAGCATTAGCGAAGGCGGAATTTTCGCAATCCTCGGACCAAACGGTTCTGGAAAAACCACTTTGATCAAATCTGTTTTGGGAATGGTCATTCCTGATAAGGGAGAGATTTCAGTATTGGGCAAAAACATCAAAAAGAATTCAGAATACCGTCATAAAATTGATTATTTACCCCAAATAGCGAATTTCCCAAGTAATTTAAAAGTTAAGGAATTGATCAAAATGATCAAGGATTTAAGAAAACCGACCCATGAAGATGAACGCTTGATAGAGCTGTTCAAATTGACGCCCTTTTTGGATAAAAAACTGGGCACGCTTTCAGGAGGCACGAAACAAAAAGTGAATTTGGTATTAACCTTCATGTTTGATAGTCCCATAGTAATTTTGGATGAGCCCACATCTGGTTTGGATCCTATTTCAATGCTCCGATTAAAAGATTTGATCCAAGCTGAAAAAGAAAAAGGAAAAACCATCTTGATCACCTCTCATATTATGAGTTTTGTTGAAGAAGTGTCAGATGAGATTGTCTTTATTTTAGAAGGTAAAATTTACTTTAAAGGCACCATATCCGAATTAAAAACCAAGACCGATCAGCCAGATTTCGAACATGCTATTGCGTCCATCTTAACCGAAAACCATGCTTAAAATATTAAAATACAGTTTTTATGACCTGATGCGCAGCCGCTGGAGTTACGTCTATTTTGCGTTCTACCTCTTGCTTGGCATCGTATTGTTGTTTTTAAATAACGATTTGTCAAAAGCGGTCATCACCCTCATGAATGTCATTATAATATTAGTTCCTTTGATAGGAACTATTTTTGGAGTGATGTATTATTACAATAATAAAGAATTTACAGAATTACTTTTGGCACAGCCATTAAAAAGATCCTCCATATTCTTGGGTCAATATTTAGGCGTTGCCATTTCTTTATCCATGAGCTTGATATTGGGACTGGGATTACCATTCGTGTTTTATGGCCTGTTTGAAAGTAGTGCCATTTGGGATTTTTCTTTATTGTTGATTACTGGCACGTTTCTGACCCTGATTTTTACAGCCTTGGCGTTTAATATTGCTTTGTCCAATGAAAATAAAATAAAAGGTTTTGGCTATGCAATTTTGCTTTGGCTCTTTTTAGGGGTTATCTATGATGGGATTTTTTTAATGGTCTTGATAGGCTTTGAAGATTATCCTTTAGATAAAGTGTCCTTAATTGGTACCATGCTCAATCCGATAGATTTATCTAGAACCTTAATCTTGTTGAAATTGGATATCTCTGCGTTGTTAGGCTACACAGGCGCTATTTTTAAACAATTTTTCGGAACCAATTACGGCTTGATTGTTTCTTTTATCGCCCTGTCTTTATGGGTAATTCTACCCGTATTGCGCATGACCATAACCTCGAAGAAAAAAGATTTTTAAGTTTCATGAGATTGTAGCATGATGCTGATAATTGTCATATACAACTCAGCATCGAAAGTTTAAATTTGCAGTATGATTGCAACCATTGCACATAAAATCACGGCCTTTGTTTTGGTGTTTATATTATTTGCACATAATATCAATACCCTAGTGATTATTGGTGATTTCATGGTAAATCAAGCAATCATAGCAAAAAATTTGTGCGTGCAAAAAGATAATCAACAGGGCTGTAATGGTAAATGTCAGTTGACCAAACAAATTAAACAAAGCACGCCAGATTCCAACACCGACTTGCCAGCGCAAGAAACCAGACGCATGTCTTTAGATGCCTTTTGTTTGTTTGAAACAGAGCTAACAGAAGCCCAAAATGAGATTATTGCTAGGGTTCAAAATTTGCCTTTTGAATATACACAGCGCATTATCCTTCGCTATCAGGACATCGAAACGCCACCACCAAACTTTAGTTAATTTTTTCCGGTATAAAAAAACCTATGGTTTTACTTTTCTAGCTTGTTAGTAACAAGCGAGCAGGAAGTTATAAGCTTATTTTAAACCAAATACACAAAAAAAATGAAACTAAAATATATCATCCCAATTCTTTGCGTCGCTCTATTGACACTCTCATGTTCTACTGATGACGATACTGACCCAATAATTAATGAAGTGGAAGATCTTGTCAAAATTAAAGAACTGACCAATGCCACGCATACCATTGAACTGTTCAATGCTTCTGGCACATTTAAAACAGGCTATAATGCCATAAGTATCCGCATAAAAGATAATGCTGCCAACACTTATGTTACAAATGCGACATTATCTTGGATGCCCGTGATGCAGATGCCGACGATGCAACATTCCGCTCCAAAATCTGATATTTCAAAAGCTCTGGCTAAGAAGACGGTTTACGACGGATTTATCGTTTACCAAATGGCCAATCTTGATGGTTCAGGATGGTCTTTAACCATAAATTATACCATTAATGGCACTAATTATATGGCCAGTTCAGACATTGTTGTGATGCAAAGTGAGTACCAAAATGTGACCAGTTTTATGGGTGCAGACGGTAAGCGCTATCTTATGGCTATAGTGGAACCGCAAGATCCTAAAATAGGGATTAACACGCTGAAAGTTGGGTTGTACACAATGGAAACCATGATGTCCTTTCCAAAGGTTGAGGGTTTTAGAATGACCTTGGATCCGCGTATGCCAGGCATGGGAAATCACAGTTCTCCAAACAATACAGATTTGACCTATAATATGACAGATGGACTATATGAGGGTAATTTGTCCTTAACCATGACAGGCTATTGGGTGCTTAATCTGAAATTGTTGAACGCTGCTGATGAGGTCCTCAAAGGGGAAAATGTTACTGAACAAAATCCGAAAAGTTCACTCTATTTGGAGCTCGAATTTTAACCCATTCTTTTTTAATTAAGCTATCTAAACACTTTGTTCTGTCAGATCCGAAATCTCGGAAGAGCGCAGTCGAAACCATTTCAAACTGAGATTATTCTCTTCCGAAATTTCGGAACTGACAGATAAGATAGCTTTATAACAACTACAACAATGAAAAAGCTCATTATAGTGATGATTGGGGTGCTTTTTAGCGGAGTTACGTTCGCTCAAGAAGAGATCAATACTACTAAAAAAGATACGACCAAATTGGATGAAATCACTTTGGTTGGCAGACGTAAATTAAGCAATTACCGTCAGGAAAAAACCTTGTCAAGTATTGATGATTATTTAGAAAAGTCGAATAAAATTACCATGATCAAACGTGGTAATTACGCTTGGGAACCGTCCATGAACAACATGAACAGTGAGCGTTTGAACGTGACTATTGATGGCATGCAAATTTTTGGCGCGTGTACTGATAAAATGGATCCGATTACCTCTTATGTAGATGTATCCAATTTACAGAAAGTAAGCGTTGGTTCTGGGCAATCGGGTTCAGAAAATGGACACACCATTGGTGGGGGGATTGATTTGCAGTTGCCAAATTCTAAATTTCACCAATCTGGATTAAAAACTAGTATCGATTTGGGTTACGAAACCAACGGCAATTATAAAACAGGAGGTTTGGACCTTGAATATTCTGGGAACCGTTTTTACATTAATGCGGATGGTATTTATCGGAAGTCGGATAATTATGATGCTGGTAACAGTCAAGAAGTATTGTATTCACAATTCCATAAATATAACATATCCCTGCAAAGTGGGTATCAATTGAATGATCAACATACGTTGGAAGCCACTGTTATTTATGACAAAGCTACAGATGTTGGTTATCCTGCGTTGCCTATGGATGTTTCACTTGCTGAAGCTCTAATCACAGCAGTCACCCATAAGTATGAGAATGATTCGACCTTTGTACAGTCTTTAGAATCTAAACTGTATTTCAACACCATTACGCATATTATGGACGATTCCAAACGTCCTGATGTGCCTATTCAGATGGATATGCCAGGGTGGAGCGACACTTACGGATTTTATAGTAAAGCGTCAATGAACGCTAATAAACACGTACTTTCAGTCAATCTCAACGGATTCTACAATCGCTCATTGGCAGAAATGACCATGTACCCAAATGATCCCAACCAGTCTGCAATGTTTATGTATACGTGGCCTGATATAAGAACACTATATTCTGGTATTTATGCCAAAGATGTGTATGCATTTAATGACAATGCCTCCATTTCAGCAGCCATGCGCGTTGGGTTTCATCAAAATAAAATAGCCATAGAAACAGGTTTGGAAAGTCTTCAAATTTTTTATCCCGAAATTGGGGATACTAAAAACAGAGTGTTGTCAAGTTTCACAGCTAATTACCAGTTCAAAAAACATCATTATGATGTGTCTTTTGGTGCCGGGTATGGTGAAAGAGCACCATCTGTAAGTGAAGGTTACGGATTTTTCCTCTACAATAGTTTTGATAATTATGACTATATCGGAAACCCAACGTTAAATAATGAGAAAGCTTTCGAGGTTAATTTTCAAGCCAACTACCACGATGGGGATTTTCATTTAGGAGTGGAGACTTCTTATTTTTATATCATGGATTATATTATTGGAAGCATTGATCAAACCTTGAGTCCAATGACTATTGGTGCCAATGGGGTCCGCATATATAACGCGCTTGACAATGCCAGTATATTTGATGTGTATGTCAACTCATCTTATAAATTGTCGCCCGCATTTTCAGTTAATGGAACCGTGGGCTATAATTATGGAAGCGGCAGTAATAACAAAAACTTGCCATTGATAAAACCGATTTCCTATTTGGCAGAAGTTAATTATTCCGCAAAACAATTCAATGCCGCCATTCAATTGGAAGGGAATGGAAATCAAAGTCACTACAGCAGTTTTTATGGCGAAGATGAAACGCCATCATACGCTGTTCTAAATCTCAACCTGGGAAATGAAATGACTATTCAAGACAATAAATTTGTCCTAAAATACGGTATAGAAAATATTTTGGATACCACCTATTCTACGTATGCCGATTGGAATAATATCCCGAGACAGGGCCGAAACTTTTATATGAATATGTCCTACATCATCCAGTAAACTAACGCCAAAACTCGTCGTCCAATTTGTCCACAAAGCCTTCTTCATGATGAATATCGGCAATGAGGGCCAATTGGTCTTCGGTAGCGGCTTTCTGGATTTCTGGAAAAAGGACGCGTTCTTCAAAACGAATGTGTTGTTCTAATTCTTCCTCAATTTTGTGAAGGGATTTAAGCGTGTCTTCATCATCAGTAAACAAGCGTTTTAAGCGTCTGTGATCTGCTAACGCGCGTTTGATCAACTCATGGTCTTCATTTAATATTGGAAAAATATGGGTTTCTTCAAGTTCAAAATGCGGAATTAAATGGTTCTCATAAAACCAATCTGCATAGGTTTTGATGCGCTCTACTTCGATGTTTTTGCTGAAGCCACTTCTAATTTTCCAAGACAGTAAAAGGCCCTGGTGGTGCTCTCTGCTCAAAGGTTGAAGTGCTTTATGTCGTTTTAAAGGTTTTGGTGTCATAATTTTTGAGATTTAAAATGAAAAATAAGATGCCCAAAGGCAACAAGATACTGCATAACAGCAGGATCAAATAATAGTGTGGCAACATCCCCAGTCCTAAAAAGTAATAGACACCTTGTAGGATGAGTAATACTTCTGTGGAGACGAACCCTAATATAAAGGCGTAAATCCCAAAACTGAGGCTTTTAGTGTTTTTAGATTTTGAATAGTTCTGCAATAAAAAGGCAAATAAAAATCCGCTGATCACACCCAACATCATTAAATGGATGAACCCAATAACGAAGTTACGGTATTGGTGTGCCATTTCAGCAACTTGGGGCACAATAGACGCCGTTTGTAAAATAATCTTTAAGATAAAAGATACCAATGCCAGAGTGTACATCGCTTTGGTCACGTTTGAAATTCCTGACCAAAATTTTGGCCAATACGGTTTGAGCAACAGTATGAAATAATAGCCGGACAAGAGTTGCAATAAAACGCCCAGTCCGTTGATATAAAGCAATAGCGGATGAAATGCAAACCAGCTAACTGGCAAGGCAAAGGTAAGAACGGTAGCGGCGATAAGCGTATTGAAAAACCGTTTGAACAAGGCTTGGTTATCGATAGGGAATTGGTGCAGAAACACGGCCAATACGGCCAACATAAACCAACCATTAAATTGAAAATGCAAGAAAAATTGAATCGCGATTTGAAAAAAGGCCGAAGCCTGTCCCAAAATTGCTGCTGCAGGACCGAGGCACCAAACACCGATAGTCGATACGACCATAAATACCAAAGACGACTTGAGTAAATAGCGGACAAGAGGGGAGGTAACCTTATGGTTTTTCCAGACCAGGCTCACAAAATAATAGCTACAGAAAATGTGGAGGGATGAAAAAGTGATGGAAACGGCCGCATATCCTGTAAAAGGAAAGCTAATCATCATGCCGACTACGGTAAATTGAGTCAACCAAAATAACTTGTTGTAAATGGGTTTTTTCTCGGGAATGAAATAATGTACAATCAGAAGGTACAACATTAAATATACCCAGCCCAGCATTGCAACGTGAGAATGTGCATGCGTCAAATACCTGAAATTAAATGCTACCGGGTGTACAAAGAAGTAACGCAATGTTAAACCCATTAAAGCGGCTATCAAAAAGTTGATAAGACATACACCAATGAGTTTCTTTTGCATCTAATTTAGATTTGGCAGTACAAAGTTACTAATTATTGATAGAAAGAACACTTCCCATCGTTTCTCAATATACTGATGCTAATTTTTCCCTCATAGAAATAGATAAGAGCTCGCAGCAGATTAAGTAACGAAAAGGAAGTGTAACTTCAACAATCAAAACCAAATAAAAATTATTTAAAAGATTGCTCCAGCTTGATAGCTCCTGGGAACAAAATGTTATTTTCTAGGTGAATGTGCACATGCAGGTCTTTTTCAAATTCGTCCAACATAGCATAGGTTACTTTGTACGTATTACAAGCATCAGCGGGAGGCGTGTAGTTGTTAGTCAATTTCGCTATCACTTCAAAACGTTCGCCTTCAGCTTCATGTTCATCTTTCATCATTGCAATTGGGTTTTCAACGGTTTCAAATTGTGGGGATTCAATTTTAACGCCGTCAATTTTTGCTTCAACCATACGTTTGATGAAAGGAAAAAGAATAAGCTCTTCTTTTTTCATGTGTGATGCCAATTCTTTTGAACATCCAATAAAAAGGGCTGTAATTTCTAAAAGTTCCGGATGTCTTTGTCCATGCACTTTGCAAAGTTTATCTAAAAACTGGCGTAATACAGGTATTTTTTCTTCAACATAACGGTGGTGTTTTTTCTCAACATATTCTGCTAATAAATCTAATGGCCATGATCTGTAATCAATGGATTGCTCACCTTTAGAATTTTGGATTGCTGAAAGTTTGTCCAACAATTCATCGGCATCAATTTTATTTTTTGCGCATACTTCTTCAACAGTTCTATCGCCTTTACAGCAAAAATCGATACCATAGTTTGAAAATACGGCTGCAGTTCTGAAATCTTCAGCCACAAATTGGCCGATTTGTTTTTGTAAATCTTTATGTAATGTTTCCATAATTTTTTCCCATCCTTTAACACAAGGATTTGTTTGGGTGTTTTTAATTAGACAAAAGTTATTTCGGATAAAAATATCCTATTTATATTCAAATTTTTTTTACAGTTTTAAAAAGCTCACACCAGATTTGATATCAAGTGCCAGCTGTTCAAGGTTTGTGTTTTCCAACATATCTTTTAACTGATTTCTTATAGTCTTAAATTGGTCGTGTACAGGACAAGGGTGATTTTCATCGCACACATGCAACCCTAATCCGCAGCCATTGTATATGCTATCTCCATCAATGGCATTGACAATTTGCGAGAGTTTGATGGATGAGATGTCTTTTTTAGCGATTTCAAATCCGCCATAGGCGCCTTTTACAGAACTTATAATCTTATGTCTGACTAAGTCTTGTAAGATTTTTGCAGTAAATGCTACTGGTGAATCGATCTTTTTTGCAATTTCCTTTAGGCTCACACGCTTACCGTCATAAGAGTTAGACGCTATATAGATAGACGCTTTAAGACCGTATTCGCAAGCTTTAGAAAACATAGGTTAATGATTTAATTGACGCAAAGATAACACAAATATTAATTCGGACAAAATTATCCGTAATAAAATATATATTTTTATTTGAGAAGTTTTAATGACACTCTATGGTGCCTTGAGCCATTTCAGCCACAGGGGCAGGAGAGATGTAAGGGATGCCAAGGCCCATGCCGCGTAAAATAAACAAGATGCCAATAACTACCACAAATATAGGAATAGCTTTTTGAATGCGTTGCTTGATACTAGTGTTTAAGAATTTACCTAAATAAATAGCGGAAGTCATCAACGGGATGGTCCCGATACCAAATAAAGCCATATACAAACTGCCCATCAAGGCACCGTTCATAGCCAACGATGCAAAGACCGCCATATAAACCAAGCCACATGGCAAAAATCCGTTAAGGAAACCAATGGTAAGAAAGGTATCTGCCGTTTTTTTCTTTAGTGCTTGTCCTAAAGACGATTTGACTTTAGAAATAAGTTTATAAACAGGTTTTGAGAAGTTATATTTGTTGAAGGTTTTTGTAGGAATGAGCACCACAACGATCATCAAAACGCCGATAGCGATAGAGAGTTGTTGCTGAAGACCAAAAATATAAAGACTTTTCCCAACCAAGCCGAAGAAGAGCCCGATGAGACTATAGGCTAAAATGCGTCCGAAGTGGTAAGTGAAAATCTGGAATACTTTTTTGGTAGAATTTGTGCGGTCAACAGGCAACATAAAGGCGATTGGTCCACACATGCCTACGCAGTGGAAACTTCCCAATAAACCGAATATGAGTGCAGACCATAGCATCTAATACGTAATATCTTTTTTAAATATATAGGAGTTTCCGTTATATTGCCAATCTACTTTAATGTTCCAACGACCACCTACTAAACGTTTGTCAGGTATGAGCAAATTATGGTCAGACAATGAAATTATACTTTCAAAGTCTAATTGTTTACTAGATGGTCTATATAGGAACACTTTACCTGTAATGTCTGATGGATTCATGTTTTCAGGAAACGTAATGACTATTCCATTATCAGCACGCGTATATGTAATATCTTCTTCTAATGCCTGAGCATTTCTTTGTTTGTTGAGCTCATTTTCAAATTGCAACTCCTGCTTGTAATAGTTTTCTGTGACCATATCATGCTCATACTTTTTGTTGATGGTCATGGAAATCACAAAATATAATATAAAGCTTATAAAGCCTATAAACGCTAAGACAATGCCTGTACCCCAATTGAATTTCATAATCCTTTTTTTTTAAATTTGAACTTGAATTTGAACTTCAAATTCTACTTTATTGATTTCTCAATTTCAAAAATTCTATTACTTATAACTTCTAGGTCCTAAAAAGTTAACGGTTGTTGTTTCAATCAAGTCATCGTTACTGTAAACCTCAATCATCAATTTGTTCTTGTCTGAATTTAATTCACTTTGATCAATTTCAATAAACAAGGTGCCTTCTGCCAAACCTTGTTTTGGAACGGTAAAGCGATCTTCAGCAGAAACCAATATAATGGTGCCTTTATAAGTTCTCAATTTAAAGTTGATTTCTGGAATATCCCTAGTGGTTTTATTGATCAATTTATAGGTAAACACGTTGCTTATAATATTGTCTTCCTTATGTTCAAACAATTGACCAGGAAGTCTCAGTACTCGTGCTTCTACATCATTTCTTAACATTAACATGCCTATCAAAAGACCTGTTAAAATGAATAACACAGCAGAATAGCCTTTGAGTCGTGGTGTAAACTCGAATTTCTTTTTCTTTTCAATATTTTCTTCACTCGCATATCTGATAAGACCTTTTGGAAGGTTGATACTTTCCATAATATGGTCACACTCATCAATACATGCGGTACAGTTGACACATTCCAATTGTGTACCGTTTCTAATATCGATACCTGTTGGACATACATTTACACATTGGAAACAATCGATACAATCCCCATGACCCAGTGCTTCCCGATCTTCGTTTTTGCGGAATTTTTTTCTGCCATTTTCGGCTTCTCCACGTTTATGGTCGTAGGCCACAATGATAGATTTATTGTCTAACAAAACGCCTTGCAACCTTCCGTAAGGACAAGCTATAATACAAACCTGTTCTCTAAACCATGCAAACACAAAATAAAATACACCAGTAAAAATAACAAGAGATATTAATGTACTGGCATGAGCTGTTGGGCCTTCAACAATATAGCTGATCAATTTGTCACTGCCTATCACATAAGCCAAAAACACGTTGGCAATAATGAATGAGATGATTAAAAACAAGGTCCATTTTGAGGCACGCTTCTTTATTTTTTCAGCATTCCATTCCTGTCTATCCAAACGCATCTGGGCACCTCGGTCTCCATCAATCCAATATTCAATGCGTCTAAACACCATTTCCATAAAAATGGTTTGAGGGCATATCCATCCGCAGAAAATACGTCCGAAAGCCACCGTAAACAATGCTATGAAAATAACACCGATCAACATGGAGATGACAAAAAGATAAAAATCTTGAGGCCAAAACGGAAAGCCTAAAATATTAAAACGGCGTTCCAAGATGTTGAACATTAAAAACTGGTTGCCATTTATTTTAATAAAAGGCGCCAATAAAAGAAAAGACCAAAAGTACATAACTGACCCACTTGCGATAGTCGTAAAATCTGCCGCTGGGTTTTTTTGGAAATACCCATTTGCGATTACCTTCTTCAGTAAGTGTGCCTATGGTGTCTCTAAAGCTTTCGTTATCTGGTGTTTCCAAGATATTTGTTTATGATCTTAAGACTATGTTCAAAGTACTCCAGTGCGCACTTTTAAATAGTTAAGAGGTTATTTTTCAACGCTAATTACATCATCGGTTTTGTTCTCAATAGCTTCAGTGGGGATAGCGTCTTTTGGGGCATTTTCACTTGTCCAAATTTCACCTTCCGGATCCTTCGGTTTTGCAGGCGTTGTACCTTCAAAGGTCATTACGTAACTTGATACTTGAGCCATTTCATTAGGTTTTAAGGTTTGTTTCCAAGCAATCATTCCTTTTCCATTACGTCCACCTTCACTAATGGTGTTAAATATGTTTTTGATGCCACCACCTAAAATCCAATTCTTGTCAGTGAGGTTAGGCCCAATTCCACCACCGCCGTCTGCCATGTGGCATGCCACACAATTAGCTTCATAGATGGTTTTTCCATTTGATAAATCTGCAGCATCGGTTAAAACAATTACAGAATTGAAATCAACCATATCTTTTGCAGTTTTTTTATACTCTTCCAGCTCCACTTTGGCCTGCGCTAATGTGGTCTGTAATTCATCATATTGATTTTCTCCATCAAAAACGTGATAGCGCAACATGTACACAAAGGCAAAAATAATGGACGCATAAAACCCATAAAGCCACCATGGCGGAAGATCATTGTCCAGTTCTTTGATGCCGTCATAATTGTGGTCCAGCACAATTTCGCCTTCTTTTTCCATAGGTTTTGAGCCCAACATTTTTTTGTAGGTATTCTTAACCCATTCCACAATTCGTAAAGGTGACTTTTTAGTTGCTAAAAACCGTGCTTGAGCTGCTTCATCCAAGCTCTGGAACATCACATTCTCTAAGGCACCAACAATGGCTTCAATAGCCAGAAGAACTAGCACTACCAGTAAAAGGAAAAGCATGATCACGGGGTATTTCATAAATGCAGGTTCATTGCCAGCATCGACAAAAAATTCAATGAGTCCGAAAATAATTAAGAATATTAAGGGTACCCTGACGTAAGATGGGATTAAGTTTCTCATAGTGTAGTTTCGTTTTCGTTGTCTAAAGGAATATCACTCATTTTTTTGATATAATCTTTCTTTGCGGTAATCACCCAATAAAAAAGGGCAACGAAAAAAATGAAAAAGATAAGTAATGAGATCATCGGGTATATTTCTATCCCCGCAATACTGTCCATATGGTTTTTTACAAATTTTAGCATGATTCTTAGTTTTGTGTGGTTTCTAAATCTTGTAATTTAATATCAGTTCCTAAGCGCTGTAAGTAAGCAATTATGGCTACAATCTCACGATTTCGCATTTCTACGAAGTCTGCGCCGCTACTATTCTTATCGGCTTCATATGATTCCACAAAGTCTGGGTCAGAATATAGATTTTCTTCAATTTTCTCACCTTGTGCTGCCATGTGCTGCTGTGCGTTTGCAATCTCCTCATCAGTGTAAGGTACACCCAAGGTTACCATAGCTCTCATTTTGGTTTCTGTGTTTGACTTATCCAATTCGCTTTTAATTAACCATTTGTAAGCTGGCATAATCGATCCTGATGAGGTACTTTGAGGGTCATACATATGGTTGAAATGCCAATTGTCAGAATACTTGCCTCCAACTCTATGCAAATCAGGCCCAGTACGTTTACTTCCCCAAAGGAATGGATGGTCATACACAAATTCACCTGCTTTTGAGAATTCGCCATAGCGCTCAACTTCATCCCTAAAAGGTCTGACCATTTGAGAATGGCAACCTACACAACCCTCACGGATATAGAGATCCCTTCCTTCAAGTTCTAAAGGCGTATAAGGTTTGACACTGCTGATTGTTGGAATGTTCGATTTTACCATAATGGTTGGTACAATTTGTATGATACCTCCTATAAGTATCGCCACCGTAGCTCCAATAGTCAATTGAATTGGTCTACGCTCTAACCAACTGTGCCAATGTTCACCAGCAACTCGTTTTTTGGAAACACGTTGTAATGCTGGAGCTTCAGCAAGGTCATCAGTAACTTCGCTACCTTTTCTAATGGTTTGGACAACGTTGTAAATTAACACAATCATCCCCGTAATATAAAGGGTACCACCAATGGCACGCATCCAATACATTGGCATAATTTCAGTAACAGTTTCTAAGAAGTTACCGTAAACAAGGGTGCCGTCAGGATTAAATTGTTTCCACATACTGGCTTGGGTAAATCCTGCCACATACAATGGAAGGGCATACATAATAATCCCTAAAGTTCCAATCCAGAAATGTAAGTTAGCTAATCCAACAGAGTAAAGTTTAGTTTTTGTCATACGTGGAATCAACCAATAGATCATACCAAAGGCCAAGAATCCGTTCCATGCCAAGGCACCAACGTGAACGTGAGCAATAATCCAGTCGGTATAATGCGCAATCGCATTTACGTTTTTCAGAGATAACAGTGGCCCTTCAAAGGTGGCCATCCCGTAACCTGTAATGGCAACGACCATAAATTTTAAAACAGGGTCAGTTCTTACTTTGTCCCAAGCACCACGAAGTGTTAAGAGTCCGTTGATCATCCCGCCCCAAGAAGGCATCAAGAGCATTACAGAAAAGGCAACCCCTAAATTTTGTGCCCATTCCGGTAAGGCTGTATATAACAAATGGTGCGGTCCTGCCCAGATATAAATAAAAATTAAGGACCAGAAGTGGATTATGGAAAGACGGTAAGAATACACAGGCCTGTTAGCCGCTTTGGGCACAAAATAATACATAAGGCCCAAGAAAGGTGTTGTCAAGAAAAACGCCACGGCATTATGTCCATACCACCATTGCACCAGTGCATCCTGAACACCTGCATATACTGAGTAACTTTTGAAAGCGCCTACTGGCACCGCCAAACTATTAAAAATATGGAGGACAGCAACAGTTACAAATGTGGCGATGTAAAACCAAATTGCCACATATAAATGGCGTTGTCTTCTTCTTAAGATGGTTCCTATAAGATTCCATCCGAAAACCACCCATACCACAGCGATGGCAATATCAAATGGCCATTCCAATTCAGCATATTCCTTTGAAGATGAAAACCCTAATGGAAGCGTGATAGCAGCACCAACAATGATCAATTGCCACCCCCAAAAGTTGAAATTACTTAAGGCGTCACTGAACATCCGAGCTTTTAGCAAACGCTGTGACGAGTAATAAACGCCGGCAAAAATGGCATTCCCCACGAAGGCAAAAATCACTGCATTGGTGTGCAAGGGTCTCAATCTTCCAAAGCTCAACCATGAAATTCCGTCTGTAAGATTTGGGAAAAGAAATAAGAAAGCCAGTAATAGGCCCACCAACATCCCGATAAAGCCCCAAAACATGGTGGCATAAAGGAATTTTTTGACGATTTTATTATCGTAATAAAATTGTTGCATTTCCATAGTAAAAATTATTCTTGATTAGTTAGTTTTGATTTTTTTGGTTTTTCTTTTATTAATTCATCTTCAAAAAGCATACGCACTGATGGTGTATAACTGTCATCATATTGGCCACTCTTTACTGCAAAAATAAAGGCGATAAAAAAAATGACAGCAACTATAATGCTGATGGTCAGTAAAATGTATATAACGCTCATACCTATTAGAAGTTATGGATCAAAATTACGTTTGAAGCCATGGTTATTTTATGATATTTATCATGTTTGAGATTTATTTTTCCTCTAAAACAGAATGGGTTTTAAAATAAAACAATAGAAACTTTCGGTTCAAATCTATACAATTTTTTCTTAAAAAGGCTCTTTGAAATTGTATTGCAATTGACAAAGGAAAATAAAAGGGTCATATAAATTTTTTAAAATTGACTTATCTTAACCTTCGCGACGTCCAATTAGTTGCAAGTGTGGTAAATACAACCACGCTAATGGAGCTTAAAGGCATTAATATGGCGGCAATTACAGGTGCCAATTGACCGGTGACTGCAAAATAAACCCCAACCACGTTGTACATGAATGATAATACGAAACTCCATTTTACAATTTTGATGGCTGATTTTGACAATTTAATGAAGTTGCCTAGGTTATTAAACTTGTCAGCATCCAAGATGGCATCACACGCAGGAGAGAACACATTCACGTTCTCTGATAATGCAATACCAACATTACTTTGCGCCAAAGCTCCGGCATCATTCAGCCCGTCGCCAATCATCATGACTTTTGCACCTTCACTTTGATGGTATTTAATGTAGTGCAATTTATCTTCTGGTTTTTGGTTAAATAACATTTTCGTTTTTACAGGAAGCAATTTTTTCAAATTTTCCAATTCGCCTTCGTTATCTCCAGATAAAATAGCCAAATCATAATGTTTTTTCAGCTTATTGAATAATTGTGACAGTCCTTTTCTATAGCTATTGTAAAACGTATATTTCCCTTTGTAGTCATTATTACTGCTGATATGAACAGATGTATTGAGTAACGCCATCTCATTGGTTTTGCCAACAAAATTGGCAGATCCAATTTTGATGCTATCCTGTTGGTGCACCCCTTCAATGCCTTGTCCCAAATGTTCTTCAAACTGATCGAGTGTAATAATGTCATTTTGATTTAGAAGGCTATAAAGCGTTCTGCTCAGCGGATGGTTGGAACCTCTCAATGTGTTTTTTAGCAGAATTTCTTCCGATGGAGAAAGAGACAATCCTTCATAAGTAGCTGTACTTTGTTTGTTGGAAGTGATGGTTCCGGTTTTGTCAAAAATAATGGTGTCAATAGCCGCCATTTGTTCAATGACGGTTGCATTTTTTAGATAGAATTTATGTTTCCCAAATATGCGCAACATATTACCAAGCGTAAATGGTGCAGCTAAAGCAATGGCGCAAGGGCATGCAATGATCAAAACTGAAGTAAAGACGTTTAAGGCTTTACTAGAGTCTGCAAATAACCAAAAAGTTGTAGACACGAAAGCAATGCTCAACACCACAATGGTAAACCGCTTGCTTATTACGTTTGTTAAAGTGGTAAAGTCATCTTCTTTTGTTTTATTGAACACGTCATTACCCCATAATTGTGTTAAGTAACTTTGCTCCACACTTTTTAAGGCCTCCATTTCAATGCTCCCCGAGGTTTGCTTCCCGCCGGCAAAAAGTTTATCGCCCGATTCTTTCCTCACAGCTTCCGATTCTCCAGAGACAAAACTATAATCAATCTTTGCTTTTCCTTTGATAAGCACACCATCTACTGGAATCAATTCCTCATTTCTTATGAGCAATCGGTCGCCTTTTTCAATATCATAAACTTGTACAGGCTGCTCCGTACCATTTTTCAATATTTTGGTAATGGCAATTGGAAAATAGGACTTATAATCCCGCTCAAACGATAAAAAGGAATAGGTTTTTTGCTGGAAAAATTTACCTAATAATAGAAAGAATAGCAATCCCGTCAAACTATCGAAAAAGCCAGAACCTAAATCGAACATAATATCTACTGTACTCCTTAAAAATAGAACCACGATGCCTAGGGCGATTGGCACATCGATATTCAGAATTTTGGCGCGCAATCCTTTGTAAGCAGATATAAAATAATCTGAGGCTGCATAAAACACAACTGGTAATGAAAACGCAAACATTAACCATCTAAAAAGAGGTTTGTACTGCTCCAGCCAAAACTCATTGACCTCAAAATATTCTGGAAAAGATAAAAACATAACGTTCCCAAAGGCAAAACCTGCAATTCCAAGCTTGTATATAAGGGAGCGATTGACGTGGTTCTTTCCAGTAGAAAAATCCGCGAGACTGATGTAAGGCTCATAACCAATAGAGCTGAGCAAAATGACCACTTCTTTTAAGCTGTATGTTTCAGAATTAAATTGAAGACGTACTGTTTTCTTTCCAAAATCAACTTGAGGTGAGGATATGTTCGTGTTAAGTTTGTTTAAGTTTTCAAGAATCCAAATGCAAGAACTACAATGTATTTGAGGAATGTAGAGTGTTACTATTTGTGATTTGCCATCATCAAACTCTACTAATTTGTCAATAATATTTTGCTGGGAAAGGAAGTCATATTTTCCTTGAATGTCTTTAGGTGTGGTGCCCGGATTTGATTGTAGGTCATAATAGCAGGTGAGATCATTTTCTGAGAAAATCTCATAAACGGTCTTACAGCCTTGACAACAAAATGATTTTTCGTCAAAAATGATTGTGGACGCATCACATGGATCGCCACAGTGGAAACAGCCAGATTGCTCCATAATTATGCTCAGTTATACCTGGTGCAAAGGTGCAAAATGATAGCTGTTTAAACTATGATATTAGTCATGTTTTTCATAATTTTGAAGGCCAATGACAAGAGGTATGAGTAGTTGTGAACAGTGTATTGCACGTCAGTTGAATTCCATGAATACGTTGACAAAAGACGAGCTTAAACAGGTTTCTGCATGTAAGATCACACGATCTTATAAAAAAGGTGATATTATTTTTAATGAAAACGAAATGCTCAATGGTGTCTATTGCGTCAGGGAAGGCATCTGCAAATTGACCAAAATGAGTGAAAATGGGAAAGATCAAACCATTAAATTACTTGGCGAGGGTGAGTTGATTGGCCAGCGTTCTATTATCAGTGAAGAGCGTACTAATTTGAGTGCCATTGCATTAAATGATGTCAAGGTGTGCTTTGTGCCAAAAGAGCAGATTCTCAGTAACATTAAATCCAACCAAGAATTTTCTTTTAAAGTGTTGCAGAGTCTGGCCCAAGATTTAAGAGAAGCGGAAGACGATTTAATAAATATGGCCCAAAAGACCGTCAGGCAACGGTTGGCTGAAGCCTTAATATATGTGAGTAAAAGTTTTGGAGTAAATGAAGATGGGTATTTAAGTGTCAACTTATCGCGTGAGGAATATGCCAGTATTGTGGGGACTGCCACCGAGTCGGCCATTAGGATTTTATCACAGTTTAAAAAAGAAGGTCTGATTTCTACCCAAGGCAAAACGATAAAAATCGAAAATTTGAATGATTTGGGGCGCGTAGAATAATCAAAGTTAGTATTTCTTTTTGGGAATCATGACCTTGAGTTTTGTAGGCATCAGTTCTGCTGAAACGTGTTTCACGTCCCCAATAAATTCACCATCTACTTGTAAAGAAACATTTGATTGACATTCAATGCTGACTTTTTTTACTGAAAAGCATTCTACAAATTCAGGGTTTCTATAGGAGTTTTCGTCTAAAGTCTTAAGAATATCAAGAATGTCAAGTTTCTTAAAAATCAGTACTTCAAATAGACCGTCATCCATTTTGCCCTCAGGATTGATAACTGCACCAGTTCCAAATTGTTTCGCATTGGCAATAGCTACCATGACGCCTTCAATCACTGTTGTTTTTTTATCAATGTGTAAAGAAAAGCTATAGGGCAAGTCAGCTTTGAGAAGTGTAGGGATGGTTTGAAGTGCGTATCCCAATTTACCTCTGATTTCTGAGTTTTCGTAATTCTTGATCAATGCCGCATTGATACCCAGATCAGCAATGTGCAAACATAAATGATCATTAATAGAAATCTTGTCCATCATTAAATAGCTCTCTCCCAATGCGATTTCTATTTGTTCTTCAAGACTATATGGAAGCATTAAGTTTGAAGCTAAGCCGTTGGCAGAACCCGCGGGAATCAAGCTGATGGCGACGTCTCTATTTTGAATAGCCCTAGCAACAACTTGTATGGTGCCATCGCCACCGGCAACCAATACATTCTTAAAATTTCGGTCGTCTAAAAGTTTTCTGATTTGGAGATCATCAAACTTTCCTGTGGTTTCATACGTTTCAAACACGACGTTTCGATCTTCTAAAATTTCAGTAATCTCTTTAATTAATTGTTCTTTTTCTGAGCCACCAGAAATGGGATTGATCACCAGGAGTAGTTTATTTTTCGATTCCATAAAGTCTATAAATCTGCTTAAAATTAAGTAATTTGTAACTTATTACATATAATTATTCTTCAATTGGCAAAACTAGATTTGAAATTATACCGCGGCTATGTTAATGATCAGGGACTCATTGTTTCAGGACATGTCTTTAAATCTTGGGCACCAGACAAATACCGTTTGGATAAAAAAGGCATTCGCCATGCTGTGTCCATTTTACACATGTTTAGGATCAAGCCCTATTCAAATATTGAGGTTACCATGACTTTTAAAGGACTTAAGGTGACCACGCGAACTTTGGATGATGGTTTTTTTAGGTTTATCGTTCCTTTTAATGAAGATGTAAAAAGCGGATGGCACCCCTACGAAGTAACCTGCAACTTTTATGATTTTGGGATTGTGCAACACGGAGAAATTCTAAAACCGTTTGAAAGTAAGTTGGCGATTATTTCAGATATTGATGATACTTTTTTGATTTCACACAGTAATAACTTTTTCAAGAAATTGTATGTCCTTTTATTAAGGAACGTCAATAGTCGGAAAATTTTTGATGATGTCGTGCAACACTATAAAGCCCTAAGCACTTCAGGTCAGACCAATGATGAGGCTTCTAATTCCTTTTTTTATGTATCGAGTAGTGAATGGAATCTGTATGAGTTTATTGAGACTTTTGCACGCCTGCATGAATTGCCTAAAGCGGTTATAAAGCTTAAAAAAATAAAGACCGGAATTTCTGATTTCTTATTTACGGGAAGAGGAAGCCATGATCATAAATATGTCAAGATGAAAGAGATTATTTCATTCTATCCTCAGTTAGAGTATGTGCTTTTGGGTGATGATTCACAGCATGATCCGCAAATTTATGAACGCATCTGTAAAATATTCCCAAAGAACATTAAGGCGGTTTATATCAGGCAGACTTCAAGGCATAAAAAAGATAAAGTGAGTACTATTTTGAATAATATCACAGATATGGAAGTCGCAACCTGTTACTATAAATTTAGCCGAGAAGCGATAGCACATTCAAAATCTATTGGTGTTATTTGAGTTTTTACACCATAATAAACCCCAAAGTGTTTTAAGCTTTGGGGTTTATGATGGTCAGCAACTCAGAGTTTTTAAACTGTCAAAATCTCATGAGTTTTCAATGTGACAGGACATGCGCTTCTGATTACTCTTTCGCTTTTATCTCTGTAGAATTCATCTCGCCATCAATAGGCTGCTTTTCATTTTTCAAGTATTTATCGAGAAACTGAACAACTCTGCTATAGGCTTCAATCTGGTTCTCTTTTTTCACAAATCCATGACCTTCATCATCAAAAAGCACGTATTCCACAGGGACGCCATTTTTACGAACGCCAGCAACAATTTCATCAGATTCTACCTGCAAAACCCGTGGGTCTTGAGAGCCTTGTAAAACAATCAGTGGCTTGGTCACTTTATCAGTGTGGAATAATGGGGAAATTCGTTTTAATCGCACTGAATCTGCGGTAAACGGATCGCCCAATTCCAAATACAATGATTTTCTCAAAGATTCCCAATATGGCGGGATACTCTTTAAAGTTCTGATCCAATTGGTCACGCCAAATAAATTCACGCCCACATCAAATTCTTCAGGAGTATAGGTTAGGGCTGCCATCGTCATGTATCCACCATAAGAGCCTCCAATAATTCCAATTTTATCACCATCAATTTCTGGTTGGGTGGCCAGCCAATTTTTGCCTTCTACACAATCCTGTAAATCTTTTTCGCCATGATTAAGGTCGTCCATCTGGTAAAAGGTTTTGCCATAACCACTGCTACCGCGATTATTGACGGCCAAAACAGCATAACCATGATTGACCATATATTGCAAAAAGGAGTTAAATCCCTGACGGGTTTGACCTCCAGGACCACCATGTACCCATATCATTCCAGGCACTTTATTGTCCTTAGAAGCTTGATGAGGTAAGTAGTAAATGGCAGGAATTTCTACACCGTCAAAAGATTTGTAGCGCACCACCTTGGCGGTAACCAAATCTTCAGGATGAATGTCTTCATTTAATACATTGGTGAGTTTGTGCTGTTCTTTAGTTTCAAAATTGTAAGTGTATAAATTAGATGGTGTGTTGGATCCACCAACATACATGCGCATCCATTTTTCATCATCGCTCATTCCGACACTGGTAATGCTTTGGTCTCCAAAATCGGGCAGTTCAATAGGCATGTTTGTCTTTGTATCAATAACTTCAATGACATTTTTACCATCTTCATTAACATAAACGACCATATAGTTGCCTTTTTCTGTAAAGCCAGCCCCTGAAATGTCCCAAGGTTTCTGAAGCACGTTAGATTTTTCTTTGGTATTGAGATCGTATTTCATCAGATATGAAAATTCAGCACCATTGTCAGTCGTATAATAAAGTGAAGCGCTATCATTAGAAAAATCCTGTGCTGCATTGCCGCTTTGGTTCTCATTGATCTTTGTTTTCTCTCGTGTTTTTACGTTATAAATAAATAAGTCACTGTCATTGGTATTTAAAGACTGCACCAAAGCAATGTGGTTTTTGTCATTGGAGATGCTACTAAAATTCAAACCATCATTATTTTGATAGATCATTTTTGAGTTGAAATTAGTGAGATCCATCTCATAGACATCAAAAAATTTCGGATTCATTTTGTTAGATCCGAAGTAAAAGGTCTTGCCATCTTCAGCCCAACCATAAAATTCTGATTTCACTCCTTTTTCTGGAGTCAAATCGGTGATGGTTCCGGTGGTGTCCCGTAAAAACAGATGATTGATTTCGTCCCCATTGCCATCTGCAGACAATAACATACGGTCATCATTTGGAAAAAATGATTCTGCAAAATAAGACGTGCTGTCAGATGCCGTAACAGGCGTGTAGCTCCCTCCGGTGGCAGGAACCGTGTACACATTGTAAATCCCTGAACGGTTGCTGGAGATAAGAAGTTTGGAGTTGTCATATGAAAAACTGCCACCGCCAACGGCTTCGTTATCCATAAATTGTTCAATGGTATACTGCTCAACCTTGATGGCAGTATCTTCATTTTTCATGTCTTTTTTGTCCTTACATGAGACAAATGTCAGTAATACTAATACGAAACTAATGTACTTCATAATTTAAAGGTTTTGATTGGTTTGAATGGTGATGCTTGTAAGCTTTCTATACGTGTTTGATATATTTGCCAGTCTTTTTCGAAAAATGTATTGGTCTTTTCCAAAGCCGATTGTAGTTCATTCTTGGCATGCTTTATTAAGGTTGTCTCTGTGGATGTGATACCATTTTGTCTGGACTGCACATAACCATTGGCAATGCCAATGCGTTGCATAACCGTTATTTCGGGATTGCGAGTAATACCTTGGCGTTTGTCTTCTTTGCCCAAATACCTTGCAATAAGGCTGTCAAGGTCTTTAATAATATCTTTTGAAGACTTAATTTCAGCTTTGTATTTAGTCTTGTCCAATGCGTTCAAGTTCTTTTCAAAATTTTCGGCTACAGTTTTACTTTCCACCAATTGTGCCACAGCGTCGGCTGCAGTTTTTTGCAGTTGTTCCAATTCTTTAGATGCGGCATATACGTCGTCAGTATTTTTGGCAGAAATGTCTAAACGAGGATCTGATTTTACAGTAATTATCTCTTCGGAAGTGTGGTCGCCAAAGGTGATTACGGCTCTGTAATCTCCTGGTTTTACAATGACACCACTTGGTTCACTTTTTCTTTTTGTCGTTGATTTGGAAGGTCTGTCCACACCTGCTTCATCCATATACCACGACCATTTGTAAACCCCGCTTGAATCTGGTGCTTTTTGTTCTAGGGTTCGGATAAGTCTGTCAGCATCATAAATGTGCATCGTCAAGGTATCCCATTTCACATCTTTCACCTTTTGAAGTGTATCATTCTCAGATTCTACAATTTCTTCTTCTGGGAAATCTTCATCCGAAGGATTTAAGTTCTCGGTTTTAGGTTTTTGGCTTTTCTCTAGAATATCTTTCGGCTTAATATCAGTGTTAATAGTATCTTTTTTAGGATCGATTTTCACATAATAAGACAATTGAACGCCTGAAGGTTTGTTTTCTCCTTGATACATAGCATCAGCTCCAAATCTACTTCCGGTGGGTTGTTGATATGCTGCTTGATAGGCTATTGGCGGTGTGAATAATTCTAATTTTTGATTGACCAATTGTTTGTTTTTAGCCAATTCCCGAAGCGGACGAATATCATCCATAACCCATGCGGCCCTTCCAAAGGTTCCAATGATTAGGTCATGCTCGCGAGGGTGAATCACTAAATCCTTGACGGACACGGTTGGAAACCCTTCTGTCCATTTGGTCCACTCGGTGCCGGCGTCTATTGAGATATATAGGCCGTCATCAGTGCCTAGGAACATTAAATTTGGTTCTTCTAAATCTTCAACAATAGATAACGTGTAACTGATAACATCTGTTTCGTCAATGATACGTGTCCACGTTTTGCCATAATCTTTAGTGCGGTAGGCATATGGTGCAAAATTGAAACGTCTATAATCATTGGCGACCAGTAATGCTTCACCTTTGTTTTTATTGGATGCCTTTATTTGTGGAATCCAACTGCCTGCAGGAAGCCCTTTGATGTTTTTGGTGACATCGGTCCAGTTTTGTCCACCGTTTTGAGTGATATGGACACGGCCATCATCTGTTCCTGCCCAAAGCATATTCTGTTCAACCGGAGAAGGTTCGATAACCAAAATGGTACAGTGGTTTTCAGCTCCAGTGGCATCCATGGTAATGCCACCACTTTCGCTTTGTTTAAGTTTTTCAGGATCATTAGTGGTTAAGTCTGGGGAAATGATGCTCCAAGTCTCACCTTTATCGGTTGATTTATGTACAAATTGACTGCCAAAGTAAATGGTGCTATTATCAAATGGATCCATGTTAATGGCAGAATTCCAATTAAAACGCAATTCAGTGTCAGCCTCTGGATGTGTAGGACGGACGATATAGTTATTACCTGTTTGCCAGTCATACCGTGTCACATAACCTTGCTGACTCATTGACCATCCATAGCGCGAATCATCTTTGTCTGGAACGACATCAAAACCATCCCCAAAACTGATTTCCTGCCAATAGCTGTTGCGTATGCCCTGATCACGCCAAACATAAGCTGGCCCTCGCCAAGACCCATTATCTTGCATGCCTCCATACACATTGTATGGAAATTCATTATCGACGCTAATATGATAAAATTGCGCCACAGGAAGATTGCCTATAAATCGCCATGATTTCCCACCATCTTTAGTGATATTCAGTCCGCCATCATTTCCATCAATCATAAATTGGCCGTTTTTAGGATGTATCCACCATGCGTGATGATCAGGGTGGACGCCATTGTCAACGCCGTAAGCTGGCATCAGCTGATCAAAATTCTTTCCACCGTCTTGACTGACGTTTATATATGTAAATACTGAATAGACACGATTTTCATTTTGAGGGTCTACATAAATTTCAGAGTAGTAAAAAGGACGATCGCCGATATCATTTTTGTCATTGATCATTTTCCATTTAAAACCACCATCTTCACTTTTATAGAGTGCGTTTTTTTCTGCTTCAACTAACGCGTAAACAATGTTTGGTTTGTTGGGCGCAATGGCGATTCCAATACGACCGAGATCTCCTTTTGGTAAGCCATCTTTATCTGTTAACTTTTTCCATGTTTTTCCACCATCATGGGTCATGTGCAATCCCGAACCTTCACCACCAGAATTGAAAAACCAAGGCTCGCGTTTGTGTTCCCATAGTGCAGCAATCAATTTATTTGGGTTTGTTGGATCCATAACCAAATCGGCAGCACCAGTCTTATTATTAGCGAAGAGAATTTTGTTCCAAGTGTCGCCGCCATCGGTCGTTTTAAAAACACCACGTTCAGGATGTTCGCCCCAAGGTGAGCCGATAGCTGCCACATAAATTACATTTGGATTGGTTGGGTCAATAATGATTCGGTGGATATGTCTTGTTTTTTCTAGACCTTTTAATTGCCAACTTTTACCGCCATCAAGCGACCGATAAATGCCATAGCCACCATTCAAACTATTTCTCGGATTTCCTTCTCCAGTACCTACCCAAATCACGCTTGGATTTGATTGTTGAATTGCCACAGCACCAACTGATGCGGTGACTTCTTTGTCAAAAATAGGATCCCATTTAATTCCTCCTGACGTTGATTTCCAAAGGCCTCCTGAAGCCGTTCCTACGTACATAATATCTGGATTGGAATGTACGGCGTCAATAGCCGTTACACGTCCAGACATACCACCTGGGCCAATATTACGAGGCTTCATACTTTTTAGTAAATCGAGAGAAAATTCTTGAGCAAAAAGAGAACATGATGCAAAGAGCATCAAAAAGAAAAGTGTTTTTTTCATTAAGAGTTGGTTTTAGTCGATCTAAATATAATCAAAACTTATGATTCGATACTTAAAATAGATGTTAATGCCTTACTTCATGAATTGAAAAAGCCGTAATTTTATGCAGCTATGAAAAACAAAAAATACTTTAAAAAAGGGCTTCGTCTTCAAAACTTACGAAGCGCCTTTTCAATCTCCTTTTGATAAACTTTTCGAAATTTTCAAGGAATTAATCACGCATACTTCGGGCGATTTTGATGAAGCTATCGATTGGTTAAGAGAGCTTGACAAAGAGTATAAATTGACCACTGCAGAATACACTGTTGACGATTTTATTGAAGACCTTAAGAAAAAGGGCTATATCAAAGAAGAAATTGATACCGATGGCAATGGAGGAATGGCCATTACTGCCAAAACAGAGAGAGCCATACGCCAGCAAGCGCTTGATCAAATTTTTGGAAACATCAAACGCAGCGGCCAAGGCAATCATAAAAGTAAAAGTCCGGGAACTGGCGATGAGCACACCGGCGATTTTAGAGACTACCAATTTGGAGATGCCTTGGACAAGGTTTCTGTAACCGAAAGTTTAAAAAATGCACAGATCAACCATGGGATTGGCGATTTTAAACTTTCTGAAGAAGATTTGGTGGTTGAGGAAACACTACACAAATCGCAAATGAGTACGGTGTTGATGATTGATATCAGTCATAGTATGATTTTATACGGAGAAGACCGTATTACTCCTGCAAAAAAAGTAGCGATGGCTTTGGCCGAATTGATTACCACACGCTATCCAAAAGACACCTTGGATATTTTGGTATTTGGCAACGATGCATGGCAGATAGAAATTAAGGATTTGCCTTATTTAAAAGTGGGACCATACCATACCAATACCGTGGCCGGTTTACAATTGGCCATGGATTTACTGCGACGAAAGCGAAACACCAACAAGCAAATTTTTATGATTACTGATGGGAAACCGAGCTGTCTAAGACTTCCGGATGGGCAGTATTACAAGGACAGTGCGGGTCTTAATCCATATATCACTAATAAATGTTATGACATGGCCCAACAAGCCAGAAGATTGCACATCCCCATTACTACATTCATGATTGCCCAAGATCAGTATTTGATGCAGTTTGTGAGAGAGTTCACAAAAGCCAATCAAGGAAAAGCGTTTTACACCGGATTAAAAGGTTTGGGTGAGATGATTTTTGAGGATTATGAGACCAATAGGAAGAAACGGATTAGGGGGTAGAGGCCCCACCCAGCCTCCCCGAAGGGGAGGAGCGAATTCGGAAAAATACACTAGATACTATAATTATAAATTAAATACCCCATAACAGTTCCCTCTTCTTTGGAGAGGGCTAGGGAAAGGACTATGAGAGACATTAAAACAATAGGCGAATTAAAAAAGGCAGCATATCAGTCAAAATCCATCAAAGATGAATTACGCGATAATCTGATCCAAAAAATTAAGAATAAAGAAACAACCTTTGAAGGCGTTCATGGGTATGAAAACACAGTGATACCAGAAATGGAACGCGCCATTTTATCACGACACAACATCAATCTATTGGGATTGCGCGGACAAGCAAAAACCCGATTGGCACGACTGATGTTGAATCTTCTGGATGAATATATTCCGGTAGTGGAAGGGTCAGAAATTAATGATGATCCACTAAATCCAATTTCAAGATATGCCAAGGAATTAATAAAGGAAAAAGGTGATGATACTCCTATTTATTGGCTTCATAGAAGTGAGCGTTTTGCTGAAAAATTAGCAACGCCAGATGTTACCGTGGCTGACCTTATTGGGGATGTCGATCCGATAAAGGCGGCAAACCTAAAACTGAGTTATGCTGATGATCGCGTCATCCATTATGGAATGATTCCGCGGGCCAACCGTTGTATTTTTGTCATCAATGAGCTTCCAGATTTACAAGCACGGATTCAGGTGGCATTGTTTAATATTTTGCAGGAGGGCGATATTCAAATTAGAGGTTTTAAACTAAGATTGCCATTGGATATCCAGTTTTTATTTACTGCAAATCCCGAAGATTATACCAACAGAGGAAGTATTGTGACCCCGTTAAAAGATAGAATTGGATCTCAGATCCTGACCCATTATCCTGTAGATATTGAAACTGCACGCTTGATTACGGAACAAGAGGCGCGGGTAGTGGAAGGCCAAAAAGAATCGGTTATGGTTCCTGATTTGGCAAGAGATTTATTGGAGCAAATTGTTTTTGAAGCACGAGAAAGCGATTATATTGATTCCAAGAGTGGTGTGAGTGCGCGTTTGAGCATCACCGCGTTGGAAAATTTATTGAGTACCGCTGAGCGTCGTGCGTTAAAAGCAGGCGATGACAAAACGATGGTGCGCTTAAGTGATTTTGTAGGCATTATCCCGTCAATTACGGGAAAAGTAGAATTGGTGTATGAGGGAGAGCAAGAAGGTGCTGCAGTTGTAGCTTATAATTTAATTGGTGAAGGCGTTAAAAGTCTGTTTGAAGAGTTTTTTCCTAAAATTGAAAAGCTTAAAAAGGATGATGCCGAAACACCTTATGACGAAATCATTTCTTGGTTTTTTAATCAAAAGGAAGGGTTTGAACTTCTTGATGATCTAAGGGATAAAGAATATAAAGAGTTGTTGGATGCCATTACACCCTTAGATGACTTGTTGGGCGAGCATCAACCTAATCTGTCCAAAGAAGAAAGCTATTTCGTGAAGGAATTTGTGTTGTGGGCTTTGGTGGAATTTAAACAATTAAACAAGTTCCGTTTTTCTGAAGGCACCCAATTTAAAGATCCTTATGGCAGTTTTATTAGCGGGTTGTAAGCCTAGTTATTTGGATTAGAGTCAATGATGTACGCTTTTGGATCAAATTGTTGTAGTGATTTCATCTATATTTATAAAGTATCAACTTTTAAAATAAAACTATTATGAAGACAGATAAAAACGAACAAATGCCGGACAGACAAAGTAAGAAAGAGCACGCCATTAATATTAAGGAAAAGGCCTCTGACGGAAAAGAAATTAACCCACAGGTGAAACAAAAACAGGAAAAGCATCAGCCACGTGACAATGCATAACATTAAAAAGAAATTATGACAGCAGCAACTATAATAGGAATGGCGAACTTTTTCGTCAAGAGTAGAAAGGCCAGCATGGTTTTAATAGGTATGCAATTGGTCTATTTAGCATACAAATACCAAAAAGAAAAGAATTCCCAGCCGAAGGAGATTGATGGTTAAATGGGAGATCAATTTCATAAAACAGATTAATCGAACACTAAAACTCAGTATTTAAATATGCTGGGTTTTCTTTTTTTAGAAGAAGTCGTTCTTTCTGTTATCCTTTGTGAAACTGTACACACAATCTTTATGATGCATCAGTTCCTGAAGTCTTTAATTTTTTCATTTTTCTTGGCCTTAACCATAATATAAATCCGCTAAAAGATAGAAATAACAAGCCCAAAGAAGTGAATGTAGAATACACCAACTTTGAAGTTGAAGAACTGTTGCTGAATACAAAATCGATGATGGAACCATCATGGATCATCTCAACAACATCGGCCGTTCTATTTTTTTCTGAAACGATAGCGCCTGTGTAACAATCAATTTGGAGCTCTGTAAAATGTTGCTCAAATCTAACCTTGGCTATTCCTTTATTTGGCCTGTAATCAATGCGGTTAATTTCTGAAGAGAGATTTTGGGATTCAATATAAGAGACGGCCTTGTCATGTATGGTCTGCAAAGAAATCAATGACCTATTTTCTGCAGCAACTTTTGCACTGGAAGGTTTTAATTGAAGCTCATCCTTCCATGTTAATAAAAGTCCGGTTACGCCCACTATAAACATAAAAAACACCAAAATAATAGCAATCCATCGGTGTGTTTTTCTATACCACCGTGTGGATTTTGCCAATTTGCTAAGACGCTGTTTCAATGGAAGATTATTAGGGATAGAGGCAAAATTATACAAAAAGGATTATAATCTTCTTAAAGAATTGTTAACGGATTTTCAAGTTGTAATAGGATGCAAGCATTATAATTTTTTAGAATAGACGTAAAAATCAGGATCAATTTGCAAAGTGCTCGCATTTGTTTCCATTGTAGACCAAGTCGCTTTAGGTGATAGCCATTGTTCTGTCCCGTCAATTAATATTTGGATAGGCATTTTGAAGTCTGCAACTGTTTGGGTCCAGCGGTATCTTAATTGCTTGTCTTTTAGTTCATATTCCAAGGTCGGAATTCGGGTATCTCTCAAGTATTGATTAAAAAAAGCATTCAAATCAATTCCCGACATCTCAGAAATATAATTTTCAATTTGTTCTGTCGTCACGGTTTGATGGTAAAATGTCTCGTTGAGTCCTCTCAAAATCTGGCGCCACTTTTCATCGTCATCAATCCATTGTCTTAAGGTGTGCAACATATTGGCACCCTTGTAATACATGTCTCCAGAACCTTCTTGATTAACGCCATACGTACCGATAATTGGCGACGTATTACCAATACTTTGTCGGGTGCCTATCACATACGCTGCGGCGGCATCCTTACCATAAAAATAATCTAAAAATAAACCTTCGGAATAGGCCGTAAAACTCTCGTGGATCCACATGTCCGCAATATCCTTATAGGTGATGTTGTTGGCGAACCATTCATGACCAGATTCGTGGATGATGATAAAATCAAATTTTAAACCCCATCCTGTTCCTGATAAATCACGACCTAAATAGCCATTTTTATACTGATTGCCATAAGTAACTGAACTCTGGTGCTCCATGCCCAAATAAGGTACTTCCACCAATTTATAGCCATCTTCATAAAATGGATAGGGACCAAACCAATGCTCAAAAGCTTCCATCATTTTTGGTGCATCCTTAAATTGTATTTTTGCTTTTTCCAGATTATTTTTTAAGACATAATAATCCATTTTCAACGGACCTTTTTCACCGTTATAGTCTTCATTAAAATGAACATAATCTCCAATATTGACATTAACACCATAGTTATTGATCGGGTTATTGACAAACCAATTATAAGTTTTGGTGTCATTAGTATTGGTTTCAATGCTGCGCAATTGTCCGTTGGAGACATTCATCAAATCTTTTGGGACAGTGACACTAATGAGCATGCTGTCCACTTCATCATACATATGGTCTTTATTGGGCCACCACACACTTGCGCCAAGTCCTTGACATGATGTGGCCACAAAGTCGTTGCCATTATCATCCTTTTTCCAAGAAAATCCACCATCCCAAGGTGCTCTTACCGCTTCTTTGGGTTGGCCTTCATAATAAACGTCTATACTTTGGTGGCTTCCAATTTTTTGGTCGCTTTTTAAGGTGATAAAATGTGCATTCCCGTCATGCCTCACGTTGAGGGTTTCTCCATTTTGAGTGACCTTCGTGATATGTAATGGCGGTTGTAAATCAATTTGAAGAACGGCATTGGATTCTAAAACTTTATAGTTTATCGTGTTTTTGCCTTTTATAGATTTAGTTGACGGATCAACTGATACATCCAAATGGTAATAGGTCAAATCCCACCAAGCACGTTCAGGGGTTATGGAACCTCTTAAAGTATCCTGTTTTGTAAATACTTGCTCTTGTGCTTGAAAGGTTTGTGAAGCAACTAAAATTAAAAGAATGAAAAAGCACTTGTACATAGGGATAGTTTAATTTCTTATAATCGAGTTTGGAAAAACCACCACACTCTCATGACCATCTTTTCCTACAGAAGCAACGCCGAAATAGGAATTGTCGATAACGATGCCGTCTAAGGTAAATTCGTCAGTATCGCCAACATATCTGGAATGGTCCCAAGTTGGAGACGTGGTATCTCTCCAATAAATTTTATATCCTGTGGCACCATCAACTTTATCCCATTTTAATTTCGCAGAGGCCTCAACGATGCCACCGATAGCAACGCTTTTTGGCGCAGGAGGGGCAGAAGCTAAACTAGCCATATTGATGGCATTAACGGCCGTTAATTTGGCAGCGTACGGGAAATTGACATGTTCAAAAGTGTCTCCATAAGTGATGCCGTTTTCTGTACGGATATCTTGATGTTGCTGGGTATAGTTTTCATGGGCTTCCATGATCCGGATGCCGGCAAAACCCAAATCATTGAACGGACGGTGATGACCTCCTCGACCAAAGCGGTCCAATCTGTATACCATCATCGGATTCATTTCTGGCATATAGGTTTGCGTTGTTTTGTGGACATAACGCGCCAATTGACGTGAAATGCCATCTACTTCACCGCCATAAAAACGACGCATTTGGCGTTCGCGTTCAGTTTCTGTTGGTGGAACAGGTTCGGAAAAAATCCGAAAGGTCCTATTGTCAATCACGCCATCAACACCTTCAATATTGCCAATCATATCGTTATTCAAAATACCGATAATGTCCCATCCTTTTTCCTTAGCATAAGCGGCTAGTCCGCCACCACCAAAAAGTCCCTGTTCTTCGCCAGAGAGTCCAACATAAACAATGCTGCTTTCAAATTTGTATTTTGATAACACACGGGCGGCTTCAATAGCTCCCGCCATTCCTGAGGCATTGTCGTTGGCACCTGGCGCATCTGAAGTAAAATCCATGGTGTCACTGCCTCGGGAATCAATATCCCCACTCATAATAATATAACGGTTTGGATATTTTGTGCCTTTCTGAATGGCCACTACATTAACGATCCAGGCATCGTGTGGCACCCGATTGTTGCCTTCTTTGGTCACAAAATCCTTTTGATAAAAAACGTTCATGCAATTGTTGCAATCTTTTGAAATGGTTTCAAATTCTTGCTTGATCCAGCGTCTGGCAGCGCCAATACCGCGTGTTTGGGAAACGGTATCACTAAAGGTATTACGTGTGCCAAAATCAACAAGGGTTTTTACATCTTTCTTGATTCTGTCAGCAGAAACGTTGTCAATAATATCATAGATTTTTTGATCTGTTTGTGCAGAAGTAAAATTAAATGCGATCAAAAGCGCAAGCGTCATCAAATAATTCATGTGGTATGGATTTTAATTTTTTAATTGAATGGTTCCAAAAATGCTGGCATCTATCCAGCCTCTGTTTTTATCTTCGCCGTCTACAGCGATAGATCCGATAAAGTTTTCACGTTCTATGCTGCCATCATTATCGCAATAGGCAATGGCGAAACCAATTTTTTTGCCTTCAGATAATTTTACGGGACTATTTTCTTCGTTCTCTTTATAGCTGTCATCATAAAGCGAAATTTGCAATTCCCATAGGGTCGTATTTCCTGTGGTAACGTGTTTTGAGGTGACATGGTGGTTATACAAATGCCCCGTTTTTTTAGGGGACATGTCTACCACATTCCCATCCAAGGCCACGTGATAGGCAAAGGCATTGTGATTATATTGATGCTCTCCGCCGCTATTATCTTCATCAATAAACACTTCCACACAATCATCATCCCACCAAAGTTTTAAAGGATCAGCGTGTTGTTCAAAGAGCGAGTCATCTTTAATTTCAACCAATGCATAAAGCGCGTCCTCAGTCCAAGTTAATTTATAGGAACCTTCAAAATCTTCAGCAGAATACGTTTCGCCCAACCAAAGTTGATCAATAGAGTAGGATGTGGCTTTTTGCCAGATGCTGTCTGAAGCTTGTCCATCAATTACGGGTGCTTGTTCTGCTTTTAAGACCTGACGCAATTGGTACTCATTTTTTTGACTTGTTGAAGTGCTATTTCCGGAGTTTTTGCAACTGGAAGCCCCAATTAAAAGGCATAAGATTGCTATCAACTGTTTCATTTTTTGTAATTAAATTTTACGGTTTCAATACTGCCATTGTCATGTTTGATATCGACATATATAGTCATTTCATTGGCGCTAAGTTTTTCAAAGGTCATACCTTCAAAAACTACTTTATTTTCTGTGATTTCTTTTAATGGAAAATCGACAGTTTCATCTTTTGTTTCCCAACCTTTAAGATCACTTCCAAAATGTTTGAGTTGTAAAATTAAGGAATTTTCAACTTCACGAATGATTACAATTTCATAAAAAACCACCTTGTCATTCTCAATCAACTTAAAAGTGGCCATCATGGAACCGGCAGAAGGTTCACTCCAGTTTTCCTCAGTTTGTCCACCAAAGGCTTCACCTTTCCAATTGCCGGCAATCCATTTGATGCGTTCAAGTTTTGGTTCTAACTTTTGAGTTAAAAGTTCTCCAACAATGGCCAATTTTTTTCCATCGGGACTTATAGCTAAACGTGTGAGATTGGTAATGCCAAAATCTTTCAAAGAGGCCACTTCTACCCAACCGAATTGGCTTTTTGGATTGAATTGGAGGATGGCATCGCCTTTGGTCATCAAAATCCTGCCATCTGGCATCCAACACATATCTTCACCCTCAGAAAGTGTTTGAGTAATTGTTTTAATAGTGCCGTTTAAAGGATTTAATGATTTAATTTCTGAGGGACCATTTTTGTTTTTAGAAATAAAACTGATCAGCTTAGAGTTTGGAATGTTGTGCAATGAACGGCCAACATGAGTTGTTATCTTTTTATTTTGCCGTGTTTTTAAATCGGAGGTATAAAGCGATAAAAAGTCTGCTTCCAAAACAGAGGAAACAAGAGTGTTTTGGTCAAACCAAACATGATAACCCACTACCAACGTATCTAAAATAACAGTGTTGGTGGTGGTTTTTAAATTGTAGCGATAGAGACGCTGCTTTCCGTCAGGATCCAACCTGATCGCTGAAACTGCATTTTGATTTGGAATTTTTAATGGCGAATATTCGACTCCTTCCGTAAAACAGATCCAGGTTGTTGAACCGTAATTAAGATCATATTTGACAATATCAGTTTGGCTATTTCGCGTACCAGCATACAATAAAGTTTTGTTATCCATGAATGACGGTTGGTTGTCATAACCTTCATTATTAGAAATGTTTTTGAAATTTGACAATTGAAAATTGTCCTTCTCAGTTTTCAGATCAAATAGAAAAACTTCAGTATTTGGTTGGGCAAAAAGGAATATGGGCAGTATAAGAAGCAGCTGAGTCGCTAATCTTTTCATTGTTTTCATTGTTTATTTTCTAAATATAATGAAAATAAAGAAGCCAACTCGCGTTAACGAACTGGCTTCTTTGATTACTAAAATTTGAGTTAGTCAGAATTTTAGAAACAAAAGTCTAATTGAAATTTCAAACCCGACTTTTCGGACTTCAAAATCTGAAAGTTATTGATGCATTAAAAAGGATACTTGTTCTCACCTTTTACTTTTTCAGCAATTGCTTTACGTAAATCCACAATGTCTGGATAGTTCGTGTATTTTACAAAACGTTTCAAGCCCATCAACATCATGCGTTGTTCATCGCCCTCAGCAAATGAGATGATACTTTCCTTCCCGTTTTTCTCTACAATAGAAACGGCATTATACAGGTATAATTTAGCCATTGCTATCTGAATTTCTTGAGATGCTTCGCCAAAACGTTTCGCATTTTTCTCGGTTCTCAAGAGTGTGGATTCTGCCATATAGATTTCAATCAAAATGTCAGATGCAGCCAATAACAATTGTTGTTGACCATCTAAATCTGGACCAAATTTTTGTACCGCAGCACCTGCAACCATTAAGAATACTTTCTTCAATTTGGCAACCATTTCCTTTTCTTCTGCAAACAATTCAGAATAATCTGGGGTTTCAAAAGAAGGGATTCCCATCAACTCATCAGCAACCGCTTGGGCAGGACCTAACAAATCAACATGGCCTTTCATGGCTTTTTTTACCAACATACCAACAGATAACATTCTGTTGATCTCGTTAGTGCCTTCATAAATACGTGCAATACGCGCATCTCTCCACGCAGCTTCCATAGGTGTGTCTTTAGAGAAGCCCATACCGCCAAAAATCTGGATCCCTTCATCAGCACAATGTTGTATGTCTTCAGATACAGCAACCTTTAATATTGAACATTCAATCGCATATTCTTCAACACCTTTTAATTCTGCTTCTTGATGACTGTTTCCTGAGGCTTCACGCATAGCGATTCGGTCTTCGATATTTTTAGCAGCTCTGTAAGAGGCGGATTCACCAGCATAACAGTTGGTTGCCATTTCAGCTAACTTCAATTTAATAGCTCCAAAATCTGAAATCGGGGTGTTGAATTGTTTACGTTCGTTGGCATATTGAACTGCAGTTGTAGTGACACGGCGTTGAGAATCCAAGCACGCGGCAGCCAATTTGATACGACCAATATTCAACGCATTCATCGCAATTTTAAAACCTTCACCACGACCAGCCAACATGTTTTCTGCAGGAACAACAGTGTCACTAAAGAATACTTGTCTTGTAGAAGAAGCGTGGATACCCAGTTTGTGTTCTTCTTCGCCTAAAGTGATACCATTATTGAGATCTTTTTCAATGATAAAACATGTGATATTTTTATCATTTTCAATACGTGCAAAAACGATGAACATTTGACAGAACCCAGCATTGGAAATCCACATTTTTTGTCCGTTGATTTTGTACGATTTGCCATCTTCAGAAAGCGTAGCAATTGTTTTACCAGAATTGGCATCAGAACCAGCTCCTGGTTCCGTCAGTGCGTATGCACCAAACCATTCGCCAGTTGCTAATCTTGGGACGTATTTTTGTTTTTGTTCTTCGGTACCATAAAGGGTGATTGGCATGGTTCCAATTCCTGTATGTGCTCCAAAAGCGGTGCTAAAAGAACCAGTTCCACTTGATATGTATTCACAAACAATCATGGTAGAAACGAATCCCATTCCAAGTCCGCCGTATTCTTCCGGAACCGAAACACCTAAGAAGCCCATGTCTCCAGCTTTGCGCATCACCTCTTCAGTCAACGCATAATCCTTAGCTTCAAAGCGATCTCTATGAGGAATAATCTCACGATCATTAAACTCGATGACCGAGTCGCGCATCATTTTTTGCTCTTCACTGAAGTCTTCAGGGGTGAAGATGTCTTCGCATTTTGTTTCCTTCACGAGGAATTGTCCGCCGCGTAAAATTTCTTTTTCTAGTTGTGTTTCCATAAGCCTCTCCCAACCCTCTCCATAGGAGAGGGCTTTTACAGGGTGTTTAATTAAAATTTATAATTTATTTTATTTTTTGTTTTCAATCGTTCCTTCTCTTTGGGAAGGTTAGGATGGGATTTTATTTCAAAAATTCAAATATCCCACAAGCACCTTGACCCGTTCCAACGCACATGGTAACTGCACCATATTTTCCTTGCATGTTTCGTTTGCGCATCTCGTCAAACAATTGTACAGATAATTTTGCACCTGTACATCCAAGTGGATGGCCTAACGCAATGGCGCCACCATTGACATTTACGATATCTTGATTAAGATCGAGTTCTCTAATAACGGCTACTGATTGTGAAGCAAAAGCTTCGTTTAGCTCAATCAAATCCAAATCTTTTTGCTCCAAACCTGATAGTTTAAGCGCTTTTGGAATGGCCTTTACTGGCCCAATGCCCATGATGCGAGGTTCAACACCTACAGCCGCATAATTGACCAAGCGTGCAATAGGTTCAAGATTTAATTCTTTAACCATCGCTTCACTCATAACCATCACAAAGGCAGCGCCATCACTCATTTGTGAGGAATTACCGGCAGTCACACTACCATCAGCAGCAAAGACAGGTCTTAACTTGGCCAAGGCTTCTAAACTGGTTCCGGCACGTGGACCTTCATCCTTAGTAACCGTATAAGATTTAGTTGCTTTTTTTCCGTTGGAATCCACATAAGTTTCATCCACCGTAATCGGCACGATTTGATCCTGAAAACGATTTTCAGCTTGTGCTCTCAAAGCTTTCATGTGCGAATTATAAGCAAACTCATCCTGAGCTTCACGAGAGACATTATACTGTTTGGCAACAGCCTCAGCAGTGTTTCCCATGCCCCAATAATAACTTTCGTGGCCCGCTTTTATGGTGTCATAGTTTAATTCTGGTTTGTAACCCGACATCGGCACGGAGCTCATGCTTTCAGCACCTCCTGCGATAATACAGTCAGCCATTCCTGCTTGAATTTTTGCCGAAGCCATGGCGATGGTTTCTATTCCAGAAGAACAAAAACGGTTGACCGTTACTCCAGGAACATCGACGCTATCTAATCCAATCAGGGAGATAAATCGTGCAAAATTCAATCCTTGCGATCCTTCCGGCATGGCATTACCAACCATCACGTCATCAATACGTTTGACATCAAAGTTTGGTAATTGTTTCATCATGTATTGGATGGTCTCAGCGCCCAATTCATCAGCTCTCTTAAAACGGAATACGCCTTTTGGTGCTTTGCCAACTGCGGTTCTGTATGCTTTTACTATGTATGCTTGTTTCATTTTCCTATCCCTAACCCTTTCCAAAGGAAAGGGAACTGTTGTGGGTAATTTTTAGTTAAAGTTTAATATATATCCATCATGTCTCCTTCCCT